>JAYUPN010000070.1:0-4772 GCA_043760065.1 Rubrivivax sp.
AGGTGCCCGACATCCACAACGTCGGCCTGATGGAAGACCGCGCCACGCTGCGCATCAGCAGCCAGCACATCGCCAACTGGCTGCACCACGGCGTCATCAGCGCGGCGCAGGTGCACGAGAGCTTCCGCCGCATGGCCGCGGTGGTCGACGGCCAGAACAAGGGCGACCCGCTGTACCGGCCGATGGCCGGGAGCTTCGACACCAGCTTTGCCTACCAGGCGGCGCTGGACCTGGTGTTCAAGGGCAAGGAGCAGCCCAGCGGCTACACCGAGCCGCTGCTGCACGCCTGGCGCCAGCGCGTCAAGGCACGCTGAGCGGGCCGGGTTCGTTCAGGCCGGCCAGCGCCTGCGCGAACACCTGCCGCGCCCGGAACAGCACCCTCCGCGACTCTCAGTCCCTTGCTCGCTCAGGCGCTGCGTCCCTGCCCGGCGACTGGCAGCCGCCATCGGGCCTTTCCCGGACGCCACAAGCCCAGGCCGGCCAAGCATACGAGCAGCAGGGTGGAAGGCTCGGGCACCGTGGCGTAGACCGCGGCAAATCCGCTTGCATCACCCGAAAGCACCGCCCGCAGATCGCGCCCGGATCCCAGACCGCTGGCCAGCACCTGAAAGTCGAAGTCCAGGTTCAGGTCGCCGGCAGACAAGCTGGCGACCAGTTCGTCACCGATCATGGACAAAGTCCAGGGCAGCGCCGCCAGGTCGCCGGTGGCGCTGAACACGCCGTCTTCGATGGCTGCCGTGCCGTTGAAGGGATTGAGCACCCAAGCGCTCAGGGTGCTGAACGACAGGCTCGCGCTGCCATCGGCGCTGGCGGCCATGCGCAGGCCCGCGGTGGGGTCGAAATCGATACTGGCATCGCCCAGGGCCTGCCAGTCTTCCGTGAACAGATCCTGCTGCGCCAGCAAAGCGCCGCTCAACTCGTCGAAGATTGCCAGGTTCATGGGGTCGGAATAGGTGGCTTTGGCATCCCTGCCATCGAGCCCGTCCGTGCTCAGCACGGACTTGCGGCCACCCACTGCCTTGACCGAGGTTTGCCCTGCCACGACCGGGACCGGGATGAGCTTTTTGCCGTCGACGATGTCGGCTGCCAGGATCAGGCCGGTGAGCTTGATTTCACCCGCAGAAGTGGCCTCGGCATAGGCCGTCTCGGGCATGTGCAGCGGTAGCTTGACAATTTCTGCCTTGCCGTCGAGAACAACTCTGCCAACGGCAAAACCGCCCAGCGGTGGTGGCAACCTCAAATAGTCCATCAGCACCTTGGCCTCGCTCTCGGGATGCATGGAGGCCGCGTTGCGCTGGAAGGGACCGAAGGTCTGCAGGCCCGGGGCCGCCTGGTTGAAGCCAACCCAGTCTGTCCATTTGTGCGGCACCTTTCGTGGGACTGCCCCGGCTACGCCACCACCGGGCACCAGCTTGTCGGTCAAATCCCCGAACACGGCGCCGGTTTGCGGGTTGTCGTTGTGCTGCGGCGCCATGTGCTTGTCTTCTGCAAAAGCATGGGTCAGGTATCGGTACTGCCCCGTGCCGGGCCCGCCCACCACATCGCCGCCCGCACCGGTGATGCTTGCAATGAATCTTTTCTCGATGTGGTAGGTCGCCACCGGCACCGCCACGGCGAACGTGGCGGTGAAGCACAGGCCAAGCCCCAGCGCCATCGACAACAACGCAACGCTGCTTCTGATGGCTGCGGGCAGGTATTGAATGCAGGTCGGCAGTTTCATTTTTGAGGCTCCGTTGAACGAAGGGACACAGGAGGCGAGGGCTCACCCGTGCTGCGCGAGATGTGCAAGCTCGGCGGCTTGCACGACCGCCAGCGCAGGCGCACGATGTCGGCACGCGCCCGAGGCTCCGAGGTCGGGCGTTTGCGGCGCCGAGCTGGATGGCGCGCGACGGCCACGGCAAGCGGCACGTGGCGGGACAGGCGAAGCATCGGACATGCCCAGTTCGATCGTGCCACCTCGAGCGACATTGATCTTTGTCCGCGTCCGCGGTGCCGAGGCGCAATGGCCGGGAGATCGTGATGATCAGAACGGTATCCCTTGATGCAGACCATGTGCGACACCTGATCCGCGACGCCATTGCGGCGGGAGATGCCGGCGCCTGGCTTCACCGGCTGGATGGCGTGCTACTGGTGACCCAGGGATGCAGTTGCAGCGAGGTGGCGCGATGGTTCGGCGTCAGTCGGCGCAGTGTCGAGCGCTGGCTGCATGCCGTCTGCGCCACCGGCAGCGCTGGCCTGGTGGACCGCCACTGCCACGGCGGCCGGCGGTTCAGCATCGACGGGCCGCGCCTGGAACGTGTTTGCCATGAAGTGCTGCAGCCACCCTCCGTGCTGGGCTATCCGGATGGAAAGTGGAGCGGTAAACGCCTGGCCCTTCACCTGAACCGGACTGAGGGCATCACGTTGAGCGTGCGCAGTTGCCAGCGACTGATCACCAGATGCCACGCCCTGGCGTCCTCCGATGCCCCCTGAGCCCGATCTCCCAGCGACACGTGTTGTGGCGTTCTGCGCCGACATCGGACTCAGCAAGTCGAGTCCTCAACCTGCAGTCGCTCGGGCGTGTCAAGATTTTCGACAGTCAAACCGGGTGCCGCGACCCATGCCAGGTGGAGCTGAGTGATTTCGGACCGGCTTGGCCGGGTTCGTTCAGGCCGGCCAGCGCCTGCGCGAACACCTGCCGCGCCCGGAACAGCACCATCTCCTGCCAGTCGTCGCGCTCGACGAAGAAGAAGTCGCGCAGCGCCTGGCGGATGGGCAGGGCTTCGGGCGCCGTCGGGTCACCGTGCTGCCACAGCCAGGCGTCGTCGCGCAGCGCGTGTTCGCCGTGCGGCGGCCCCAGCGTGCCGTACTCCAGCGCCACGAAGGCGATGTCGGCGTGCGCCAGCGCGCGCTCGTAGCCGAACTCGGTGAGGCCGGTCTTCTCCTGCGACGACGAGGTGCCCAGCAGCGGCTCGGTCACGCTCGGCCCCCACCAGCGGCGGGCGCGCCGCACGCGCGCGCTGCCCGGCGCGTGGTTGCAGATCGGCTCGCCGTAGCCGTAGGGGCCGAGGCCGGTGTGCAGGTCGACGATGGCGATGCTGCGCGCGCGGCCCAGGTGCTGCGCCAGGATCGCCTCGCTCGTGCGCCGCGCCCAGGTCGGGCCGCTGCCGCCGTAGAAGATGCCCCGCGGGTCGCTGTACTGCCCGGTGCTGCGCGCCACGCGCTCGGCGTGCCGGCCGTGCTGTGCGCGGAAGGCTTCGATCGCCGCTTCGTGGCGCGCCAGCGTCGCCGCGTCCAGGCGGTGCGGGTTGTAGTGTTCGCGCAGTGCCTCAAAGCCCGGGTTGGCCGGCAGCAGCTGCGCGAAGTCGACCCAGTTGCGGTTGAGGTCGACGTTCTCCTCGGTCACGCGCCGCCACCAGGCAAAGCCGTGCGGATTGACGGCGTGCAGCAGCAGCAGCGCGGTGCCGTCGGGCAGGGCCGCCGCGGCGGGGCCCTGCAGCAGGTCGATCTGCGGCCCGCTGCCGGCAAAACCTTCGACGCCGTGCGTGGCCGAGATGACCACCAGCACACGCGGCGCATCGGCCGCACCCAGCCACGCGCTGTCGGTGGCCAGGGCTTCGCCGCGCGGGCCTTTCAGCGCATGCGGCCAGTGCTGCAGCCGTGCGCCGGCCCGCGTCGCCGCGTGCAGGAACTTGTCCCGCGCTTCGTCGTACTGGCTGGAAAAGACTCGCAGGTCCATGCACACCGCTCCAACCGGCAGCCGCGCCGGCACCGCGGCATTGTGGTGCGCCTGCGGCCCGCTCAGCCCGGCACGGGGGTGCCGTTCAGGCGGTCGATCTTGAGGAAAGCCTTGCGCGCCAGCGCCACCAGCTGCTTCTCGCTCGGGTGGTCGACGACTTCGTAGCCCAGCACGCGGGCCGCGGTCTCGGCGCGGTGTTTCTTGGCGTAGTTCTCGAAGTCGGTCAGCCCGGTGCGCGGGCCCACGGCCAGCACCTCGGGGATGCCGGCCAGCGCGTCGCAGACCTGGCCGAAGAACTCGTGCTGCGTGCGCACGTCGCTGCCGTGCTGGGCCGTGTGGTGGCTGTGCGCCTTGACTTTGCTGGCCTGCACGTGTTCGGCGTCGAACTGCAGGATCTGGGCGCTCTGGTGATCGAGCCAGACGACGGCGTGGAAGAGGGTCATGCAGTTTCCTTCGGGGGTTGATTCGGTGTCGGCGCAGAGCCGGCGTCACGCCGGACGGCGGGCCTTGTCTTCGTGCAGCGTCTCGCAGGCCACGCAGCGCAGCGCCCAGGGCTCGGCCTTCAGGCGGTCGAACGGGATCTGTGCCTGGCAGTCGACGCAGATGCCGTAGCTGTCCGTGCCCAGCCGGGCCAGGGCCTGGCCGACGGCGCCGAGCTCGCGCGTTTCCAGGTCCGACAGCGCCATGTCCAGCTCGCGTTCGCCTTCGCGCTGCGGCGCGTCGTCGCTGTCCTGTTCGAGCATGTCGTGCGCGTGTTCGGCGCGGCTGACGCCGCCATGGTGTTCGGCCAGGCGGCTGCCGAGCTGGCGCTGGCGCAGATGCAGGCTGGCTTCGAGCAGCGCGCGTTGGCCGGCAGTGAGGTGTCTCATGCGGTGGTCTCCTTCGACACGCCCATCGTGCACCTTCGCCGGGCCGCCAGACTTGAGCGTGGTCAAGTCGCGCCCCGCGCCTACCGGCATGAGCCTGCCCGGCCGCCCGAAAGGCTCATACACCGCAGTGCGAAGCACGGAGGTTGCCTGATGAGCCTGCCCGGCCGCCCGAAAGGCGAATACCG
>JAYUPN010000071.1:0-4757 GCA_043760065.1 Rubrivivax sp.
ATCGAAGGCTCGCCCGCGTTCCGCGCCGGCATGAAGAGCGGTGACCTCATCACCAAGATCGACGACACGCTGGTCAAGGGCCTCACGGTCGACCAGGCCGTCAAGCGCATGCGCGGCGAACCCAACACCAAGGTCGTGCTGACGGTGTTCCGCAAGACCGAGAACCGCAGCTTCCCGGTGACCATCGTGCGCGAAGAAATTCGGGTGCAGAGCGTTCGCTCCAAGATCGTCGAGCCCGGTTACGCGTGGCTGCGCGTGAGCCAGTTCCAGGACCGCACGGTCGAAGACTTCTCGCGCAAGCTCGAAGAAATCTACAAGCAGGAACCCAACCTGAAAGGCCTGGTGCTCGACCTGCGCAACGACCCGGGCGGTCTGCTCGAAGCGTCAGTGGCCATCTCGGCCGCGTTCCTGCCGAGCGACGTGGTCGTGGTCTCGACCAACGGCCAGATCGCCGACTCGAAGCAGACCTTCAAGGCCTCGCCCGAGTACTACCAACGCCGCGGCGGCACCGACCCGCTGCGCAAGTTGCCCGACGCGGTGAAGCGTGTGCCGCTGATCGTGCTCGTCAACGAAGGCTCGGCCTCGGCCAGCGAGATCGTGGCCGGTGCGCTGCAAGACCATAAGCGTGCCACCATCATGGGCGCGCAGACCTTCGGCAAGGGTTCGGTGCAGACCATCCGCCCGCTGCCCGCCGAGACGGCGCTGAAGATCACCACCGCGCGCTACTACACGCCCAGCGGCCGCAGCATCCAGGCCAAGGGCATCGTGCCCGACGTGTTCCTGGACGAAACCGCCGAAGGCAACGTCTTTGCAGCGCTGCGCATGCGCGAAGCCGACCTCGACAAGCACCTGCAAGGCGCCGACGAAAAGAAGGACGCGGCGCGCGAGAAGGCACGCGACGAAGCGCGCAAGAAGCTCGAGGAACAGATCGCCAAGACCAAGGAACCGGTCAAGCCGCTGCCCGAGTTCGGCACGGCCGAGGACTTCCCGCTGCAGCAGGCGCTGAACCAGTTGCGCGGCCTGCCGGTGGTGGCCAGCAAGACCGCCGTCGAACAGCGCGCCGAAGCGGCGGCGATGCCGGCCAAGTAATCCGGGGCTGCGCGGTCAAGACCAACGGGCGCTTCGGCGCCCGTTTTTCTGTCGCCGCGACATCGCTGCCGCGCGCTGCCGGCTTGATCGCCCTCGCCCGCATTCGGCATTAAGCTCGCCGTCATGGACAGCACCAAGAACCCCGAGCTCACGGCCCGCAACTTCCCCAGCGCCGAAGAAGAAGCCGCGGCAGCGCCGCTCAAAGGGTTGTACGGCGGCCCCGAGAGCGCCTACCGGCTGGCCTTCACCGACACCGAATTCCTGCTGCGCGAAGAACTGCGCCCGGTGCGCATGCAGCTGGAGCTGCTCAAGCCCGAACTCGTGCAGCGCGAGCAGGGCGTCGAATCCACCATCGTCATCTTCGGCAGCGCCCGCATCAAGGCGCCGGACGAAGCCGCGCAGCTGCTGGCCGCCGCGCAGGCCAGTGGCGACGCGCTCGCCATCCAGCGTGCGCAGACCGCCCTGCAGATGAGCCGCTACTACGATGAAGCGCGCCGCTTCGCGGCGCTGGCGACGCGGCGCTCACGCGACCTCGAGGTGCCCCTCTTCGTCGTCACCGGTGGCGGGCCGGGCATCATGGAAGCGGGCAACCGCGGCGCGCACGACGTCGGCGGCAAGAGCATCGGCCTGAACATCGTGCTGCCGCACGAGCAGGCGCCCAACCCGTACATCACGCCCGAGCTGTGTTTCCAGTTCCACTACTTCGCGATGCGCAAGATGCACTTCGTGATGCGCAGCATCGCGCTGGTGTGTTTTCCGGGCGGCTTCGGCACGCTCGACGAGCTGTTCGAGACCATGACGCTGGTGCAGAACGGCAAGAGCCGCCGGCGCCCGATATTGCTCTTCGGCCGCGAGTTCTGGGAGCGCCTGATCGACTTCGACTACCTGGTGGAGACCGGCATGATCAGCGCGGCCGACCTGCACCTCTTCCACTTCGTCGAGAGCGCCGAGGAAGCGTGGGACATCCTGGCCGTGCACTACGGTTTCGACCTGCCGCCGACGACGACCGGCGAATACGCCGACCACGTCTGAGCCGTCGCGCTCAGCCGCCGGCCGCCAGCGCCGCCGTCGCGCGGCGCATGAAATCCTCGGACGCAGCGCTGTCCAGCCAGCGCACGACCACCACCGCATCGTGCGCGGGCTCGATCCAGATGTAGTGGCCGCCGGCACCGAGCATGAAGCTGCTCGCCGCCGACGCGCCCGCAAAGAACTGCTGTTGCGGATTCAGCCACGTCAGCCAGCCGTAGAAAGGCACGCTGGCCTGCGGCTGCCGCATCGCGCGCACCCACGCCGCCGGGATCAGCTGCCGGCCGGCGTGCAGGCCGTCTTGCAGCAGCAGCTGGCCCAGCAGTGCCTGGTCGCGCGCGCCGATCGACACACCGCCGCCCCAGTGTGAACCGCCGGGCACCGACGGCACGCGGCGTCCCTGCAACTCGATCCAGGCATCGTCGTAGGGCCGCCAGGCCCAGTCGCGGCTGGCCCCCAGGGGCTGCATCAGCGCTTCGTCGAAGACCTCGGGCAAGGGCTGGCCGAACAGGTGCAGCAGCGCCAGCGACAGCTGGTTGATGCGCACGTCGTTGTACTCCCAGTAGCTGCCCGGCGCATGCAGCGGCCGCGCACCGCCCTTGGGGCCGCCGGCCGGGCGCGGGTCGTGGGCCACCTTGCGCCAGCGTTCGACGGTGTCGGGCAGGCCGAAGCAGGTGCCTTCCCACTCGCTGGTCTGCTCCAGCAGGTGGCGCCAGGTGACGAGGCGGTTGTCGCCGCTGTCGAAACCGATGCCGGGCAAGCGCGCCACCACCGGCTCGTCGACATCGGGCAGCAGGCCGCGGCCGTGCGCGACACCGGCCAGCAGGCACAGGTAGGTCTTGGCGACGCTGAACGTGAGGTCCGCGCGATCGGGTGCGCCCCAGGCCGCCACTTCGACGCCGTGTTGCAGCGCCACGCCCGAAACGCCACCGCGCGCGTGCACGGGCCCGCGCAGCCGGTCGTAGGGCGGCGGATCCTCGCCGTGCACACCCCAGGCCGCGGGGTCGGCTGCCGGGTCGCGCGGCCAGGCCACTTCGTGGTCCTGGGCAAAGAGGATGCAGTCTTGCCAGAGTGCTGTGGCGCTTGTGTTCATCGATGGGCTGGGGGCTCGGTCAGGGTGCGCCACTGTACGCAGCTTTGTGCGGCCCCGCGGCAGCAGGACCACGGTTGTGCGCGCTGCGGGGCCGGCACAATCCAGCACCATGAACCGACACATCAGCCTCATCGGCGCGCCCACCGACATCGGCGCCGGCGCACGCGGCGCCCGCATGGGCCCGGAAGCGCTGCGCGTGGCCGGCCTGCAGGCGACACTTGAAGGCCACGGCCTGGAAGTGCTCGACCGCGGCAACGTCAACGGGCCGCCGAACCCCTGGCTGCCGCCGGTGGACGGCTACCGCCACCTGCACGAGATCGTGGCCTGGAACCAGGCCGTGCACGGCGCCGTGCACGCCGAACTGCAGGCGGGCCGGCTGCCGATCCTGCTCGGCGGCGACCATGCCTTGAGCATCGGCAGCATCAGCGCCGTGGCGCGGCACTGCCGCGAGTCCGGCAAGAAGCTGCGCGTGCTGTGGCTGGACGCGCACGCCGACTTCAACACCAGCGTGCTCACGCCCAGCGGCAACGTCCACGGCATGCCGGTGGCCTGCCTGTGCGGGCACGGTCCGCAGGCACTGATCGAGATCGGCGGCACGGTGCCGGCGATCAATCCGAAGAGCGTGCGCCAGATCGGCATCCGCAGCGTCGACCCGGGCGAGAAGCGACTCGTGCACCAGGTCGGCCTGGAGGTCTTCGACATGCGCTACATCGACGAGATGGGCATGCGCCACACGATGGAGCTGGCGCTGGCGACGCTGGACGAGCACACGCACCTGCACGTCAGCTTCGACGTCGACTTCCTCGACCCGCCGATCGCGCCCGGCGTCGGCACCACCGTGCCCGGCGGGCCGACCTACCGCGAAGCGCAGCTGTGCATGGAGATGATCGCCGACACCGGCCGCCTGGCCAGCCTGGACGTGATGGAACTCAACCCGGCGCTGGACGTGCGCAACCAGACCGCGGAGCTGGCCGTCGACCTCATCGAGAGCCTGTTCGGCAAGAGCACGCTGATGCGCGACTGAAAGCCGTGCCGGCGCCGCGTGCGCCGAAGGCTAAGATGCAGCGAATGCCCTTCCAGCGCCCGTCGCAGCATCAACCACCGAAGCCGGCTCGCCAAGCGGCTGCAGCGCTTGTGCTGTGCTTGGGCTGCGGCGCCAGCGTCGCCGAGGGCCCGCCGCCTGCAGCCGCTGCGACATCGGCGCCGGCCCCGGCTGCCGCCGCCAGCGCCGCCGAACCGGTGGTCACCGGCGCCGGCCAGCGCATCTACGAACGCACGCGCCCGCGCCTGCTGCAGGTGCGCACGCTGCTGAAGACGCAGGACAGCCAGTCCTCGGTCGGCTCGGGCTTCCTGGTCGACGGCGGCACGCACCTGATCACCAACTACCACGTCGTCAGCCAGTTCGCGCTGCAGCCCGACCGCCACCGGCTGGTCTACGCCACCGTCGACGGCAAACAGGGCGCGCTGCAGCTGCTGGCCTTCGACGTCGTGCACGACCTGGCGCTGCTCAAGCCGGTGGACCCGGGGGGGCGGGGCGGCCCCCGCGCGG
>JAYUPN010000072.1:0-4746 GCA_043760065.1 Rubrivivax sp.
GATCTCGTCGATGAAGATGATGCAGGGCGCGCTCTTCTTGGCCTGCTCGAACATGTCGCGCACGCGCGCCGCGCCGACGCCGACGAACATCTCGACGAAATCGGAGCCGCTGATGCTGAAAAACGGCACCTTGGCCTCGCCGGCGATGGCCTTGGCCAGCAGCGTCTTGCCGGTGCCCGGGGGGCCGACGAGCAGCACGCCACGCGGGATGCGGCCGCCGAGCTTCTGGAACTTCTGCGGGTCCTTCAGGAAGTCGACCAGTTCCTTGACCTCTTCCTTGGCCTCGTCGCAACCGGCGACGTCGGCAAAGGTGGTGGTGTTGTTGGCTTCGTCGAGCATGCGCGCCTTGCTCTTGCCGAAGCTGAAGGCGCCGCCCTTGCCGCCGCCCTGCATCTGGCGCATGAAATAGATCCAGACGCCGATCAGCAGCAGCATCGGGCCCCAGCTGACGAGGATGCTCATCAGCAGGCTCGGCTCTTCACGCGGCTTGACGTCGAACTTGACGCCATTGGCGATGAGGTCGCCCACCAGGCCGCGGTCGAGGAAGGTTGCCGTGCTGCGCAGGCGCTTGTCGTCGGTGGTGATGGCGATGATCTCTGTGCCGCCGCCCGGGTTCTCCTGCAGCGTCACGCCCTTGATGCGCTTGCCGCGGACTTCCTCGAGGAAGTCGGAATAGCCGATCTGGTTGCCCAGGGCTGCTCCGCGGTCGAACTGCTTGAAGACCGTGAACAGCACGAGTGCGATCACCAGCCAGACAGCGACCTTCGAAAACCATTGATTGTTCACCGCGGCTCCTTTTCCAGTTCAGCGGTACGGCACATCGGGCCCGATGTGCCGGACTCCACGGTATATGGGGCCGATTCTAGGCCACGCAAGGCTGCGCCCCGCCTGTCGGAGGGAGCGCGCCATGCCCTGAAAAGCGTGTCGACTGCACGCCAAATGCAACACTTCTCCACCGCGGCCCGACCTTAGCGCGACTTGAGTCCCACGCCGACGAGAAAGGTCTCTGAGGACTTGTCTCGCGAGGCCTTCGGCTTGATCGGCTTGAAGACGCGGAAGGTGTCCTTGAAAAGCTTGACCTGCTCGTTGTAGCCGCTGCCGTGGAAGGTCTTGCACACCAGCGCGCCATCGGGCTTGAGGTGGTGGGTGCAGAAGTCCACCGCGAGCTCGATGAGGTGGGTGACGCGCGCCGCGTCGGTGGTCTCGATGCCCGAGAGGTTGGGCGCCATGTCTGACACCACGACGTCGACCGGCCGCCCGCCGAGCGCGTCCACCAGCTGCTGCGACACCGCTTCTTCGCGAAAATCGCCCTGGATGAAGCTCACGCCCTCGATGGCATCGAAAGGCAGCAGGTCCAGGGCAATGATCGTGCCCTTGAGCTCGCCCACCGCCGCGCCGGCGCCGGCGAACTTGCGCCGCAGGTACTGGCTCCAGGCGCCCGGTGTGGCACCCAGGTCGACCACCACCTGCCCGGGCCGCAGCAGCTTGAGCGCCTCGTCGATCTCCTTGAGCTTGTAGGCCGCGCGGGCGCGGTAGCCCTCGCGTTTGGCCTGCTGCACGTAGGGGTCGTTGACGTGGTCGTTGAGCCACGCCTTGTTGATCTTCGTGCTTTTGCTGGTGACCTTCATCTGCAGCCGATAATACGGGGATGACCGCGATCCAGCTCACCCCCGCCCAACGCAAGGAGCACCGCTCCAGCGCCCACCACCTCGACCCCGTGGTCATGATCGGTGGCGAAGGGCTGACGCCCGCCGTGCAGAAGGAAGTCGACCATGCGCTCGACGCGCACGGGTTGATCAAGGTGCGGGTCTTTTCCGACGACCGGGCGGCGCGCGAAGCGATGCTGGCCACGCTGGCCGATCAACTCGGCGCCGCGCCGATCCAGCACATCGGCAAGCTGATCGTGCTGTGGCGCCCGATCCCGCCCAAGGAAAAGGCCGAGCGCGACGACCGCATGCCCGGCCCGCGCACGGTCAAGATCGTCAGCTTCTCCAAGAGCGGCAACCACCGCGCCACCGTCAAGAAGGTCAAGGTCTTCGGCAACGAGCGCGTCACGGCCGGCGGCCAGATCAAGCGCAACAAGCCGCGCACGACCAGCGTCAAGAAGAAGGCCCAGGGTCAGGCCTGAGCGGGCTTGGGTGGCGCGGCGGCGCGCCAGGCCAGGGCCAGCACCAGGGCGGTCTTGACGAGGTAGAACGCCGCGCTGGCCGCGTGCAGCTGGCCGAAGCTGAAAGTGCCCTGACCTGCCCGGGCCGCCGGCATCAGCGGCTGCAGCGCAAAGTAGCCCGCCACAGTGCAGAACAAGGCGCCCAGGCACAACATCATGCCGGCGTTGAACTGCGTGCCCAGGCCTTCCAGCGCCTGGCGCCGCGCCCGCAAGCGCTCAAGCAGCAGCAGGATCACGCCCAAGGCGAGGCTGGCGTAGGCCTCCTGCGCCAGCACGCGGCCGACCACGCGTGCGGCGTCGGCGGGCGCCAGCAGCGCAAAGGGCGCGGGCGTGGCCAGCGCGGCCACACACAGCAGCAGGCCCGCCCAGAGGCCGGGCAGCAGCCGACGCGCCCGCTCCAGCAGCACGTTCAGGCGTAGCGCACGTCCATGACTTCCCAGTGCTTGACGCCGCCGGGAGCCTGGACCTCGGCCACGTCGCCGGTTTCCTTGCCGATCAGCGCGCGCGCGATCGGGCTGCTGATGGAGATCAGGCCCAGCTTCAGGTCGGCTTCGTCGTCGCCGACGATCTGGTAGGTGACCTTGGCACCGCTGTCCTGGTCTTCGAGGTCGATCGTCGCGCCGAACACGACCCGGCCGTCGGCATCCAGCGTCGACGGGTCGATGACCTGCGCTGCAGCGAGCTTGGACTCGAGTTCCTTGATGCGACCCTCGATGAAGCCTTGCTTGTCCTTGGCCGCTTCGTACTCGGCGTTCTCCGACAGGTCGCCTTGCGCACGCGCCTCGGAGATGGCCTGGATGACGGCGTGCCTGTCGACCGACTTCAGGCGGTGCAGTTCGGTCTTGAGCAGTTCGGCGCCGCGGCGCGTGAGAGGGATAGTGACCATGGTGCAATCGGCTTCAAGCAAAGTGAAACCGCCGCAGGGACCCATGCTGGGCGACCTGCGGCGGATGGCTGAGCCGAAGTTTAGTGCAACTCGGCCCGGCTTTGCGCAATCAGTTCTGCGTGCAGTTCCTGCAGCGACGTCACGGCCAGGTCGTCCTGGTGCTTGAGCGCTTCGGTCGCGGCCTCGGCACCGGCCATCGTCGTGTAGTACGTAATGCGGTTGGCCAGCGAGGCGGTGCGGATGTAGCGTGAATCGGCGATCGCGGTGCGCGTCTCGTCGACCGTGGTGTAGACGAGCTGGATTTCACCCGCCTTGACCATGTCGGCAATGTGCGGCCGGCCGTCCTTGACCTTGTTGACCACGCGCACCGGCACGCCCGCCCCGGCAATGGCCGCCGCGGTGCCTTTGGTGGCCACGACCTGGAAGCCGAGGTCGACGAGGTCGCCGGCCACCTTGACGGCACGGTCCTTGTCGCCGTTCTTCACCGTGATGACGACGGTGCCCTTGTCAGGCAGGCGTGAGCCGGCGCCGAGCTGACTCTTCAGCATCGCCTCGCCGAAGGTGCGGCCGACGCCCATCACCTCGCCGGTGCTGCGCATCTCGGGCCCCAGGATCGGGTCGACGCCCGGGAACTTGTTGAACGGGAACACCGCTTCCTTGATGCTGAAGTACGGCGGCACCACTTCGCGCGGCGCGCGGCCGTCGGCGCTGCGCTGCGAGGCCAGCGACTGGCCGGCCATGCAGCGCGCGGCGATCTTGGCCAGCGCCTGTCCGGTGGCCTTGCTGACGTAGGGCACCGTGCGCGAGGCGCGCGGATTCACTTCCAGCACGTAGACGACGGCGTCATCGCCTTCACCCTGGATCGCAAACTGTGTGTTCATCAGCCCGACAACTTTCAGCGCGCGCGCCATCACGGTGGCCTGGCGGCGCATCTCGTCCTGCAACGCCGGGCTCAGCGAGTACGGCGGCAGCGAACACGCCGAGTCGCCGCTGTGGATGCCGGCGGCTTCCACGTGTTCCATGATGCCGCCGATCATCACCGCACCGGTGGCGTCGGCGATGCAGTCGACGTCGACCTCGATGGCGTCGTCCAGGAAGCGGTCCAGCAGCACCGGCGACTTCTCGCTGACCTGCACGGCCTCGCGCATGTAGCGGTTGAGGTCCTTGTCGCCGTGAACGATTTCCATCGCGCGGCCGCCCAGCACGTAGCTCGGACGCACCACCAGCGGGTAGCCGATCTCCTGCGCCAAGGCCAGCGCCTGCTCTTCGGTGCGCGCGGTGCGGTTGGGCGGCTGCTTCAGGCCCAGCGTGTGCAGCAGCTGCTGGAAGCGCTCGCGGTCTTCGGCGATGTCGATGCTGTCGGGGCTGGTGCCGATGATCGGCACGCCGGCGCGCTCGAGGTCCAGCGCCAGCTTCAGCGGCGTCTGGCCGCCGTACTGCACGATCACGCCCAGCGGCTTTTCCTTGGCCACGATCTCGAGCACGTCTTCCAGCGTCACCGGCTCGAAGTAGAGGCGATCCGAAGTGTCGTAGTCGGTGGACACGGTCTCCGGGTTGCAGTTGACCATGATGGTCTCGTAGCCGTCCTCGCGCATCGCCAGCGCCGCGTGCACGCAGCAGTAGTCGAACTCGATGCCTTGTCCGATGCGGTTGGGCCCGCCGCCGAGCACCATGATCTTCTTGCGGCTGGTCG
>JAYUPN010000073.1:0-4746 GCA_043760065.1 Rubrivivax sp.
CTGCGCTACCACCGCATCATCATCATGACCGACGCCGACGTGGACGGCGCGCACATCCGCACCCTGCTGCTGACCTTTTTCTACCGCCAGATGCCAGCCTTGGTGGAACGCGGCCACATCTACATCGCGCAGCCGCCGCTGTACAAGGTCAAGCTGGGCAAGCACGAGGAGTACCTGAAGGACGGCCACGCGCTGGACGCCTTCTTGCTCAACGTGGCGCTGGATGGTGCGTCGGTCCTGCCTGATGGCGAGCGGACTGCTTCGCAGCCCGGGGGCTCCGCAGCGGGCGGCCGCCCGCCGCTGCAAGGCCCGGCGCTGGAGAGCCTTGCGCGCAGCTACCTGGTGGCCAACGCGGTGACCGACCGCCTGAGCAACTGGATGGACGTCGACGCCGTGCGCGCCATCGCCAGCGGCCTGACGCTGAACCTGGATGATGCCGCACAGGCCGAGGCCAGCGCGCTCGCGCTGCAACGCACGCTGAAGGACGCCACGGTGGAGGCGCAGTTCGACGCCCGCACCGACAAGCACCTGCTGCGCATCAGCCGCCGCCACCACGGCAACGTCAAGAGCAGCGTCATCACGCTGGACTTCGTGCACGGCGCCGACTACGCCGCGCTGGCGCACGCCGGCACGTCCTTCCTGGGCCTGCTGGGCCCCGACGCCGTGGTGCGCCGCGGTGAAGGCGAGAAGATGAAGGAACAGAAGGTCGCCGACTTCCGCGCCGCCATGGCCTGGCTGATGACGCAGGCCGAAAGCGCCGTCGGCCGCCAGCGCTACAAGGGCCTGGGCGAGATGAACCCGGCGCAGCTGTGGGAGACGACGATGGACCCCACTGTGCGCCGGCTGCTGAAGGTGCAGATCGACGACGCGATCGAAGCCGACAAGGTGTTCACGATGTTGATGGGCGATGAGGTCGAGCCGCGACGCGAGTTCATCGAGGCCAATGCGTTGCGGGCGGCGAATATCGACGCGTAGGCGCTCTGCGGCATCGCCCGCAGCCGACCGTGTGACCACCCCCCGCCCGCGGGGGGTCGCAGTCCTTCACCGATCCTGCAAGCGCAGAATCCATTCGCTGAAGCCCTTTTCAGCGCACTGGAGCTGGATGCGATGAAGACCCTTCTTGGAACCCTGGCCGCGACGACGCTGTTTGTGTGCCAACCTGCTGCCGCGGACCTGTACCTGAACATCGTCGGCATCAAGGGCGAGTCCACCGTCAAGGGTTACGAGGGCAGCATCCCCGTCAATTCGTTTCAGTGGGGCGCGTCGCTGGCCGGTTCGCCCGCGGTGGGGACGACGGCGTGGACGATCTCCGACGCCAGCTTCTCGCAGATGCTGGACAGCAGCTTCATCTACCTGTTCCAGACCGTCGCCAGCGGCGGCTTCCTGGGCGACGCCACGCTGTACGCTGTGAAGACGGGCGCCTCGCCCTTCAACTACTTCCAGGCCCTGTTCGGCGGCAACCAGCTGACGACGCTGACGATGGCCACCGGCGGCGACGTGCCGTCGGTCGCTTACTCGTTCGCGATGAACTCGGTCACGCTGCGCTACCGTCCGCAGCTGGCCTCCGGGGCCCCGGGCGCCTGGGTCCAGGGCAGCTTCGTGCGCAGCGTCGGCGGCGGGGTCAGTTTTGTCGGCGACCCGACGGTCTTCGCGGGGCTGTCGCAGGCCGTGACACCGGTCCCCGAGCCCGCGGCCTGGGCGCTGATGCTGCTCGGCACGCTGCTCACGGGCGCAGCGGTCCGCCGCCGGCAACTGGCCTGAGGCGCGCCTCGCGTTCGATGCGCCGGGGGTCACCGGCCAGCACAACGGCGTGGCCGGGCGACCCCAGCTGACGGTGCCGCTGATGCTGGCCCTGGGCTGCGCCGAACGCTGGCACGACGAACTGCAGCGCAGCGCCGACGCGCGCGACATGTTGCAGGCCTGGCTGGACGCGCTCTGAAGCGGTGCTTCAAGACCCCGCACGCGCGCCGGGCGGACGTGCGGCGCGGCCCGCTCATTCCGGGCCGCGGACCGGCGCTTTCCCTGATGGCAGCGGTCGCCGCCGGGTGCCAGCCTTGGGCCCTTCCACACCAGGGACTGTCCGCACCATGAAGACCGCGCTCTCGACCCTCATCGCAGCCGCGGTTGTCGCCGGCTGCGCCAGCACGCCGCCGCCCGACGCTGCCAGCCTCATCGCCCGCGGCGAACAGGCGCTGGGCAGCGCCGGCGTGACGACGTTGGTGGTCAGCGCACGCGGCAGCGGCGGCACCTTCGGCCAGGCCTGGCAGCCGGGCGCGGCCTGGCCGGGCCTGAACTACTCGGTGCTCAGCCGCTCGATGAACTTCGAGACCGGCGCCTTGCGCGAGGAGTTCGGACGCAGCCGCGCCGAACCCAACGGCGGCGGCGCGTTGCCGCTGATGGGCCAGGGCGAGCAGCGTGCGGTCGCCTTCGTGCGCGGCGAGCACGCCTGGAACGCCGCCGGCAACGCCGCCACACCAGCGCCGCTGGCCGTCGCCGCGCGGCAGCATGACCTGTGGCTGGGCACACCGCACGGCGCGCTGAAGGCGGCGCGCAAGTTCGGCGCCCTTCCGGGCACGCGCAGCGAAGACGGCAAGACCGTGCACACGCTGAGCTTCACGGTGCCGGGCGCGTTTGCGGCCACGCTCGTGTTCGACGAGCGCCACGTGATCACGCGCATCGACTCGACGCTGCCGCACCCGGTGCTGGGCGATACCGCCGTGGTGACGCGCTTCGCGGACTACCGCGACATCGGCGGCGAACTGCGCATGCCGATGCGCGTGCAGCAGAGCATGGGCGCGTTCGAGGTCTACGACCTCACCACCGGCCAGGTGCAGACCAATGCGCCGCTGGCGATCGAGTTGCCCGAGAATGTGCGCACGGCGCGCGAGAACGTCACCAGCACCGCCGTCGCCGACGGCGTCTGGTTCCTCGCCGGCGGCTCGCACAACAGCGTCGCCATCGAGATGGCCGACCAGATCGTGCTCGTCGAGAGCCCGCTCTACGACGGCCGCGCGCTGGCGGTCTTCAGCGCCGCCAACGCGCTGGTGCCGGGCAAGAAGGTCGGCACGGTGATCAACTCGCACCACCACTTCGACCACGCCGGCGGCCTGCGCACCGCGGTCGGCGAAGGCGCGACGCTGCTCACCAGCACGCCGGCCAAGCCCTACTTCGAACGTGTGCTGGCCAACCCGAACCGCATCGCACCCGACCACATGGCCAAGTCCGGCCGCACGCCGCGCATCGTCGCGGTGAACGGCAAGTACGTGCTGCGCGACGCCCTGCGCACGCTCGAAGTGCACGAGATGCAGGGCAGCGTGCACGCGCTCGGTTTCAACCTGGTGTGGCTGCCCAAGGAGCGGCTGCTGATCGAAGCCGACGCCTACACCCCGGGGCCACCGAACAGCCCGCCGCCGCCGGTGCCCAACGCCAACCACGTCAACCTGGTGCAGAACATCGAGCGCCTCGGTCTGGACGTCGACCGCATCCTGCCGCTGCACAGCCGCGTCGTGCCGATGAGCGAGCTGCTGGCGCAGATCGGCCGCAAGTGAAGCCGGTGCCCGCGGGCGCAGACAATGCGGGTGCAGCCCAAGGAGCCCCCATGCCCTCGATCACCCGCCGCCACTTCGTCGCCACCTCCACCACCCTCGCCGCGGCGCTGTCCGCGCCGGCGCTGCACGCGCAGCCGGCCTTCCCCAGCAAGCCGGTGAAGATCATCGTCGCCTTCCCGCCGGGCGGGCTGACCGACGCCTACGCGCGGCTCTACGCCGAGCAGCTCAGCACGCAGCTCGGCGGCACCACGGTGGTTGAGAACCGGCCCGGCGCCGGCGCCATCATCGCCATCGACGCAGTGGCCAAGTCGCCGCCCGACGGCCACACGCTGTTGATGACGACCTCGGGCACGGTGTGGCAGAACCGCGTGCTCTACAACAAGCTGCCCTACAACCTGGACAAGGACCTCATGCCGGTGGCCTTCTTCCCGTCCGGGCCGCTGGTCATCGGCGTCGGCGAGAAGGTGCCGGCGACCAACCTGCAGGAGTTCATCGCCTGGGCGCGCAAGAACCCGTGTTCGATGGGCACCTACGCGCCGGGCTCGGTGCCGCACATGGTGGCCGACCAGCTCAACCGCACCGAGGGCACGCAGATCCAGGCCGTGCACTACCGCGGCGAGAGCCCGATGTGGGTCGACCTCGCCTCGGGCCAGATCCAGATCGCAGTCGGCAGCTACCAGTCCTTCGCCACCGTGGCCAGCCGCGGCGTCAAGCCGATCGCCGTCACCGGCAACTACCGCAGCCCCAAGCTGCCCGACGTGCCCACCGCACAGCAGCAGGGCGCCAAGGGCCGGCTGTTCACGCTCGAAGGTGGGCTGCCGCTGATCGCGCCCGCCGGCACGCCCGAGGCCGTGCTGCAGGCGCTGTCGCGCGTCGCCGTGCAGGGCGCCGAGACCGAGCGCGCGGCCAAGCTGCGTGAGCAGTTCGCGATCCCCGGCAAGCCCAAGAACCTGAAGGACACCCGCGCCGACTGGGAACGCGACGTGCCGGTGTGGGTCAAGCTGGCGGTGGACCTGGGCATCAAGCTCGACTGAAGCGGCGGCCGGCCATGGCCGCGTGGCCGGGCCGTCTGCTACGGTACGTGCCCCACCACGCGCAGGAGTCCAGGATGAACCACCCGATGTGGCTGCGGCATGCCGCGGCATGCCTGGCCTTGGCGCTGGCGCCGCTGGTGCCGCTGATGGCGGCCGCGGCCGAC
>JAYUPN010000074.1:0-4741 GCA_043760065.1 Rubrivivax sp.
GCCGGCGGGCGACAAATTCGTAGACAAAGGTCTTGCCGGGCTCGATCCCTTTTTGCGTCAGCCCGGTGACACCGTCCATGCCGTTCGGAAGCCGCTGGCCGTGCCAGTGGATGCTGGTGTGCTCGGGCAGCTTATTGGTGACGAAGATGCGGACCCGGTCGCCCTCCACCACCTCGATGGTCGGCCCGGGCGACTGGCCGTTGTAGCCCCACAGGTGCGCCTTGAAGCCGGGCGACATCTCGCGCACCACCGGCTCGGCCACCAGGTGGAATTCCTTAACGCCGCTATTCATCCTCCAGGGCAGGGTCCAGCCGTTGAGCGTGACGACCGGGTTGTAGGGCCGGCCGCTGCTGGGCACCAGCGGCGGCATGGTGTCGGGCCGGGTCTGGATGATCGGTTCGGGCAAGGCGGCCATCGCCACCTTGCTGACCGTCGCGGCGGTGGCGGCGGCGGTGACGGCGCCTGCACCCCCGATGAAGTTGCGTCTTGAAACCATGTCGTGTTCCTCGGGGTTCAATGGGCAGCGCCGCCGGGCTCGGCAGTCGTCGCCGGACCACCGGGCATGGCCAGGCTGGGCTTGCCGATGAGGGCCATGTCGAGGTCGGCCTGGGCGAGCCAGAAGTCGCGCAGCGATTCGATGGCGTTGTTGACGCCGACGATCTGCGCGCGGGCGTCGGCCAGCAGCTCGAACACGCCGATCAGCATGCCGTTGTAGCGCAGCAGGTTCTCTTCGGCGATGCGCTGGCGCAGCGGCACGAGTTCGTCGCGGTGGTGGCGCGCGATGTCGAAGGCCGAGCGGTAGCCGGTGTAGGCCTCGCGCACTTCCGAACGGGCTTCGATGGCGATCTGCGCGGCGCGGTGCACGGTCTGCATGTAGATCGCCTCGGCCCGCGCCACGCGCGCGCCACCCCAGTCGAACAGCGGCAGCTCCACGCTGATCTCCCAGCCGCGCTGCGTCGGTGCTTCGTTCGAGCTGTTGCGCAGCACACCGAGTTCCAGCACGTTGATGAAACGTGTGGTTCTGGTCAGGCCCAGGTTGCGCGCGGTTTGCTCGGCGGCCAGCCGGGCACCCTGAACGTCGAGCCGCCGCGCCAGGGCGACGCGCTCGATGTCCGGTTGGTCCGTCACTTCCTTGGGCAGGTCGGGCAGGCGCTCCGGCAGCGTGAACTGCGTCTGTGCTCCCCACAGGCCAAGCAGTCTCGTCAGTCGCTCACGCGTGGCGCGCTGGGCCTGTTCGGACCGCGCCAGATTCAGCAAGGCGTCGGCCTGAAAGACCTGCTCCCGGGCCCGCTGCAGCTTGTTGAAGTTGCCCACCTGTTCCATGCGGCGCGCCAGTTCCGCGCTGGCGTCGGCGGCTTGCCGGACTTGCCGCATGTAGCGCAGGGTTTCCTCGGCGGCCAGGGCGTTGTAGTAGGCCTTGCGGGTGTCGGCAGCGAGCGACAGCACGCTCATCGCGACCATGCCCTTGGTCTGTTCGAAGCGCCGCGCTTCCATCTGACTGATGGCGGGCAGCGCGATCAGGCGCGCCAGGTTGAAGTGCAGGCCGCGATCGATTTCTCGCTCGTCGCCGCGGCTCGTGCGGCCGAAGCTGAAGCCAGGGTTGGGCAGGCGGCTTGCCTGCACCAGCTCCGATTCGCCAATGCCGAGGTCCTGGAACGTCGCCTGCAGGCCGCGGTTGTTGAGCAGCGCCAGCTGCACGGCGTCGTCGACCGACAAAGGCTTGGCCAGCAGTTCGGCCACCCGCTGGTCGATGCCGTCCTGGTCGGCGGTGGTGCGGGACCAGCGCAGCTCTTTGCCGAGGTGGTCGCGGGCGGCTTGCTCGACGCGGGCAAAGCCGCCGTCGGGGCTGAAGGAGGCGCAGCCGCCGAGTGCGGTCGCTGCGAGCAGGGCCAGCACTGCCCGCCAGCGCCGACGGGGTTTTGCAAGGCCGGTTGGGGCGGTCGTCATGGCGGGTCTCATGGCGACTTGTGCCCGCCGTGACCCGGCGCTGCGGGCATCGGTGTGTCAGCTTGCTTCGTGGCAGCGGCCGGCGTCGAAGCGGGCGGTGCCGCCCTCTGCGCCGCGGGCTCAGCAGCAGGCGGTGTCGCCTGCGACTCGCGGGCATAACTTCGCCAGCCGCCGATGCGGGCGACAGTCTCGTTGGCCAGGCGCCAGCTGATCGTCGCGTCGGCTTGTGCGGCCCGCGGCGCCGGCAGTGACGACCGGTAGACCGGCGCAGGCACGCTGGCGTTGGCATCCAGCGGGTCAGGCCGGACGCCTGGTGGAGCCGGCTGAGCGAGTGCCCACAGCGAAGCCAGAGACAACGCGGCCGTGAGCACGCGCTTGGGGTTGATGACCATGGCGGTCCTCTCGTCGAAGTCTGGAAAGCCACCCGCCGCAAGAGCGACGCGGGCACAGAGACAAGGCCGCGCGGGGCAACGCATGCCCTTGCACGCGCTGCCGCCAGCGGCGGCTAGGCGACGAGAGATCGGGGTGGGCGGTCGGGCCCGTCGGTGGCAAACCGCTGCACCGAGGGCACGAGGGAGCTGAAAACGGTCGGCTCGAACTGCGGGGGCGGCAACGTCACGACTTCGCCACTGAAGGCGGCGGCAGAGCAGCACGAGGCACATGCGCTGCACTTGTGCTGGTCGGCCTGCGTCAGCTTCTGGACTGGCGCGTGGTGCGAAGTGGTGGCATCGGTGGAGCCGCCATTCACGGCCGCCTGGCTTGCAAGGTGATTCAGATCCTCCTGAGGACCGTGGGCGCGAGGGCTGTTTTCATGACCGGCCGCTTGCCGGGCGCCG
Source organism: Rubrivivax sp. (assembly GCA_043760065.1). Classification (GTDB taxonomy): domain Bacteria; phylum Pseudomonadota; class Gammaproteobacteria; order Burkholderiales; family Burkholderiaceae_C; genus Rubrivivax. The sequence continues at coordinate 2,784 of JAYUPN010000074.1, forward strand.
GCATGTTCGTGCCGGTGGCGTGCGGCAGGGGCTGCGGACTCCGACGCGTCGTGGTCGTGCGGCTGCGCTGCGCCAAGGATGCTGTGGTGGTTGGGGTTGCACAGGGCCATCGTCGCCGCCGCGGCGCCTTGCGCGGGCAGCGCCAGCACCAGCAACCAGATCACGGCAGTCCTGACCCATTCCATCATCGGCGTAATGTAGCCCAGGACAATCGACCTTGCAGCCTGCTGGTTGTTGGCGGTAACGCCCCGGAGCATGATCGCGCATGCCGTCCGAGTTCTTCAAGCGTTCGACGATCTGGGTCGTGGACTTCCGCTACGACGGGCGCCCGCGGCGCTGGTTCCAGGCCCTGGGCCCCGGTGTTGACGCGCAGGCCACGATGCAAAGCAAGCTGCGGGACCTGTACGGCGCGCGTGCCCAGCTCGTCGAAGCGCGCCCGGCCACGACCGACGAAGAGACGCAATACCTGCGCGATGAGCAGCCCAGGGAAAGCGTCTGCCCCAGCGGCCGCCGCGGGAACCCGCGCGGCCCGGCTTGACGGTGTTGCCGCCTGCCGACCGGCCCGCGCGTCACTGATGCAGTTCGCCGACCGTGCTGGCGGTGGCGTTGGGCTCGGCGCCCACCGGCCGGATGTTCTGCGCCATGTCGCCCTTGGGGCCCTGCACCAGTTCGTAGTCAACCCGGCTGCCTTGCTTGAGGGTGCGGAAGCCGTCCATCTGCACGGCCGAAAAGTGCGCGAAGACGTCGGCGCCGCCGCCCTCGGGTTCGATGAAGCCGAAGCCCTTGGCGTCGTTGAACCACTTGACCGTACCGATCGCCATGACGACCTCCCCGCAGAACCGCGGTGAAATTGTCGGTCTGAGGATGTAACAGTGTCAAGGATTTAGCGGCCTGCTGCGCGCGCAAACATTGGACAAGTCATCCGGGCCGAAGCCGTGCGCGGCTGCGATGTCCGAATGTGACTGTCCCTCGATGGCCGACGCCGAGCCGCGAAGAACGGGCAAAAACTCCCGCAGCTTCGTGCATGAAAGGGCTGAAGTCGGGGCCAATATCCGGCTATGTTCGCGTTGAGTAGTGACAGGCTCACCCCATGAGCTACCCGACCCCCAAACTGGCTGCACGGCGAGGTGCCGGACTGACCAGAGTGGGGTTTGCGATGCGCCAGCGAGAGTTGAATCAGATCGTCCGGTCCATCGAGCAGCTGAGCTGCCTCCAGCGACGCCAGCTCATCGATTGCCTGGCTGCTCAGGACGCTGGTGAAGAAGTTCGTGAACTGGTCGAGCGGCGCCTGCAAGGCCTGCGCATGTGTGCGCACTGCCGCAGCTGGCACGTCGTGCGCAATGGACAGGCCCGTGGGCTGCAGCGCTACAAGTGCCGCGACTGCGGCAAGACGTTCAACGCGCTGACGGGAACGCCGCTGGCGCGGCTGCGCTACCGGGACAAGTGGCTCCAGCAGTCCCAGGCGCTGGTCGATGGGCTGAGCATCACCAGGGCGGCTGAGCAGCTGGATGTTGCACGCAGCACGGCGTTTCGCTGGCGCCACCGCTTCCTGGCCCTGCCTCAGGCAGTCAAGGCGACTTCGCTGAGCGGCATCGCCGAGGCGGACGAGACCTGCGTGCTCAAGTCCTGCAAGGGCCAGCAGAAACTGCTGCGAAAGACCTACCGCAAGGCCAGGCGCCGTGGTGGCCGATCGACCCGCCGGGGCATGTCGGTCGAGCACGACGTGGTGCTCGTGGTGCGGGACCGATCGGGCGCCACCACCGATCAGATCGTCCGCGCACTCGACACGGCGCATCTTGCAGCCGTGCTGCAGCCGCTTCTGCCCTGCGACACGGTGCTGTGCACCGACGGCTCCGCCGGCTTGGCAGCGGCGGCGCGCCACATCGGCGTCGAGCACCACGCCATCAACGTCAGTGCCGGTCAACGCGCCCTCGGGGCTTGGCACATCAACAACGTCA
>JAYUPN010000075.1:0-13052 GCA_043760065.1 Rubrivivax sp.
CTCGGGGTCGAAGTGCACGCCGATCGCGTCGGCGCTGATCTCGGCACGCAGGCGGCTGTTCGCGCCCATCGGCAACTGCATCGTGCGCGCCCACTCCGACGCCGCCTGCCCGACGGCGGCGCTGGCGTCGATGGTGCGCTGGACCGGCTCGGCGCCGGGCGCCACCTCCATCACGTCGTCGACCAGGCGCTTGAGCCGCTCGACGTTGTCGGCCACCATGCTCGCCAGGCGCAGCTGCGCCGGCGCCAGCGCGTCTTCCATCAGCAGCGCATTGGCTTGCGAGATCGCGGCCAGCGGGTTGCGGATCTCGTGCGCGATGCCGGCCGAGACGCGGCCCATCGCGGCCAGCTTCTCCTGCCGGATGCGCGCCTGCAGCGTGCGCAGGTCCTCGAGCAGCAGCACGGCCACCGGCTGCAGGGTCTGGTCTTCGGCCCCATCTTCGATGCGCTCGCGCCGCCCGCCAGCGCGGCCGCGCATGAAGCGCACGCGCAAGCGCAAGGTGCGGGTATGGCCTTCACCGAACACGAGCGTCACGTCCTGGCCGGCATCGGGCCACTGGCCGTCGGCCACCGCCTGCTGCGCCGCCTGCAGCAGGGCCAACCACTCGGGGCGGTGCTCGAGCTTGAAGGGTGCCGGCGGGCTCAGCCCCTGGTCGACCAGCAAGGCCCGGGCGGCGGGGTTGGCCGCACGCACCAGCAGCCGGCGGTCGACGACCAGCACGCCGTCGGCCATCTCCTCGATCACCAGGCGGTTGAGCTGCGCCTGCTGGCGCGCCAGTTCCAGGCTGCCGCGCGCGGCGACTTCCTCGCGCGCCAGCCGCGCCGCCAGTTCCCCCGCCAGCAGCGTGATCATGAACAGGCCCAGTCCGAGCAGGCCGGACTGCAGCATCAGCGCCGGCCCCTCGACCCCGGCCAGGCCGCGCCACGCCGCGGCCAGCAGCACCAGCGCCGCCGCCGCCGCCGTGCCCAGCGCCAGCAGCCGCGAGGTCAACACGCCGGCCATCAACACCGGCAGCACGAGCAGCGCGGCGTAGTTCAGCGAGACGCTGACCTCCATCAGGTGCAGGACCGAGAACGCGACCAGGTCGACCCCGATGGTCACCAGCCACTGCCGCCGCCGCTGTGCCGCGCGCGATTGCGGCCGCGCCAGGGCGCCGAAGCGCGGCAGCAGCCACAGCGTGATGGCTTGCACCGCGTACGCCAGCGACGCCAAGGCCATCCCTTCGGAAGCACGCAGGCCCATGAGGCTGCTGATACCCACCACCGCGACCAGCCCAACACCCACCGCGGCCCGCGCCGCGGCATAGGTGCGGTAGATGCGGATCTGCGACGTGTCCTGCGCGCGTGCCAGGCTGCGGGCCTGGCGGTCGAGGAAGCGGCTGTCGCTGGGCGGGTCGCCCGAAGCCAGCCAGCCGGGATCGAAGTAGGACTGGCCCGAGTCGCCCTCGTCGTCGCCGCGGCGGCCGCCGACGCCACGCCGGTCGGCGCGCCGGCGGTCGCCCTGGCGGCGGTCGGCCTCGCGCGGCTCCATGTCGCGTCAGCGCGCCGGCTTCAGCGCGGGCCGGCGAGTCGGTGCGCTTCGCTGCAGAAAGGCCGCCCTGCGGCGTCCATCTGCGCTTCGGCCTGCGGCAGGTGCATGCCGCAGTGTGCGCAGGCCAGCATCGGCTGCGGTGCGGCGGGCGCTCGCTTGCCATCGGCAGTCGCGCCCTCTTTCGGCGGCGCCGCCGGCGGTTCGCGCCGCCGCAGCAGCATCCAGGCCACGACCAGCACCACCAGCAGCACGAGCAGGTATTTCAAAGGGCCTCCTGCTGCTCAGGCCGTGCGGCCGAGCAGCACTTCGAGCACGAAACGCGAGCCGACGTAGGCCAGCAAGAGCAGCGCCGCGCCGACGTAGAGCCAGCGCGTGGCCTTGCGGCCGCGCCAACCGCGCAGCCGCCGACCCACCAGCAAGGCGGCGAAGACGCCCCACGCCAGCAGCGAGAACACGGCCTTGTGGTCGCCCCAGCGCCACTGCACGGTCGACACGATGCCCAGCACCAGGGTCGCCGTGAGCGCCGCGAAGCCGGCCTCGACGAAGCGGAAGGTCAGCCGTTCCAGCTGCAGCAGCGGCATGCCGAGGGCCGGGCCCGGGATCGCGCGCGGCGCGCCGGGCACGCTCGGGCGCAGGCGGCGTTCGGCGGCGTCCAGCAGCACGGCGTGCAGCACCGCGGCGCCGAAGAGCCCGTAGGAGCCCACGCCCAGCGCAAAGTGCAGCGGCGCCAGGCTCGAGTGCACCACCTTCGGGTCGCCCGGGAACAGCCACGCCACCACCACCGCCAGCACGCCGGCCAGGCCCAGCCACTGGCGCACGGCGGGCAGCGGCACGAGGCGGCTTTCCACGGCGTAGACCGCGATCACGAGCCACACCGTCATCGACAGCACGGGCCCGAAACCCAGCCGGGCCCCCGGCTCGGCGCGGCCGAGGCCGCCGATGTCGATGACCAGCAGCAGCGCGTGCAGCACGAAAGCACCCAGCAGCGAAGCCGCCGACAGCCGCCGCAGCGCCGCCAGCGGCAGCGCCGCCGTCACGTACAGCACCAGCGCCACGGCCGCCAGCAGCAAGGCGCCGCCCGGCACGAGCAAGGGAGTGGGGGTCGATAGAATCACCCGGACAGTGTAATGACCGCGCTGCGTCCGCAGCGCCACCCTCCCCCACATGGCCACGACCCTCACCGACCGCCTGTCCAGGATGGTCAAGACGATGCGCGGCCAGGCCCGCATCACCGAAAGCAACGTGCAGGACATGTTGCGCGAGGTGCGCATGGCGCTGCTCGAGGCCGACGTCGCGCTGCCCGTGGTGCGCGACTTCATCGCCCGCGTCAAGGAGAAGGCGCTCGGCCAGGAAGTCGCCGGCTCGCTCAACCCGGGCCAGGCGCTGGTCGGCATCGTGCACAAGGAGCTCGCCGCCACGATGGGCGACACGCCCGAGGCCGGGTCTGCCGCGCGGCCGGTGTCCGAGCTCAACCTGGCCACACAACCGCCGGCGGTGATCCTGATGGCCGGCCTGCAGGGCGCCGGCAAAACCACCACCGTGGCCAAGCTGGCCAAGCACCTGATCACCAAGCGCAAGAAGAAGGTGCTCACGGTGTCGGCCGACGTCTACCGGCCGGCCGCCATCGAACAGCTCAAGACCGTGACGGCGCAGGCCGGCGCCGAGTGGTTCCCGTCCGACCCGAGCCAGAAGCCGCGCGACATCGCGCTGGCCGCGCTGGACCACGCCCGGCGCCACTACTTCGACGTGCTGCTGGTCGACACCGCCGGCCGGCTGGGCATCGACGAAGCGCTGATGGCCGAGATCAGCGAGCTGCACGCGGCGCTCAACCCGATCGAGACGCTGTTCGTCGTCGACGCCATGCAGGGCCAGGACGCGGTCAACACCGCCAAGGCCTTCAAGGACGCGCTGCCGCTGACCGGCGTCGTGCTGACCAAGCTCGACGGCGACTCGCGCGGCGGCGCGGCGCTGTCGGTGCGGCAGGTCACCGGCGCGCCGATCAAGTTCGCCGGCGTGTCCGAGAAGATCGACGGCCTGGAGGTCTTCGATGCCGAGCGCCACGCCGGCCGCGTGCTGGGCATGGGCGACGTGGTGGCGCTGGTCGAGCAGGTGCAGCAGGGCGTCGACGTCGAGGCGGCGCAGAAGTTCGCCGACAAGATGAAGTCGGGCAGCAACTTCGACCTCAACGACTTCCTGTCGCAGATCAGCCAGATGAAGAAGATGGGCGGCCTGTCCAGCCTGATGGACAAGCTGCCGAGCCAGCTGACGGCCAAGGCGCAGGGCGCCGACATGGGCCGTGCCGAGCGCGACGTGCGCCGCATGGAGGGCATCATCAACTCGATGACCGCGCTGGAGCGGCGCAAGCCCGAGCTCATCAAGGCCAGCCGCAAGCGCCGCATCGCCACCGGCGCCGGGGTGCATGTGCAGGAGGTCAACCGGCTGCTCAACCAGTTCGACCAGATGCAGGGCATGATGAAGAAGATGAAGGGCGGCGGCCTCATGAAGATGATGAAGCGCATGGGTGGCATGGGCGGTGGCGGCTTCCCCGGCCTGCCACGCTGAAGGTCGGCGCCGCGGGACATCTTTCACGCTTCGGGTTTGCCCAGGGCATTTCGGAAACGACTCGATACGTCTTTTGTGCCGGCAGACGTTGCTCGGCGGCGCCGGGTGACCGATCTTCGGGGTTCGCCCTGAGCGCCGAACATCTCCCATGGAATTCCTGGACCCGACCGTGTCTTTCGCGCTGCCCGCCACGCTGCTGCTGCTGCTGACGTTGCTCGTCTTTCGGGTGCGCCAGCGCATGAGCGACCGCCGGGTGCGACGCGACAAGCGCGAAGCGCTCGACACCGTCGCCGGCTGGCCGCCCGAGGCGGCGCGCGTGCTGACCATCACCGAGCGACAGGCCTACGACCTGCTGAAGCGCTCGATGCCCGGCTACCTGGTGCTGGGCCAGGTGCCGCTGGCGCGCTTCATCCGCGTGCCGGCCCGCCACTCCTACAACGAATGGCTGCAGCGCGTGGGTTCGCTCAGCGCCGATCTGCTGCTTTGCGATTCGGGCTCGCGCGTGCTGGCTGTCGTCGACATCCGCCCGACCACCGAGAGCGAACGCAGCCGCCGCCGCCACGAGCGCATGGCGCGCGTGATGCGGGCCGCCAACATCCACGTCCACGTCTGGCGCGAAGGCGCGCTGCCCACGGCGGCCGAGGTGCGCACCGCCATGGCGCATGTGCTGGGGCCTGCCGCCGCGGGCATGAAGGCCAGCAACTCCAGGCCGATGCCGCTGATCCCGATCGCCGAAATGTCCGAAGTGCTGGCCGACGGCGACCGCGCCGCGATGGAAGGCGCCTTCGACCCGTCGATGGAGCCGGTGCCGTCGGGCTTCTACGACGAGATGGAGCCCGCCGACGCACGTTGAGCCGGGCCCGCGCCGCGCCGGCTCGCAGGACCGCCCGTCTCGCTTCAGCCCAGCAGCGCTTGCGCGAACTCGCGCGCGTCGAAGGTCTGCAGGTCCTCCAGCTTCTCGCCGATGCCGATGAAGTAGACCGGCAGCGCACCGCGATCCGGCCCGCGTTCTGCACCCCAGCGCGCGATCGCCGCCAGCACCCCGCCCTTGGCGGTGCCGTCGAGCTTGGTGACGATGAGGCCGGTGAGACCCAGCGCGGCATCGAAGGCCTTGACCTGCGCCAGCGCGTTCTGGCCCGTGTTGCCGTCGACCACCAGCAGCACCTCGTGCGGCGCTCCGGCTTGCGCCTTGCCGATCACGCGCTGGATCTTCTTCAGCTCCTCCATCAGGTGGGTCTGCGTGGGCAGGCGGCCGGCGGTGTCGGCGATCACCACGTCGCAGCCGCGCGCACGGCCTGCGGTCACGGCGTCGAAGGTCACCGCCGCGGGGTCGCCACCTTCCTGGCTCACGATCTCGACCCGGTTGCGCCCGGCCCAGACGGCCAGTTGCTCGCGCGCCGCGGCGCGGAAAGTGTCGGCCGCAGCCAGCAGCACCTTGCAGTCCGCCGCCGCCAGGTGGCGCGTGAGCTTGCCGATGCTGGTCGTCTTGCCGGCGCCGTTGACGCCGGTGACCATGATCACCGTCGGGCTTGCGCTGCCGATGGCGAGCGGCCGCTGCAGCGGCAGCAGCAGCTCGGTGACGGCATCGGCCAGCAGCGCCTTCACCGCCGCCGGCTCGGTGGCCTTGGCGTCCTTGACGCGGCGGCGCAGGTCGGACAGCAGGAACTCGGTGGCCGAGACACCTGCGTCGGCCATCAGCAGCGCGGACTCCAGTTCGTCGTACAGCGCCTCGTCGATGCGGGTGCCGGTGAAGACCTGCGCGATGCTGGAGCCGGTCTTGCGCAGACCCACCGCCAGGCGGCCCAGCCAGCCGCCGCGCGGCGACTCCTTCGCCGCGGCGGGCTCAGCAGGCGCGGGATCGTGCGCCTGCACGGCGATCGGAGCGACCACGGGTGCCGCCGGCTCGGGCGCTGGCGGCGCCGGCGGCGGCTTTTTCTTGAAGAAGCTGAACATGGAGGGAAGGGGTTGGGCCGAGTCGCTGCACGAGCGTGACCGCTCGCTATAATGTCGGGCTCAGGCGCTTTAGCTCAGCTGGTTAGAGCGACGGAATCATAATCCGCAGGTCCGGGGTTCAAATCCCTGAAGCGCCACCAAGATTCCCACGGCCCGAGGCGACCCCTCGGGCCGTTTTGTTTGTACCACCCGAGGCGACCGCTCGGGTCGTCTTGTTTGTACCGCCCGAGACGAGCTTCGGGCGATTTGGATTTCGCCCCCTGCGGCTCGCGCCCAGGGTCGCTCTTGTTCCACAGCCCCTGGATCCACACCATGCTTCGCTGTGTCTTGCTGGCCGCCACGGTCGCCGTGTGCGCATCCCCCGTCGCCGCGCAGGCGGTGCGCAACTTCCCGGCCTCCGCCTTGCGCGGCGAGGTCGTGATCACCGCACCGCCCGAGGTGCTGCTGAACCGATCGGCAGCGCGCCTGGCGCCCGGCGCGCGCATCCGCGGCGCCAACAACATGCTGGTGATGTCCGGCGCCGCCATCAATCAACGCCTGCTGGTGCACTACACCACCGACCTGCACGGCCAGTTGCTCGACGTCTGGATCCTGACGCCCGCCGAAGCCGCGCGCAGGCCCTGGCCGGCGACGCGCCAGGAAGCCGCGAGCTGGAACTTCAATCCCGCCACGCAGACCTGGAGCAAGCCGTGAGCGCGGACAACACGGGCGGCACGGTCGCCAAGGCCGGCAAGAAGGTCTTCATCCGCACCTTCGGCTGCCAGATGAACGAGTACGACTCGGACAAGATGGCCGACGTGCTGCGCGCCGCCGAGGGCTACGAGCCGACGAACGATGTCGAGCAGGCCGACCTGATCCTCTTCAACACCTGCTCGGTGCGCGAGAAGGCGCAGGAGAAGGTCTTCTCCGACCTCGGCCGCGTCAAGCACCTCAAGGCCAAGGGCGTGCTGATCGGCGTCGGCGGCTGCGTGGCCAGCCAGGAGGGTGCGGCGATCATCGAGCGCGCGCCCTACGTCGACATCGTCTTCGGCCCGCAGACGCTGCACCGGCTGCCGCAGATGATCGCCGCCCGCAGCGCCGAGCGCCGGCCGCAGGTCGACATCAGCTTCCCCGAGATCGAGAAGTTCGACCACCTGCCGCCGGCGCGCGTGGACGGTGCGAGTGCCTTCGTGTCGATCATGGAAGGCTGCTCCAAGTACTGCAGCTACTGCGTCGTGCCCTACACGCGCGGCGAAGAAGTGCACCGGCCATTCGAGGACGTGCTGACCGAGGTCGCGGGCCTGGCGGACCAGGGCGTGAAGGAGGTGACGCTGCTGGGGCAGAACGTCAACGCCTACCGCGGCATCATGGGCGGCACGGCGGAGATCGCCGACTTCGCGCTGCTCATCGAATACGTGGCCGAGATCCCCGGCATCGAGCGCATCCGCTACACCACGAGCCACCCGAACGAGTTCACGCAGCGGCTGATCGACGTCTACGGCCGCGTCGACAAGCTCGTCGACCACCTGCACCTGCCGGTGCAGCACGGCAGCGACCGCATCCTGATGGCGATGAAGCGCGGCTATACGGCGATGGAGTACAAGAGCACGATCCGCAAGCTGCGCGCAGTGCGGCCGGGCATCAGCCTGTCCAGCGACTTCATCGTCGGCTTCCCCGGCGAGACCGAGGAAGACTTCGGCAAGATGATGAAACTCATCGACGTCGTCGGCTACGACAGCAGCTTCAGCTTCGTCTTCAGCCCGCGCCCCGGCACGCCGGCGGCGAACCTGCACGACGACACACCGCAGGCGCTGAAGTTCAAGCGCCTGCAACTGCTGCAGGCACGCATCGAGGACAACGTGCGCCGCATCAGCGCCGGCCGCGTCGGCACGGTGCAGCGCATCCTCGTCGAGGGCCCGTCGCGCAACAGCGGCAAGAGCGGCAAGGCCGGATCGGGTCCGCACGAGCTGATGGGCCGCACCGAGTGCAACCGCATCGTCAACTTCGATGGCGGCCCGCAGGCGGCGCGGCTGGTGGGCCGCATGCTCGACGTGCACATCACCGAAGCCCTGCCGCACTCGCTGCGCGGCACGCCGGTGCTGCACGGCGCCGAAGTCGACGCTAGCGACGCCCCGGCCCGAAGCCCTGCCACCACAGCGTGAGCGCGCAGACGGCCACCATCGCGGCATAGGTGGCCATCTTGCCGTCACTGCCCCACAGCGCCAGGCCCGCCAGCACCACCGCCACGCAAGCCGCGCAAGCCGGGCCCGCCAGGCGCTGCCAGGCCACGCCCGCCAGGTCACGCCGCCACACCAGTTTGGCAAACGCCGCGGCCAGCGCCCCCAGGGCCAGCGCCGGCAGGAACAGATTGCCCACGTGCCACAGTGCGTCCAGCGGTCCCATCTCGTGCCTCTTTCGTGTTCTGTTGCGGCAGATTGATCTGCGTCCAATGGCCGGCCCCCATCCGGCCGCCCGCAAACCTACAATTCTGACGTGAGCGTCTTTGCACTCGGCCTGAACCACACCACCGCGCCGCTGGACCTGCGCGGCCGGCTGGCTTTCGCGCCGGAGCAGATGGCGCCGGCGTTGCTGGGCCTGCGCGAACGTCTGCACCGCAGCCTGCCCGAAGCGGCGCTCGTGTCGACCTGCAACCGCACTGAACTGTACGTGGCCGCGCCGCACACGCTGGCGCAGGACCTGGTGCAACCGACCATCGACTGGCTGGCCGAACAAGGCGGCATCAGCGGCGGGCAACTGGTCACGCACAGCTACGTGATGGAAGACCGCGCCGCGGCACGCCACGCCTTCCGCGTCGCGGCCGGACTGGACTCGATGGTGCTGGGCGAGCCGCAGATCCTGGGCCAGATGAAGCAGGCCGTGCGGCTGGCCAGCGAAGCCGGCACGCTGGGCACGACGCTGCACCAGCTGTTCCAGCGCTCGTTCTCGGTGGCCAAGGAAGTGCGCAGCTCCACCGAGATCGGCGCCCACAGCATCAGCATGGCCGCTGCTGCGGTGCGGCTGGCAGGGCAGCTGTTCGAGGACCTGGCGCAGATCAAGGTGCTGTTCGTCGGCGCCGGCGAGATGATCGAGCTCGTGGCCACGCACTTTGCCGCGCGCACGCCCAAGGCGATGGCGCTGGCCAACCGCACGCTCGAGCGCGGCGAACACCTGGCTTCGCGCTTCGGCGGCGAGGCCATCCGGCTGTCGGACATGCCCAACCGGCTGCACGAGTTCGACGCCGTCATCTCCTGCACCGCCAGTTCGCTGCCGATCATCGGCCTGGGCGCCGTCGAGCGCGCGCTGAAGGCGCGCCGGCGGCGGCCGATGTTCATGGTCGACCTGGCCGTGCCGCGCGACATCGAGCCCGAGGTTGCCCAGCTTTCCGACGTCTACCTCTACACCGTCGACGACCTCTCGACGCTGGTGCAGACGGCCAGCGAAAAGCGGCAGGCCGCGGTCGAACAAGCCGAAGCGATCATCGATGCGGGTGTGCAAAGCTTCTCGCACTGGCTCGACCAGCGCGCCGCGGTGCCGCTGATCCAGGCCCTGAACCGGCAGGCCGACGACTGGGGCGCCACCGAGCTCGGCCGCGCCCGCAAGCTGCTGGCCCGCGGCGAGCCGGTGGAGCAGGTGCTGGAAGCACTGGCGCGTGGCCTCACGCACAAGATGCTGCATGGCACGCTGGCCGAGCTGCACGCGGCCGAGGGCGACGAGCGCGCTCGGTTGGCACAGACGGTGTCGCGGCTCTTCCTGCGCCGCAGCACGCGCCAGCCAACGTCGGACAGCGGCGAACAAGGGCCTTAGCTCCCGCCTCACCTCTGGCCGCGCCGCGGGGCGCGGCGCCGCCATTTGAACTCGCCCTCTTCACTTCACGACATGACACCCACCCTGCGTGACCAGTTCGAACGCCTGGCGCTGCGCCTGGCGGAGCTGGACGCGACGCTGTCCGACCCGCAGGTGTCGTCGGACCTCAAGCGCTACCGCGCCTTGTCGCGCGAGCAATCCGAGGTGCGCGGCATCGTCGATCGTTTCCGTCACTACCAGCAGCGGGAAAGCGACCTGCTGGCGGCGCGCGAGATGCAGGCCCATGAAGCAGATCGCGAGATGGCCGAGATGGCGCAGGAAGAGATTGCCGCCGCCAGCGCCGACATGGAGCGACTGCACGCCGAGCTGCAGGCCGCGCTGATCCCGCGCGACCCCGACGACAACCGCAACGCCTTCCTCGAGATCCGCGCCGGCACCGGCGGCGACGAGTCGGCGCTGTTCGCCGGCGACCTGGCGCGTTTGTACCTGCGCTACTGCGAGAGGCAGGGCTGGCGCACCGAGATCCTGAGCCAGAGCGACAGCGAACTCGGCGGCTACAAGGAACTCGTGCTGCGCATCGAAGGCGAGCGCGTCTACGAGGCGCTGCGCTTCGAGTCCGGCGGCCACCGCGTGCAGCGCGTGCCGGCCACCGAGAGCCAGGGCCGCATCCACACCAGCGCCTGCACGGTGGCGGTGATGCCCGAGCCCGACGAGGCCGAGGAGATCCAGCTCAACCCGGCCGATCTGCGCATCGACACCTTCCGCGCCAGCGGCGCCGGCGGCCAGCACGTCAACAAGACCGACAGCGCGATCCGCATCACGCACCTGCCCACCGGCCTGGTGGCCGAGTGCCAGGACGACCGCAGCCAGCACCGCAACAAGGCCAAGGCGATGGCGGTGCTGGCCGCGCGGCTGCGCGACAAGGACTACAACGAACGCGCGGCCAAGGAAGCCGCCACGCGCAAGGGACTGATCGGCAGCGGCGACCGCAGCGACCGCATCCGCACCTACAACTTCCCGCAGGGGCGGCTGACCGACCACCGCATCAACCTCACGCTGTACAAGCTGGCGCAGATCATGGACGGCGACCTGTCCGACGTCGTCGCCGCGCTGAAGGCGGCGCGCGCTGCGCAGCAGCTGGCGCAGCTGGAAGCCGGTGGTGCCTGAACCGCTGCTGGTGCGCGACGCGCTGGCCCAGGCCCGGCTGCAGGGCGTGCAACGTTTGGACGCGCAGTGGCTGCTGGGCCACCTGCTGCAGCAGCCGCGCAGCTGGCTGCTGGCGCACGACGAAAGCGCGCTGCCGGCACCCGCCGCGGCCGCCTGGCCGGCGCTGCTGCAACGCCGCGCCGGCGGCGAGCCGCTGGCCTATGTGATCGGGGAGCGCGAGTTCTGCGGCCTGAACCTGAACGTCTCGCCCGCCGTGCTGGTGCCGAGGCCCGAGACCGAGGGCCTGGTGCAGTGGGCACTGGCGTGCTGGGCCGAAGCGCCCGCGAAGTCGGTGATCGACCTGGGCACCGGCAGCGGCGCAGTGGCCTTGGCGCTCAAGCAAGCCGAGCCCCGGGCGCTGCTGACGGCCACCGACGCCAGCGCGGCAGCATTGGACGTGGCGCGCAGCAACGGCCAGCGACTGGGCCTGGACGTGACTTGGTGCGCTGGCGACTGGTGGCAGGCCGTGGACGGCATGCACTTCGGCCTGGCGGTGTCCAACCCGCCTTACATCGCCGAGGGCGACGCGCACCTGGCAGCGCTGCAGCACGAGCCCCTGCAGGCACTGACCGCGGGCGGCGACGGCCTGGATGCGCTGCGCCGCATCGTCGCTGGGGCACCTGCGCACCTGCTGCCCGGCGCCTGGCTGCTGCTCGAGCACGGCCACGACCAGGCCGACGCGGTCCGGGCGTTGTTTGCACGACACGGCTTCGAACCCGCCCAGACCCGCGCCGACCTGGCCGGCCTGCCGCGCTTCACCGGTGCACGCTGGCCGGGTCGTGAAGCAGTACCGGTCAGCCCCGCCGTAGCCGGCCGTTACCGGCTTGTGCACCCGCCCGGGGATGCCAAAGCGGCCGCCGCGGCGCATCATGGTCGCCTGACACGGTCCGGCGTGGGAGGCTGCGATGAAGGTCCTGAAGCTCGGCACGATGGGAGTGGTTGCTGTTCTGCCGCTGCTGGCGTCGGCCGCTGAAGGGCTGGTGGCGCCGCGGCCCGAAGCCTTGTGGCCGCAGTGGCAAGCGCGCGTGGCCGTGCAGACCGCCGCACTGTCGCCGTTGTCCGTGTCGGGACTGCTGCAAGCCGAAGGCGCCGACACGCCGCGCGCCGCGCAGGGTGGCGCGCTGTTCGGCGACTACTACTTCGCCCAGCCCGCCTTCGGCAGCTTCCGCGCCAGCGGCGGGCTGATGCTGGGCAGCATGGGCGGCGCGCCGCTGCTCACCGGGCTTGCCACACCTCGCCTGGGGCTGTCGTTGCAGTCGCTGGGTGGGGCGGCATCGGTCGGCGCCGACAGCCCCGGCGCCGTGCCCTACCTGGGCCTGGGCTTCGTCACGGCGGCGTGGCGCAATTCGCTGTCCCTCACGGCCGACCTGGGCTGGGTGGCCGCGCAGCCCTCGGCCATCGGCGGCGTCGGCCGTGCCATCTTTGGCACCCAGGGCTGGGAGACGGCGCTGCGCGAGATCCGGCTGGCGCCGGTGGTGCAGCTCAGCGTGCGCTACGCCTTCTAGACCGCCTCGGTGCGGCCACGGGCCCGCACTCGAAGACGGTCGATTGCCCATGCTGCACCGGCGGGGAGCGCAGTTGCCGCATACTCCTGGCCTCTAAATTCAGTCAGGACGCAAGACATGAGCGACGTGCAGCAGCGCATCGACGAACTGGTCAAGGGCAACCGGGTGATGCTCTTCATGAAGGGCAATGCGCAGTTCCCCATGTGCGGGTTTTCGGGCCGGGCGATCCAGGTCCTCAAAGCCTGCGGCGCCAGCGACCTCAAGACCTTCAACGTGCTGGAAGACGAGGAGATCCGCCAGGGCATCAAGGACTACGCCCAGTGGCCCACGATCCCGCAGCTCTACGTCGACGGCGAGTTCGTCGGCGGCTCGGACATCATGATGGAGATGTACCAGTCGGGTGAGCTGCAACAAGCACTGACCCCGGGCTGAAGTGGCTCGGCCGCGCCTGGTCGTGGGCATCAGCGGCGCCAGTGGCGCTGCTTATGGTCTGGGTGTGCTGGACCGGGCACG
>JAYUPN010000076.1:0-4727 GCA_043760065.1 Rubrivivax sp.
GACGTGCGCGAGATCATCGCCCGCATCGTCGACGGGTCGGAGTTCGACGAGTTCAAGGCGCGCTATGGCGCCACGCTGGTCACGGGCTTCGCGCACATCGAGGGCATGCCGGTGGGCTTGGTGGCCAACAACGGCATCCTGTTCAGCGAGAGTGCGCTCAAGGGCGCGCACTTCATCGAGCTGTGCTGCCAGCGCCGCGTGCCATTGATCTTCCTGCAGAACATCACCGGCTTCATGGTCGGGCGCAAGGTCGAGAGCGAAGGCATTGCCAAACACGGCGCCAAGATGGTGACGGCGGTGGCCACGGCCACGGTGCCCAAGTTCACGGTCATCATTGGCGGCAGTTTCGGCGCCGGCAACTACGGCATGAGCGGCCGCGCCTACAGCCCGCGCTTCCTGTGGATGTGGCCCAACGCGCGCATCAGCGTGATGGGCGGCGAGCAGGCCGCCAGCGTGCTGGCCACGGTGCGCCGCGACGGCATCGAGGCCAAGGGCGGTGCCTGGAGCGCCGACGAAGAAGCCGCCTTCAAGGCGCCGATCCTCAAGCAGTTTGAGCACCAGGCCCACCCCTACTACGCCAGCGCCCGGTTGTGGGACGACGGCGTCATCGACCCGATGGACACACGCCGCGTGCTGGCGCTGGGCCTGAGCGCGAGCCTGAACGCGCCGATCCCCGAAGCGCCGCGCTTCGGCGTCTTCCGCATGTAAACATGGAGCCCCCAAGCTCGCTCGCGCTCCACGCTGGCCGCCAGAGGCGGCCAGCCTTCGGGCCGTCCACGCCCGCGCAGGCGGGCATGGAGCCGCGGCCCTCAGCCCCCCGAGGGGGCCGCCCGCCAACGGACCGGCGAAGCCGGTTCCGTGGCGGGGAGCTCGATCGCGTTCAGAGTCGTTGACATGAACTCGATCTACCTCACTGCCGACCACGAACTGCTGCAGCAGCAGGTGGCGCGCTTCCTGGCGCGCGAGGTCGAGCCGCACGCCGCGCAGTGGGAGGCCGATGGCTGCGTGCCGCGCGAGGTGCTGCGAAAGATGGGGCAGGCCGGGCTGCTGGGCCTGGTCTACGCGCCCGAGCTCGGCGGCGGCGGCGCCGACGCGCTGACGAACCTGGTATTCGCCGAGGCGCTGAGCCAGTCCACCTACGGCGGCTTCATCATCACCGTGCTCGTGCACACCGACATGGCCAGCCCGCACCTGCACCACGCCGGCAATGCCGAGCAGCAGGCGCGCTGGATGCCCGGCATCTGCAGTGGCCAGACCATCACCGCGGTCGGCATCACCGAGCCGGGCGCCGGCTCCGACGTCGCCGGTCTGCGCACGACAGCCGTGCGCGACGGCGCGCACTGGGTACTGAACGGCAGCAAGCTCTTCATCACCAACGGCGTACACGCCGATCTGTATTTCATCGCCGCGCGCACGGGCACGGGCCGCCACGCGATCTCGATCTTCGTGGTCGAAAAGGGCACGCCCGGCTTCAGCGTCGGCCGCACGCTGGACAAGACCGGCTGGCGCAGCAGCGACACCGCCGAGCTGCACTTCGACAACTGCCGCGTGCCGGCCTCGCACCTGCTGGGCGAAGAAGGCAAGGGCTTCTACGCCGTGATGAAGAACTTCCAGACCGAGCGCATCGCCCTCGGTGCAATGGCGGTGGGCCACTGCACGCAGGCGCTGCTTCTGGCGCTGGAGCACGTACGCACGCGCCAGGCCTTCGGCGGCCTGCTGTGGGACAAGCAGGCGGTGCGGCAGAAGCTCGCCATGCTGGATGCCAAGACGCGCGCCGCGCGCCAGTACCTCTACCACTGCGCCTGGCGCGTGACGCAGAGTCACGACGTCGTGCAGGACGTGTCGCTGCTGAAGGCGCTGACGGGTGAACTCGTCAACGAGGTTGTGCAGGGCTGCCAGCAACTGCACGGCGGCATGGGCTACATGCACGGCACGCCGGTGGAGCGGCTGTGGCGCGACGCGCGCGTGCTGGCCATCGGCGGCGGCGCCACCGAGGTCATGCTCGACGAAGCCGCCAAGCGTTATTGAAGGGCCGGTGAAGGACACCCGATGAGCAGCACCCTCGAAATCCGTCGCCCGAGCCCCTTCGTGGCCGAGGTCTGGCTCAACCGCCCGGAGGTGCGCAACGCCTTCAACGACGGCGTCATCCAGGAGCTGACCGCGGCCTTCACCACGCTGGGCGCCGACCCCGATCTTCGCGTCATCGTGCTCGGCGGCCTCGGCAAGGCCTTCTGCGCCGGTGCCGACCTGTCGTGGATGCGCACCATGGCCGACTACACCTGGGAGCAGAACCACGCCGACGCGCTGGGCCTGGCGCAGATGTTGTGGACGATCTGGTCGTGCCCGTTGCCGGTGGTCGGCCGCGTGCAGGGCGATTGCTACGCCGGCGGCGTGGGTCTGGCGGCGGTGTGCGACGTGCTGGTGGCCAGCGACGCGGCGCACTTCTGCCTGAGCGAGGCCAAGCTCGGCCTGCTGCCGGCGACCATTGGCCCCTATGTCGTGCGCGCCCTGGGCGAGCAGGCCTCGCGCCGCTACTTCGTCACCGCCGAGCGCTTCAGCGCCGCGCGCGCCGCGGCGCTGGGCTTCGTGCACGAGCTGGTGGCGGCCGATCAGCTCGACGCGCGCGTGGCCGAGGTCGTGGCCACGCTGGTGGCCAACGGCCCGGCGGCGGTCAAGGCCTGCAAGCAACTCGTCAAGGACGTGGCGGGGCTGCCGATCAGCGCCGAATTGCGCAATGAGACGGCACGTCGCATCGCCGACATCCGCGCCAGCGCCGAAGGCCGCGACGGTGTCCAAGCCTTCCTCAACAAGCGTGAGCCGTCGTGGCGAACCTGAATCTCGACCTGTCGCACCTGGTCGCGCTGGCCGCGGCGCTGGGCTGGGCCAGCGGGTTGCGCCTTTACGCCGTCGTCTTCCTCACCGGCGCGGCGGGTTTCATGGGCTGGGTGCCGCTGCCGCCCGGCCTGCACGTGCTGCAGCACCCGGTGGTGCTGGGGGCGAGTTTCCTGATGTTCGCGCTCGAGTTCGTGGCCGACAAGATCCCGGGTGTCGATTCGCTGTGGGACGCGGTGCACACCTTCATCCGCATCCCGGCCGGCGCGGCGCTGGCCTTCGGGGCGCTGAACGGCGCCTTCGGCGTCGACGGCAACACCTGGGCGCTGCTGGCGGCGCTGGCCGGCGGCACGCTGGCGGCCACCTCGCACGCTGCCAAGACGACGACGCGCGCGGCGGCCAACACGAGCCCCGAGCCGTTCTCCAACATCGCGCTGTCGCTGGCCGGCGACGCCGCCGTGCCGGCGATGCTGTGGCTGGCCTGGGAGCACCCGCTGTGGTTCTGGCCCGTGCTGGCGGTGGCGGTGGTGATGGCGCTGGTGCTGATCGTCGTGCTGTTCAAGTTCCTGCGCGTGGTGTGGCGTCGCTTCTCTCCCCAGCGGCAGGCGACGGCCTGACGCGATAGGTGTTGTCATGTTCAAGAAGATCCTGATCGCCAACCGCGGAGAGATCGCCTGCCGTGTGGCGGCCACGGCGCGACGCCTGGGCGTGCGCACGGTGGCCGTCTACTCCGACGCCGATGCCGAAGCCCGCCACGTGCGCGCCTGCGACGAGGCCGTGCACGTCGGCGGCAACGCGCCGCGCGACAGCTACCTGCAGTGGCAACGCATCATCGACGCCGCGCTGGCCACCGGCGCGCAGGCCATCCACCCGGGCTACGGCTTCCTGAGCGAGAACGAGGACTTCGCGGTGGCCTGTGCCAGCGCGGGGCTCGTCTTCATCGGCCCGCCCGCGTCGGCCATCGCCGCGATGGGCAGCAAGAGTGCGGCCAAGACGCTGATGGACAAGGCCGGCGTGCCGCTGGTGCCGGGCTACCACGGCGACGACAACGACCCCGCGTTGCTGGCGCGCGAGGCGCAACGCATCGGCTACCCGGTGCTGATCAAGGCCAGCGCCGGCGGCGGCGGCAAGGGCATGCGGCGCGTCGACAAGGCCGAGGACTTCCTCGACGCCCTGGCCTCGTGCCAGCGCGAGGCCCAGTCCAGCTTCGGCAATCACCACGTGCTGGTCGAACGTTACGTCACGCGCCCGCGCCACATCGAGATCCAGGTTTTCGGCGACACGCAGGGCGGGTGTGTGTACCTCTTCGAGCGCGACTGCAGCGTGCAGCGCCGCCACCAGAAGGTGCTCGAGGAGGCGCCGGCACCCGGCATGAGCGCCGAGCGCCGCGCCGAGATGGGCGCCGCCGCGGTGGCCGCGGCCAAGGCCGTGGGCTATGTCGGCGCCGGCACGGTGGAATTCATTGCCGAGCCGGCGGATGAATCATCAGGCGGGCCCGACGGGCCCGCGGGCGACCTGCGCTTCTATTTCATGGAGATGAACACGCGGCTGCAGGTCGAGCACCCGGTGACCGAGGCCATCACCGGCCTCGACCTCGTCGAGTGGCAATTGCGCGTGGCCAGCGGCGAGCCGCTGCCGCTGCGCCAGGACCAGCTGCGCATGCGCGGCCACGCCATCGAAGCGCGCATCTGCGCCGAGAACCCCGACGCCAACTTCCTGCCTGCCACCGGCACGCTGCAGGTCGCGCGCTGGCCGGCGCACGTGGCTTTCGAGCGCAGCGACGAGCTGCCGCGCGTCGACAGCGGCGTGCGCGAGGGCGACGCCATCAGCCCGCACTACGACAGCATGATCGCCAAGCTCATCGTCTGGGGCGAAGACCGCGCCCAGGCGCTGGC
>JAYUPN010000077.1:0-4695 GCA_043760065.1 Rubrivivax sp.
AGCCGGCGCGCCGGTGGTGCCGGCGCAGGCGGCTGCGGCGGCGGCGCGGCCGGCGCCAGTTCGCGCACGAAGGCAACTTCGATGCGCCGCGGCGGCGCCTCGGCCGCACCCGGCCCCAGTCGGTCGGGCCAGTGGTTCTCAACCAGCCACAGGTGCGCGATCAAGACCACGGCCGCCAAGCCCAGCAGCCGGGCGCGCCGCGGCCCGGCCGCGCCGGCAACGACGCCCGGGCGTTCAGCTGCCAGCTGCACCGAGGAAACAGGCCAGCGCCGCCACCGCGCTGAGCCTGAAGCGCAGCGTCAACCAGCCGGCCACCCCTTGCACAGGATAGAGACGCCGGTCGACGGCATAGCAGACGATGAACATCAGCCCGTGCACCACGAGCCCGGCGTCGGGCGGCATCAGCGCCGCAGGCCAGGCCACCAGCGGCGTCGCCACGCCCCAGACCAGCGCAGCGGCGGACGGCGCCGTCTGGCGCATCGCCAGCCCCCAGTGCATGCCGCCCAGAAAGCTGAGGATCAGCGCGGCGTAGATCGACAGCGCCAGTGCCGCATAGGCCTGCACATCGGCGCGCACCAGCCAGACCAGCAGCGCACCGGCAACGAAGGGCAGCAGGCCGGCGTAGCCCAGCCGCTGGGCCAGTGGGCCGGGCGGTGCTGACTGCGCGGGCGGCGCGGGCGGCGTGGGCGGCGCATCGACAGGCCCGGAGGCCACGGAGGGGTTCATGGCGTGATTGTCCGCTGAGCCACCTGCGGGCCGCGCGCCGACGGCGGCCGCGCCGGTCTACTTCTTCGACGCGGCGACGAGCAGCTTCTCGACCAGGTCGGCCGGGATCGCGCCCGGCTTGCGCGTGCCGTCCTCGAAGAAGACAGCCGGCGTGCCGTTGATGCGGTGGGTGCGCGAGAAGGCCACGTTGCGGTCCACCGCCGCCGTGTCGCACGCGGCCATGGACTTGGGCGGCGCCACGCCGTCGAGCATCCACGCGCGCCAGGCCTTCGCAGGCTCCTTGTTGCACCAGATGTCCTTGGACTTGAGCACCGAGTCGGGCCCCAGGATCGGCAGCAGGAAGGTGTAGATCGTGACGTCCTTGATCGCCGCGACGTCGCGCTCGAAGCGCTTGCAGTAGCCGCAGTTCGGGTCGACGAAGACCGCCATCTTGCGCGTGCCCGTGCCCTGCTTGATGACGATGGCGTCCTTGACCGGCAGCTTGGCGAAGTCCAGCGCCAGCAGCTTGTCGATGCGCGCCTCGGTCAGATCGGTCTGCGTCTTGGTGTCGAACATCGAGCCGTTGATGAGGATGAAGTCGCCTTTCTCGTCGCTGTACAGCAGCTCGGTGCCGGCGTAGCGCACCTCCCACAGGCCAGCGACGGGGGTGCGCGTGACCTCGTCGATCTTGGGCAACTTGGGCAGGCGTTCGGCAAGGTTCTTGCGGATCTGCGCTTCCTGCGCCAGGGCGGCGCCGCAGGCCAGCGCACCGGCGAGGGCCAGCGCGGTCAGGAGCCGGGAATGGCGGGACATGGGCAGGTTCCTCGAAGTGTCAGCCGCCGAGCGCGCGACCGGTGAGCAGCCGCTTCAGCGGCGGCAGGTGGTTGACCAGGGTCAGGCCCCGGTTGCGGAGTTCCCGCGCCAGCGGCGCCGGGTGGGCGAACAGCTGCCAGAGCGTGTCGGTCAGGTGCGCCATGGCCTGCACCGGCAGGCGCCGGCGGCGCGCGTAGCGCTCGCCGATGCGGCGGTCGCCGGGCGAGCGCCAGCTCTCGCGCGCGGCCAGTTCCTCGGCCAGCACGGCGACGTCGCCCAGGCCCAGGTTCAGGCCCTGCCCTGCGAGCGGGTGGACGACGTGTGCGGCGTCGCCGACCAGCACCCAGCCGGGGCCGTGCACGGCATCGGCCTGCGCCATCGACAGTGGCCACTGCGCGCGAGCGCTGACCAGTTGCAGGCGGCCCGCAGCGCCGCCGGTAGCGTCCATCAGCGCGGCCTCGAAGTCGGCGTCGGCCAGCGCCATCAGCGTCTCGGCCTGGCTGTCGGGCACCGACCAGACGAGGCCGTAGCCGTGGCCGGCCTGCGGCCGGTCCAGCGGCAGCAGCGCCAGCACGTCGGGGCTGCGGAACCACTGGCGGGCCAGGCCGGTGTGCGGTTGGTCGCTGGCCAGCCGCGCCGCGAGGCCGCGGTGGCCGTAGGCCTGGCGCGGCAGGGCGGCGCCGAGCCGGCTGCGCGTCGCCGAGGCCTTGCCTTCGGCCAGCACCTGCAGCGGCGCCATGACCTCCGACGCCACGCGCTGCACGTGCGGCGCGTAGCCGACCGCGGCGTTGAGCGCACGCTCGAGTTCTGCCGCGTCGACGATCCAGGCCAGTTCGGCCAGGCCCTGGCTCCAGGCCGAGAAGTCCAATGACGCGCCGGGGGCGTCGCCCTCGACGTGCATGTCCAGCACGGGCGTGCGGGCATCGGCGGGCAAGGCGTCCCAGACCTTCAGACTGGTCAGCAGGCGCACTGAGACGGCGTTCAGCGCGTAGGCGCGCACGTCGTCGCGCGCGCCGGCGGCCGCTTCGGCGCCCAGCAGCGCCACGCGCAGGCCCTGGCGGCCGAGCGCCAGCGCGGTGGCCAGGCCGACCGCACCTGCGCCTCGCACCAGGACATCATGAGCAAACATCGCCAGATTGTAGAGAGCAGCCATGCACAATCGCCGCCGCGGGCCTTTGGCGCCCGCCGAACTGGAGCGAGCGTGGGTGTTGCTGTGAATTCCGCCAGCTGCCAATTGGCAGCCCTGCACGTCTACCCCATCAAGTCCTGCGCCGGCGTGGTGTTGAACGAGGGCCTGCTGGTGGAAACCGGCATCGAGTTCGACCGCGCCTGGATGGTGGTCGACGCCCAGGGCGAGATGTTCACCCAGCGCGAGTTGCCGCGCCTGGCGCTCATCCAGCCCACCTTCAAGGGCAGCGAGCTGATGCTGCGCGCGCCCGGCATGCTGGCGCTGCACCTGCGGCTGGACACGGTGGAGGCCGCGACCCGCGTGCGCGTCTGGGACGACGTCGTCAAGGCCTACGACATGGGCGCGCTGGCGGCGCAGTGGTTCAGCGACTTCCTGGGCCGGCCGCTGCGGCTGGTGCGCTTCGACCCCGAGCAGCAGCGGCCTTCGGACCCGAAGTGGACCGGCGAACTGCAGGCCGAAAGCGCCTTCGCCGACGCGTTCCCGCTGTTGGTGTGCGGCGCGGCTTCGCTGCAAGAACTCAACGACCGCCTGGCGGCACGCGGCGCCGCCGCCGTCACGATGCAGCGCTTCCGCCCCAACCTCGTGCTGGCCGGCCTGCAGCCTTTCGACGAGGACCACCTGCACGAGGTCCTGTTCGACACCGCCGACGGCCCGGTGCGGCTGCGGCTGGTGAAACCGTGCACACGCTGCACGATCCCCGACGTCGACCCGCACAGCGCCGCCGTGTCGCACGACGTCGGCGATGCGCTGGCGGGCTTCCGCGCCGACGCGCGCATGGGCGGCGCCATCACCTTCGGCATGAATGCGGTGATCGTCGAAGGGCTCGAGCGCAGCCTGCGCGTGGGCCTGAGCGGCGAGCTGCACTGGAACTTCTAGCCGCGCTGCCCGCGCCGCGCGCGCTTCAGGGCGGCTTCAGGGGCGCTTGTCGGGCAGCGGCATCGACTCGGTCTCGCCCGGCACGGCGTCGAAGCGCCCGCCGGCCCAGTCGTCGGCAGCCTGCACGATGCGCTCTTGGCGCGACGAGACGAAGTTCCACCACATGTGGCGGTGGCCCAGCGGATCACCGCCGATGAGCACCGCGCGCGCGGCGCCGGCGGCCGAGAGCATCGGCTCGTCACCTGGCGCCAGCACGAGCATCGTGAAGGGCGGCACCGCTTCGCCGTCGACCTCGACTGCACCGTCGACGACGTAGATCGCCCGTTCGGCCGCCGGCGGCAGCGGCAGGGCGTCGCCGGCTTCGAGCTGCAGGTCCAGGTACAACGTGGGCGAACGCACGGCCACCGGCGAGGTGGCGCCGAAAGCGCTGCCGATCAGCACCCGCACGCGGGCGCCGCCGACTTCCAGCTCGGGGATCGCAGATGCCGGCGTGTGCGCGAACGACGGCGCCATCTCCTCGTCGGCCGCCGGCAGCGCGGCCCACAGCTGCAGGCCGTGGCTGCGCCGTTCGCGGCCCGCCAGGTCGGGCGGCGTGCGTTCGGAGTGCACGATGCCGCGCCCGGCCGTCATCCAGTTGATGGCGCCGGGCTCGATGCGTTGCGACACGCCGGTGGAGTCGCGGTGCTGCATCGCGCCTTCGAACAGGTAGGTCACCGTCGCCAGGCCGATGTGCGGATGCGCGCGAACGTCGTGGTTGTCGCCGGGCGCCGCGGTGATAGGACCGAAGTGGTCGAAAAACAGGAACGGCCCGACCGCCTGGCGCTGCGCGGCCGGCAGCAGCCGGCGCACCGTGAAACCGCCGCCCAGGTCCTTGAGATGGGGGCGGATCGACATCGGCAGGTTGTTCATCTCCGCAGTGTAGGAAAATCCCGGATTCCCTGCTCCCGAACCAGAAAGCTTTCCATGAGTCTCAAGTGCGGCATCGTCGGCCTGCCCAATGTCGGCAAGTCCACGCTCTTCAATGCCCTGACCAAGGCCGGCATCGCCGCCGAGAACTACCCCTTCTGCACCATCGAACCCAACGTCGGCATCGTCGAGTTGCCCGACCCGCG
>JAYUPN010000078.1:0-12867 GCA_043760065.1 Rubrivivax sp.
ACCGGCACCGGGTGCGAGCGCCCGCGCGGTGCTGGCCGACGACGCGCGCGTGCTGCGCGTCTCGGTGAGCGGCCTGCCCGCCGCATTGCAGGGGCGCGAACTGGCCTTCTTCGCCGAGATGCCGGGCGTGATCGAGTATGCCGCGCGTCCGTCGGCCCGCTGGCAACAGGGCGTCTGGCAGGCCGACGTGCCGGTGGCATCGCAGCGTTTCGAGAGCCCGGTGCAGATGCAGGCGGTGCTGACGGCGCCAGGCGTTGCAGCGGGCGTGCAAATCGCGTTGGCCATCGAAGGCACCTGGCCGGCGCTGGTGCCTCTGGCGTCGCCGAGCCTGCAGGCGCCCGTGGGAACGCCTTCGCCACCCACGACGACGGGCGACACACGCGCTGCCCCGCCGGCGCTGGGCTCGCCGATGCCGTTTGCGGTGGCCCTGCTGTTCGCGTTGCTGGGCGGCATGTTGCTGAACCTGATGCCCTGCGTGTTCCCGATCCTGGCACTCAAGGTGCTGGGCTTCGCGGGCCATGCGCACAGCCGCCGCACGCTGCTGGCCAACGGCCTGGCCTACAGCGCCGGCGTCGTCTTGAGTTTCGTCGGCCTGGCCGCACTGTTGCTTGCGCTGCGCGCCGGCGGCGAGCAGATCGGTTGGGGTTTCCAGCTGCAGTCGCCGACGTTCGTCGCGGTGCTGGCCGTCCTGTTCACCTTGATCGCCTTGAACCTGGCCGGCCTGTTCGACTTCGGCAGCCTGCTGCCCAGCGGACTCGCATCGATGCGTCTGCGCCACCCGCTGACCGACTCGGCCCTCACCGGCGTGTTGGCGGTCGCGGTGGCCTCGCCCTGCACCGCGCCCTTCATGGGTGCCGCGCTCGGCCTGGCGTTCACGCTGCCGCCTGCGCAAGCCCTCACGCTGTTCGCCGCGCTCGGCGTGGGCATGGCGCTGCCCTACCTTGCCGCGAGCGCCTGGCCGCGGTTGGCGCGGCTGCTGCCGAAACCCGGGGTGTGGATGGCCACCTTCAAGACCGCGATGGCGTTCCCGATGCTGGCCACCGTGGTCTGGCTGGCCTGGGTGCTGGGCCAGCAGACCGGCAACGACGGCGTGACCGCGTTGCTGGCGCTGCTGGTGACGCTGGCGTTCGCGCTCTGGGCCTGGGGCCGCATCGACGGCGGGCGCGTCGCGCGCGCTGTCTGGAGCACGACCGGCGTGGTCCTTCTGGGCACCGTGCTGACCTGGGCACTGCCCAGTTGGCGCGAGGCCAGCGCCGCGACCTCGACCATCAGCATCGACGAGCGCTGGCAGCCGTGGAGCACCGAACGTGTCGCGGCCTTGAACGCCGAGGGCCGCACGGTCTTTGTCGATTTCACGGCCGCCTGGTGCGTGACCTGCCTGGTGAACAAGCGCACCACCCTCGGTGACAAGGCCGTTCTCGCTGACCTCGACGCCAAGCGCGTGGCCCTGCTGCGCGCCGACTGGACCCGCCGCGACGCCGCCATCAGCGAGGAGTTGTCGCGCCTGGGCCGCCATGGCGTGCCGGTGTACGCGATCTACAAGCCGGGGCAGGCAATGCCCACGCTGTTGCCCGAATTGCTGAGTCCGCAGCTGGTGCGCGATGCGCTTGCAGCCCCATGATGTCCCCGGTCGCGCCATTTCAGGAGTCCGTGCCATGAAGCTGAAGGTCCTCACCCCGCTGCTGTTCGGACTGTCGCTGGTCGCTGGCACCGCCTTGGGCGCGCCGGCCAGCGTCGGCCAACCTGCGCCTGCATTCAGCCTCAGCGACGCGGCGGGCAGGACCGTGTCGCTCGCCGACTTCCGCGGCCGCACCGTGGTCCTTGAATGGCTCAACCCCGAGTGCCCCTATGTGCGCAAGCATTACAGCAGCGCCAACATGCAGGCCACCCAGAAGGGCGCAACGGCAACCGGCGCGGTCTGGTTGTCGGTCAACTCCACGCACCCCAGCCACGGCGACTTCAAGGCGCCCGCGGCCATGGCCGCGTGGACACTGCAGCAGGGTGCCGCGCCGAGCGCCACGTTGATGGACGGCGAGGGCAGGGTCGGCCGCGCCTACGGCGCCCGCACCACGCCGCACATGTACATCGTCGACCCCAAAGGCACGCTGGTGTACGCCGGCGCCATCGACAACAAGCCCTCGGCCAATCCGGCCGACGTGAGCACCGCGACCAACCACGTCAAGACGGCCCTGGCCGAAACGCTGGCCGGCAAGACGGTGTCGCAGGCGACGACGCGGCCCTACGGCTGCAGTGTCAAGTACGCGTCGATGTAGGGCACAAGGCAAGAACCCGGGCGGGGCCCGGGTTCCTGGTGCCGCCGCGTCACCTGAACGCGGCCGCGGATGGGCTGAAGAGCCTCAGGCCCGGGCACGGGCCCGACGCGACCACCCCAGGCCGAACAGGGCCAGACCGGCAAGCGCCAGCGTGGCAGGTTCCGGGATCGGCGAGTCGATGACGGCGACCAGGTCGCCACGGGCATTCATGCGCATCACGCCGCCGACGGTGCCGCCGGGTGGTGGCGTGACGCCAAACACACCATCGAGCACCAGCGGCACACCGCCGGCCAGCGAGGTCACCTTGAGATCTGCTCGGCGCCAAGGTCCGATGCCGGTGTCAACTGTGTCGACAGTCAGACTTGCCGGCGCGCTGACAGGCGCGCCGGCACGCCCGGCCAAGTCAGGGCAGCCGCAGGTACTGCGCTGCGAGGTGCTTGAAGCTGTCGCCGTCGACCAGGTGGCCGAGTTCCTCGGACAGGATCGCTGCCACCGCGTCGGCCTGGCGCGCCGCTTCGGCGGCGTCCAGGAACAGCAGCCGGCAGCGCCGCGCCAGCACGTCCTCGACTTCACGCGCCATCTCGTAGCGGGCGGCAAAGCGCACCATCGCTTCGCTGAGGGCGCCCTTGCCGGTCTCGGCGTCGCGCCAGAGCCAGTTCTGGGCCCCCGGCAGCGTGTGCAGCAGCGACGACTCGCTGCCGTAGAGGTGCTCACCGGGCGGCTCGCCCAGCGGCCGGCCGGGCGCCGCGCCGATCAGCGGCAGCTGCGCCGTGCCGCCACCGGGCTTGTGCGCCAGCAGCCCGCGCGCCATGCAGCGCGACAGCACGTCCTCGGCCATCGAGCGGTAGGTCGTCCACTTGCCGCCGGTCACGGTGACCAGGCCCGAGCGGCCGATCACCACGGTGTGCTCGCGCGAGATCGACTTGGTGTCGTCGCCGGCCTCGCCCTCGGGCCGCACCAGCGGCCGCATGCCGACCCACACCGAGCGCACGTCGCTGCGCTGCGGCGCGCGCGCCAGGTAGCGGGCGGACTCGCGCAGGATGAAGGCCACCTCTTCGGCCAGCGGTTCGGGCTCCAGCGGCAGGTCGCTGCGCGGCGTGTCGGTGGTGCCCAGGATCGTCTTGCCCAGCCAGGGCACGGCGAACAGCACGCGCCCGTCTTCGGTCTTGGGCACCAGCAGCGCGTGCTGGCCGGGGCTGAAGTGGCGGTCGACGATCAGGTGCACGCCCTGGCTGGGCGCCACCATGCGCGGGCGCGTTGCCGCCGCACCGCCCTCGGCACCCTCGGCGCCGGCCGCGCTGTCCATGTCGCGAACGGCATCGACCCAGACGCCGGTGGCGTTGACGACGCAGCGCGCGCGCAGCGTGGCGCCCAGGCCGCTTTCGGCGTCGCGCACCTGCACGCCACGCACCTGGCCCTTGTCGTGCACCAGCGCCGTGGCCGGGCAGTGGTTGAGCAGCAGCGCGCCGCGCGCCGCGGCGGTGCGCGCCAGCAGCAGCGCGAAGCGCGCGTCGTCGAACTGGCCGTCCCAGTAGCGCACGCCGCCGCGCAGGCCGCGCGGCTGCACGCCGGGCAGCAGCTCGCGCGTGCGCGACGTGCTCAGCCACTCGGTGCCGCCCAGGCCCTGGCGCCCGGCCAGGGCGTCGTAGGCCTTGAGGCCGACGCCGTAGAAGCCACGCTCCCACCAGTGGTAGGCCGGCATGATGAAGGGCAGCCGCTGCGCCACGTGCGGCGCGTTGGCCAGCATCGCGCCGCGTTCGTGCAGCGCCTCGCGCACGAGCCCGATGTCGCCCTGCGCCAGGTAGCGCACGCCGCCGTGCGCGAGCTTGGTGGCGCGCGACGAGGTGCCTTTGGCGAAGTCGTGCGCCTCGACCAGCACGACCGAGAAGCCGCGCACCGCGGCGTCCAGCGCCACCCCGAGGCCGACGGCGCCGCCGCCGATGATGGCCAGGTCCCATTCGCGGGCTGCCCGCAGTCGCTGGACGAGCGCTTCGCGGCGGAGTTCCTGCGACATCGCCGTCCTCACCCGGCTGCAAAGTGGACCGGCAGGCCCGGCACCTCGACCCGCGTGTGCAGCACGCAACCGGCCAGGGGCTGCGCCGCCAGCTCGGCCGCAGGCCGGTTCTCGCGCGACGTGGTGACGTACAGCGTGCGCAGGTCGGGGCCGCCGAAACACGGCATCGTCGGGCAGCGCACCGGCAGCGGCAGCGCCTGCAGCAAGCGGCCGTCGGGCGCGATGCGCAGCAGCCGCTGGCCCTCGAACATCGCGCACCAGTAGGCGCCCTCGGCGTCGACCGCGGCGCCGTCGGGGCGCCCGCCATAGCTCGACAGGTCCTGCCCGGCCTGCTTGAGCGGGAATTGCGCAAACACGCGCGGCCGCGACAGCGTGCCTTCGGCGCTGTCGAAGTCGTGCGCCATGACGCGGTGCTGCGGCGTGTCGGCCCAGTACATCGTGCGGCCGTCGGGGCTGAAGGCCAGGCCGTTGCTCACCGTCACATCGCCGGCGATGCGCTCCAGGCGGCCGCCGGCCCAGCGGTACAGCGCGGCCAAGGCCGGGCTGCGCGGCTCGTAGATCGTGCCGGCCCACAGCCGGCCTTGCGGGTCGGCCTTGCCGTCGTTGAAGCGCTCCTGCTTCGGGTCGTAGGGTGGCGGCGCGAGCTGTTCGCGCTGGCCGCTGGCCGGGCTGAAGCGGAACAGGCCGTCGCGCATCGCCAGCAGCAGGTCGCCCCCCATCAGCGGCGCGGCACAACCCGGTTCGCTGTCGAAAGTCCAGCTGCGGTGCACCGCGCTGGCCGGGTGGTAGCGGTGCAATGCCCGGCCCGGGATGTCGCACCAGTACAGCGCCGCTTCGTCGGGGTGCCAGAAAGGCGACTCCCCCAGCAGCGAGGGCGCCACCGGCAGCGCAACGAACACCGTCATGCGCGGTCGACTTCCAGCTTCATCCAGGCGTCGAGCGTGGCGGCTGGCGCCACCGGGCGAAAGCCGTGCGACGCAGGATCGGCCATGTGGATGGCGTTGCTGACGTGGCTGACCGGCTCGACGCAGTAGTAGGGCTTGTCGGCCGGCGTGAACACCACCAGGTACGGCAGCGACGAGCTCAGCCGCAGCGACAGCTTCTCGTCGCGGATGCGCGCCGGGCCGCGCCAGCCCTCGAAGCAGTTGTCGAAGGCCAGGTGCGCGACGTCGCCGTCGATGCCGGGCTGCGGCACGTGGCGCGTCGGCAGGCCGCTGGCGTCGTTGTCCCAGCGTTCGCTGAGCTCGATGTGCAGCCGGCTGCGCGGCCGCTTGGGGAAGTACGGATGCCAGCCCAGGCCCGCGGGCTTGGGGTTGGGCGCGCGGTTGGTGAAGGCCAGGTGCACTTCCAGCGCACCCGGCGTGAGCACGAAGCGCTGCTGCACGTCGAAGGCAAAGGGCCAGTGCGTGTCGGGCGCGTGGCTGTAGGCGAGCACGGCCTCGGTGGCCGACGACGACTGCACGGTCCACGGCCGTTGCCAGCCCACGCCGTGCACCGAGTGCGGGTTGTCGTCGAAGTTGGGCGCGGTGGTGTGGTCGCGTCCCATCCAGCGGAAGCGCCGGTAGCCCAGGCGGTTGGAGTACGGCACCAGCGGGTAGCAGCCCGACAGCCGCGCGCTGGCCAGATCGGCCGGCTCGCTGCTGCGCAGCACCGGCAGATCGCCGAGCCACAAACCGGCAACGGAGCCGCCGAGGTCAGGGCGCAAGGCCAGGCGCAGATCGCCGGCACGCAATTCGAGGGATGAGGTGATGGTCGTCTCCAGGGGCTCGGGTGGCCCGAGGCCCGATCATGCCGCAAGGGCGGGGCGCACTCAGCAGGTCCAGGGATCGGGGCCCGCCGCGATGCCGTAGCGCTGCCGCGCCGCGGCCGGTGCGCCGGCGTCGAGCGCACCGTCGTCGGCGAGGGCCTGCAGCGCGCGCAGCACGATGTGACGCGGGCTGACCTCGAAGAACTCGCGCAGCTGCACGCGGCTGTCGCTGCGGCCGAAGCCGTCGGTGCCCAGCGTGACGTAGCGCCGGCCCGCCGGCACCCAGGCGCGCAGCTGCTCGGGCACCGCGCGCACGTAGTCGGTGGCGGCGATGATCGGCCCCTGCGTGTCCTGCAGCACGCGCGTGGCCCACGGCAGCGCCGCCTCGGCGCCGAGCACGCGCCGGCGTTCGGCGGCCTGGCCGTCGCGCGCCAGTTCGCTGAAAGAAGTCGCGCTGCAGACCTGCGCCATCACGCCCCAGTGTTCGGCCAGCCAGCGTGCGGCTTCGATCACCTCGTGCAGGATCGCGCCGCTGCCCAGCAGCGTGCACTGCGCGCGCGCCTGACCGAGCGCCGCCGCCGGCAGCGCGTACAGACCGCGCAGCACGCCTTCCTCGGCACCCGCCGTCAGCGACGGCTGGGCGTGGTTCTGGTTCATCACCGTGATGTAGAAGAAGACATCGTCGCGACGGGTCAGCATGCGCTGCAGGCCGTGCTGCACGATCAGCGCCAGCTCGCACGCGAATCCGGGGTCGTAGGCGACGCAGTTGGGCACCGTGGCGGCGATCAGGTGGCTGTGGCCGTCCTGGTGCTGCAGGCCCTCGCCGCCCAGCGTCGTGCGGCCCGAGGTGGCGCCGATCAGGAAGCCGCGGCTGCGCTGGTCGGCGGCGGCCCAGATCAGGTCGCCCACGCGCTGGAAGCCGAACATCGAGTAGTAGATGTAGAACGGCAGCATCGTCAGGCCGTGCGTGCTGGTGCTGGTGGCGGCCGCCGTCCAGCTGGCCAGCGCGCCGGCTTCGGTGATGCCTTCTTCCAGGATCTGGCCGTCGCGGCTCTCGCGGTAGCTCATCAGGCTGGCCGCGTCCTCGGGCTCGTAGGTCTGGCCTTGCGGCGCGTAGATGCCGACCTGGCGAAACAGGCTGGCCATGCCGAAAGTGCGCGCCTCGTCGGCCACGATCGGCACCACGCGCGGGCCGAGTTCGGGCAGCTTGAGCAGGTTGGACAGCAGCCGCACGAAGGCCATCGTGGTGCTCATCTCCTTGCCGTCGGCGTGCAGCGCAAAGGCCGCGAAGGACTCGGCCGACGGCACCGGCAGCGCCGGCGCATCGGTCTGCCGCGCCGGCAGCGGTCCGCCCAGGGCGGCGCGGCGCTGGCGCAGGTACAGGCCTTCTGCGCTGTCGGCGGCGGGGCGGAAGAAGCGCTGCGCGCGCGCGTCCTCGTCGCTCATCGGCAGCTTGAAGCGGCGCGCGAAGTCCACCAGGTCGTCGCCCTCGAGCTTCTTGTGCTGGTGCGTGGTCATGCGCCCCTGGGCGCTGGTGCCCATGCCGTAACCCTTCATGGTCTTGGCCAGGATCAGCACCGGCGCACCGCGGTGGGCCACCGCCGCGGCGTAGGCGGCGTGGATCTTCACCAGGTCGTGGCCGCCGCGATGCAGACGGTCGATCTCGCCGTCGGTCATGGCGCCCACCAGCGCTTGCAGCTCCGGGCTCTGGCCGAAGAACTTGTCGCGGTTGTAGGCGCCGTCGTTGGCGCTGAAGGTCTGGAACTGGCCGTCGACCGTACGGGCGAAGGCGCGCGCCAGCGCCTGCGTGTGGTCGCGTGCAAAGAGCGCGTCCCAGTCGCTGCCCCAGACCAGCTTGATGACGTGCCAGCCGGCGCCGGCGAAAGTGGTTTCCAGCTCGTCGACGATGCGGCCGTTGCCGCGCACCGGGCCGTCCAGCCGCTGCAGGTTGCAGTTGACGACGAAGACCAGGTTGTCCAGGCCCTCGCGCGCGGCCAGGCTCAGCCCGGCCAGCGACTCGGGCTCGTCCATCTCACCGTCGCCGAAGAAGCCCCACACGCGGCGGCAGGCCGCGTCGCCCGCGGCGCTGCTGCGGTCGCTGGCCGGCAGCAGGCCGCGGTGCTCCAGGTACCGCATGAAGCGCGCCTGGTACACCGCCGACAGCGGGCCCAGGCCCATCGAGCCGGTCGGGAACTGCCAGAAGTCGGGCATCAGCCAGGGGTGCGGGTAGCTGCTCAAGCCGCGCACCGCGCGCCCTTGCGCGCTCGCTGCCGCGGCGGCCACTTCCTGACGGTAGTGGTCGAGGTCGTGCTCGCTCAGGCGCCCTTCGGCAAAGGCGCGCGCGTAGACGCCGGGCGCGGAGTGCGGCTGGAAGAAGACCAGGTCGCCGCCGTGGCCGCCTGCGCCGGTTTCGCGGGCGCGAAAGAAGTGGTTGAAGCCAACCTCGAACAGGTCGGCCGCCGATGCATAACTGGCAATGTGACCGCCCAGTTCACCCTGCCGCGCGTTGGCCCGCACGACCATCGCCAGCGCGTTCCAGCGCATGACGGCGGCCAGCCGCTGCTCGATCTCCAGGTTGCCCGGAAAGGCGGCTTGTTCGTGCAGACCGATGGTGTTGAGGTACGGCGTCTGCCGCTGCGGCTGCCAGGCCAGCGCATGGCGCCGCGCTTCGTCCTGCAGCGCCGACAGCACGAAGCGCGCGCGGTCGGGCCCGCCTTCGCGCACCAGCGTGGCCAGCGCTTCCAGCCACTCGCGCGTCTCGGCGGGGTCGGCGTCGCCGGGGAAGCGTATGGCATGCAGCAGCGCTTCGAACTCGGCGCTCCCCGGCGCTGGCGTGGCTGTCATGGCTTCACCACCGCGTGCCCGGCGCGTCGAGCTCGACCTTGAGGTAGTGCGCGCCCGGGATGGGGTTGAAGTAGTAGGGCGGGATGTCCTCGAAGCCCAGGCTCGTGTACAGGCCGCGTGCGGCTTCCATGTCGTCCAGCGTGTCCAGCAGCATGCACGAGTGCCCGGCCTGCGTCGCCAGGTCCATCAGCTGCTGCGTCAGCAGTCGTCCCAGGCCGAAGCGGCGAAAGGCGCGCCTCACGTACAGGCGCTTCATCTCGCAGGCGTTGGTGTGATCCGACTCGGGCAGCGGCCGCATCGCCACGCAGCCCGCCGCGGCGCCGTCCACCAACGCCAGCAGCAGCGCGCCGGCGGGCGGTGCGTACTCGCCCGGCAGGCCGGCGAGTTCGGCCGCGAAGTTCTGGAAGCACAGGTCGACGCTGAGCGAGTCGGCGTACTCGCGGAACAGCGCACGCACGGCGTCGATCTGCGCCGGCTCTTCCGCCACCAGCAGTTCGATCTGCGGACCGCTTTCCATGGTGCTCAGCGACACCTCATCCGCCCAGGCTCAGCACCCACGCCGCACCAGCGGCGCAGGCGACGAAAATCACCAGCGCGCGCGCGCGCTGCGCAAGGCCGTCGGCGCTGG
Source organism: Rubrivivax sp. (assembly GCA_043760065.1). Taxonomy (GTDB): domain Bacteria; phylum Pseudomonadota; class Gammaproteobacteria; order Burkholderiales; family Burkholderiaceae_C; genus Rubrivivax. Next base: position 9,507 of record JAYUPN010000078.1, read on the forward strand.
CCGGCGTGCCGGCGGGCAGCGGCTTGTCGCCCGACAGCATCGGCCGCACCAGGTTGTGCCGCTTCTTGACGAGGTAGTAGACGATCGCTGCCAGGTGCAGCACCACGAGCGCGATGAGCAGCCACTGCCCGTACTGCTTGTGCCAGGTCGTGGCGCGAGCGACGAGCGCGGCACCGGCAAAGCGGTTGAGCGGGCCGACGTTGGCGATCTCGTCGTCGGCGACGAGCCCGGTGGCCACCTGCAGCGCCAGGAAACCGAGCAAAGCGAAGACCGAAAAACTGCCCAGCGGGTTGTGGCCCACGTCCAGGTGCTCGCCGGGCCGACCCTGCCCGCGCAAGTAACGCAGCACCGTGGCCGGTGCGTAGATGAAGCTGGCAAAGCGCGACCAGCGGCCGCCCACCAGGCCCCACAGCACGCGAAAGACCAGCAGCGCCAGCACCAACACACCGAAGCGGAAGTGCCAGACCATCGCGTTGCCGCCGATCTTGGCGCTGATCACCGAGCCGACCACGGTGAGCGCCAAGGTCCAGTGGAAGAGCCGCGTCGGCAGGTCCCAGACACGGACCGTGGTTGTTGCCGGGTCGGCAGATGCGGATGGGGACGTGGCCATGCAGGCAGTGCTCCGGCGCCGGGGCGCCACGCGACGGTGCAACCATACCGCGACTGGGCACCGTCGCGCCGCGGCCGGGCGCCGGCCTCGGGCTAACCCTGAACGCGGAATGCGGGGTCTCGGCGTTTCGTACACTCATGGCACCGTCGCCCAAGGCGCGCGGCTCCTTCTGTTTCTGGACCTCTTTGGAGATCACGCATGACCCGTTCCTTCCTCGCCGCCGCCACGGTCGCTGGCCTCTTGACCGGCCTGACCGCCTTGCCCGCATCGGCACAGTTCCAGAAGCCCGAAGACGCGGTGAAATACCGCAAGAGCGCCTTCCAGGTGATGGCCGCCCACTTCGGCCGCATCGGCGCCATGGCCAATGGCCGCGCACCTTTCGACGCCACGGCCGCGGCTGCCAACGCCGACGTCGTGGTCTTCATGTCCAAGCTGCCTTACGCCGGTTTCGTCGAAGGCACCTCGGGCACCGAGAAGGGCCAGCCCAAGCCCAACGTGTGGAGCGAACGCACCAAGTTCGACGCCGCGGCCAGGAAGATGCAGGACGAGGTCGTCAAGCTGGCGGCCAGCGCCAAGACCAACAACCTGGAACAACTCAAGACCGCCTTCGGCGCTGCCGCGGCCAGTTGCAAGGCCTGCCACGACGACTTCCGCGTGGAGTGAGCAGGCAACCCGCCTGTCGCGCGCAAGGCCCGCTTCGGCGGGCCTTTTGCTGCACCTGACACGATCAGCCTGCGCCTGGCTCGCCGAAGCCGAGCACGACCCTTCGGGTCATCGCGCTCTTTTTGGTGACCGCATCACGTCCGCTGCGCGGACATGAGCGTTCCCCGCAAGCCCCGCGATCAGCCTTCGGCTGGCTCGGCAAAGCCGAGCACGACCCTTCGGGTCATCGCGCTCTTTTTCTCGATCTTGGTGACGATGACGTTGCCGACCTCGGCCGTGTTGGCCACGTGCGTGCCGCCGCAGGGCTGCAGGTCGACGCCGACGATCTCCAGCACGCGGATGCGGCCGCGGCCGTCCGCGGACCGGGGCGGCTGCACGCTCATGCTGCGCACCAGGCCCGGGTTGGCGTCGAGCTCCGCCTCGCTGATCCAGCGCTGGCGCACCGCATGCGCCGCGGCCACCAGGCGCGCGATGCCGGCGCTCAGCGTGTCCTTGTCCAGCGGCTCGTTCATGTGGAAGTCCAGCCGCGCGTAGCCCGCGGTGATGCTGCAGCCGTCGACCGCATGCGGCACCAGCGCGCACAGCAGGTGGGTGGCGGTGTGAAAGCGCATGTGGGCGCGGCGGCGTGCTTCGTCGACGCGCGCGACGACCCGCGCGCCCACGGCAAAGGCTGCCAGGTCGGCGCCGGCCGCCGGCACGTGGGCGATGGCGCCGGGGCACTCCTTGTGCTTGCGCGTGTCGGCGATGGCCAGCACGGCGCCGCCGGCGGCCGTCAGCGTGCCGGTGTCGCCGGCCTGGCCGCCGCCCAGCGGGTAGAACACCGTGCGGTCGAGTACGACGCCGCTGTCGTCGACGGCCAGCACCGTGGCTTCGCAGTGCAGCAGCGCGGCGTCTTCGCGGAACAGTTCTTCGGTCATTTTGCGACGAAGGGGCTGTTCAGCACGACCTCGCCGCGCGGCGTGTCCAGCGTGGCGGAGTGCCGGCCCGGCGCCGGGCAGCAGCTGCACGCCCGGCAGCCGCAGCACCTGGCGCGCGCGCTCGCCCACGCCGTGCAGCGCCAGGGCGCGCAGCGTGACGCCGCACTCCGGCATGCGATCGGTGGCGTGCGGGCCCTGCCACTGGATCAGTGTCGGCAGCGCGCCGCCGCAGTCCAGGCCGCCGTCGGCGCGCAGCAGGATCTCCCACGACAGCGTGCCGGCCGGCGTCTCGCGGCTGGCCTTCACCGGGTCGCCCGGTTTGTGGCCGACGGTGATGAGGCCCCAGCGGTGCATGTCGAGCATCGTCGAACGGGCGACGAAGTGGATCAGCCGCGGCGCATCGGCAAGCAGCGCCTGCAGGCCGGGGTCGTCGAGGCCGAACCAGCGCGTGCGGCCCGGCGGCGGCGCCTCGGGGTCGATGGCGATGATCTCGAAGTAGGCGCCGGGGTAGGCCGGGCTGGCGATCTTGAGCAGCCGGTTGTGGGTGCCCATCAGCACATGGCGGCCGCCGGGGCCGGGCGTCACGCCGAGCGTGGCTTCGCACCAGGCCACGCCCTGCTCCAGGCTGGCCGCGGCAACGATGAGGTGGTCGAGCGTGACGCTCACAGCGTGACCGTGCCCTCGATGCACACCGTGACGTCGCCGCCGATCCAGATGTCGCTGCCGGACTGCTCCACGTAGACCCTTCCTGCACGGTCCAGCGCCGCACCTTGCGCCGCGACGTAGGCCGGCGGCGCCAGGCCGGCGCCGATCAGCCATTGTGCAAGGCTGGCGTTGAGGCTGCCGGTGACCGGGTCCTCGTAGACGCCGAGGCCGGGCACGAAACCCCGCACCTCGAACTGCGTGTCCTCGCCCGCCGCCTGCGCACCGACGACGCCCAGCTTGATGTCGCCCAGGCCGCTCCAGTCGGGTTGCAGCGCCAGCACCTGCTTGGCGCTGGGCAGCATCACGGCACACCAGCCGGGGCCGTTGTCGACCCACTGGTGGTGCAGCACGTGCTCGGCCGGCACGCGCAGCGCCTGGACGATGCGTGCCAGCAGTTAGGGCTCCAGCGGCCCCGTGCGCCGCAGCGGCGGCGCGGCAAAGGCCAGCCGCGCCGCCGCTGCGGCGG
>JAYUPN010000079.1:0-4689 GCA_043760065.1 Rubrivivax sp.
GCGCCCATGATGGTGGCGCGCTTGTGGTCTTGCAGCGCACCGGCGACGATCTCGCTGGCCGAGGCCGAACCTTCGTTGACCAGCACCACCAGCGGCACCTTCTTCACTGCCGCCGGCAGACGCTTGAGCGGGTCGTTGCCGCCGCGGCGGGCGTAGTCGGCGGCGGCGGCCTTGAAGGTCTGGCGCGACTCGGCCATCTGGCCGTTGGTGGTGACCACCACCACGTCCTGCGGCAGGAAAGCTGCACTCAGCGCCACCGACGCGTCGAGCAGGCCGCCGGGGTCGTTGCGCAGGTCGAGCACCAGGCCCTTGAGGTTGGGGTCCTGCTTGTACAGGTCCTCAAGCTTGCGCACGAAGTCGTCGACGGTGCGGTCCTGGAACTGGCTCACGCGCAGCCAGCCGTAGCCGGGCTCGACCATCTTGGCGCGCACGCTTTGCATGCGGATCTCTTCGCGCACGATGGTCACCGGGAAGCTGCGGTTCTCAAGCTTGCGGAACACCGTCAGCACGACCTTGGTGGCGGGCTCGCCGCGCATGCGCTTGACGGCCTGGTCGACCGTCATGCCCTTGACCGGGGTGTCGTCGATGCGCGTGATCAGGTCGCCGGGCTTCAGGCCGGCGCGGAAGGCCGGCGAGCCTTCGATCGGCGAGACGACCTTGACGAGGCCGTCTTCCATGCCCATCTCGATGCCGATGCCGATGAACTTGCCGCCGGTGTTCTCGCGGAATTCCTTGAAGGTCTTCTTGTCGAGGTACTGCGAGTGCGGGTCCAGGCCCGCGACCATGCCGGCGATGGCGTCGGAGATGAGCTTCTTCTCATCGACCGGCTCGACGTACTCGGCCTTGACGCGGTCGAAGACGGCGGCGAGCTGCTGCACTTCTTCCAGCGGCAGGGGGCCCAGCGCGTTGCGGGCCACGGCCTGCAACTGCATGGTGGTCAGGGCACCGGCGATGACGCCGATGGCGAGCACACCCGCGAACTTGATTTTGGATCCCATGTCTCAACGCGCCTTTCGAAGTCGAACGCAGTCTCGACCAGTATAGGACTGGCACGCCGGTTGGAGAGGGGCGGACCCGTAAAGTTGCACCCCGTGAATGGGGCATTCGGCACCAAATGGACCCTGTCGCCGGCGCGGCCGGGCCGTGGCGCTGGGCGACCGGCCCGGATGGCGTGTCCTTCAGTCGGCCGCCGCCGGCGCCTCGCGCGGGAACGTCACGACGTGATCGACCGCGGCGCGGATGCCGATCCACTCGCCGACGCGGTGGTCGTGGTGCGAGGGCACGTGGGCCATCACGCGCTCGCCGCTGCCCAGCCGCAACGTGAGCAGGAACTCCGAGCCGCGGAAGGCCTTGCGCTCGATCAGCGCGCGCACCGGCGAGTTGTCGTCGTGCACGATGTCGTCGGCGCGCAGCAGCACGTCGCAGTGGCCCTGGGGGTAGGCGTCGGGCAGCGGGCAGCCGGCGACGTCGTCGAGCTCGCCCACGGGGGTGTGCACACACGGGCCGTGGGCGCAGGCGACGATCTGCGCCGGCGCGAACACGCCGTGGCCGATGAACTGGGCCACGAATCGGCTGGCCGGGCGGTGGTACAGCGTGTACGCGTCGTCCCACTGCTCGAGCACGCCCTTGTTCATGACGCCGATGACGTCGCCGACGGCAAAGGCCTCAAGCTGGTCGTGCGTGACCATCAGCGCGGTGGTGCCGCTGTCCTTGAGGATGACGCGCACTTCCTGCGCCAGCCGTTCGCGCAGGTCGACGTCGAGGCTGGAGAAGGGCTCGTCGAGCAGCAGCAGGCGCGGCCCCGGCGCCAGCGCGCGCGCCAGCGCCACGCGCTGCTGCTGGCCGCCCGAGAGCTGGTGCGGCGCACGCTTGGCGGCGTGCCCGAGGCCCACCAGGTCCAGCATCTGCTGCACCCGCTGCTGGCGCGCGCCGCGGTCGAGGCCGGCGACACCGAAGGCCACGTTGTCGGCGACGCTCAGGTGCGGGAACAGCGCGTAGTCCTGGAACACCATGCCGATCTGGCGCTTCTCGGCCGCCAGGTGCACGCCGCTGGCGGCGTCGGACAGCGTCTGGCCGTCGATGCGCACGCGGCCGGCCGCGCAGCGCTCCAGCCCCGCCACGGCGCGCAGCAGCGAGGTCTTGCCGCAGCCCGACGGACCGATCAGCACGCCGATCTGGCCCTGCTGCAAGCCCAGGCTGACGCCGTCCACCGCGGCGCGGCCGGCCGTCGACTTGGGGTAGCGCACGGCCACCGACTCCAGGCTCAGGAACATGGGGCATCATAATCCGTCAATCTGAATGAGGATTGTTCGCATTCAGATTCAACCCCAGTCCACCCATCGCCAAGCCTCCCCGATGCGCCATCTGCTGACGCTGCTGTGCCTGCTGCTGGCCCTGCCGGTGCTGGGGGTGCTGGCGGCGTGGCTGGCGCTGGACGACGCAGCGCTGGCGGTGTTGCGCCACCAGTGGCAGACCGTGCTGCCCGACTACGCGCTGCAGTCGGCGCTGCTCGCCGCTGGCGTGGCGCTGGGCGTGATGGCGCTCGGCGCGGCGACCGCGGCCGCGGTGACGCTGTTCGACTTCCCGGGCCGGCGCACGCTGGAGTGGGCGCTGCTGCTGCCGCTGGCGATGCCGGCCTACGTGCTGGCCTACGCCTGGACCGACGCGCTGCAGTTCAGCGGCCCGCTGCAGACCCTGCTGCGCGACGCCTTCGCGCTGAAAGGCGCGCTGTGGCCCGACGTGCGCAGCCTGCCGGTGGCGGTGGTGCTGTTCGTGCTGTGCCTGTACCCCTACGTCTACCTGCTCACGCGCGCCGCGCTCGGCGAACGCGCGGTGCGCATGATGGAGGCCGCGCGGCTGCTCGGTGCGCCGATGCGCCGCCGCGTGTTCGAGGTCGCGCTGCCGATGGCCCGCCCGGCGGTCGCCGCCGGCACCGCGCTGGCGCTGATGGAGACGCTGGCCGACTACGGCGTCGGGTCCTATTTCGGTCTCACCACCTTCAGCACCGGCATCTACAAGGCCTGGCTGGTGATGAACGACCGCATCGCCGCGGCGCAACTGGCAGCGCTGCTGCTGCTCGTCGTCGGCGCCTTGTTGATGGCCGAGCGCGCGGCGCAGCAGCGGCTGCGCTTTGCCGGCAGCAAGAACGCCGCCGTGTCGGCCGAAGCGCGCCCCTACGCGCTGCGCGGAGCCGCGGCCGCGGCCATGCTGGCGGCCTGCGCGCTGCCGGTGCTGCTGGGTTTCGTGCTGCCGGTGCTGTGGCTGCTGCGGCTGCTGTGGCAGGAGGCGCAGGCCGCGGCGCTGGGCCTGCCCTGGTTGCGTTTTGGTGCCTGGGCCTGGGTCAGCTTCAAGCTCGCCGCGCTGGCGGCTCTGGGCGCCACCGTGCTGGCGCTGGGGCTGGCGTTTGCGCTGCGACAGCGCCGCGGGCGGGCGCTGCAAGCGGCCGCGCGGCTGCTGTCGCTGGGCTACGCCGTGCCGGGCGCGGTGATCGCCGTCGGCATCCTGCTGCCGGTGGGCTGGGTGCAGGCGCGCTGGCCCGCGCTCGGCCTGGCGGCGCTGGTCACCGGCAGCCTGCTCGGGCTGCTGTACGCCTACCTCGTGCGCTTTTCGGCCGTGGCGCTGCAGTCGGTCGAGGCCGGCTACGCGCGCGTGCCGATGGCCATCGACGAGACCGCGCGCATGCTCGGCAGCGGCGCGCAGCGGGTGTTCCTGAAGCTGCACCTGCCGCTGCTGCGGCGCTCAGCCGGCGCCGCGGCCTTGCTGGTCTTCGTCGACGTGATGAAGGAACTGCCGGCGACCCTGGTGCTGCGGCCCTTCGGCAGCGACACGCTGGCGGTGGTGGCCTACAACCTGGCGCGTGACGAACGCCTCGCCGAAGCGGCTCTGCCCTCACTGGCCATCGTTGCCGTGGGCCTGATCCCGGTAATCCTGCTCAGCCGCGCGCTGCGCGCATCGCCAGACTGAGCGCCGGCCCGGCTTTGGACTCCAGGCAGCGCGCAGGCTGCCGAAACCGATCCCAGCAGGTCAACTCACCTGATGCCGGGATGCAGCCGATGTTCGAGCGGATCAAGGAATACATGGCTGATGCGCAGGACGATCCTGCCGAGGAGCAGTGGCGCCGGCGCCGCCGCCTGCCGCGCGAGTGCGACCTGGCGCTGAACGGCACCACACGCATCTGGCTCAAGCACCTGCCGCCCCGGCAGCGTCCGCTGCGCCTGTGCATCGAGTACCCGCGCGTGGCCAACCGCGTCGCCTGGTGCTGGCGCGACCCCGGCCTGAGCGAGACCGTGCTGGCCGACCTGCTGCTCGACCGCCGCGGCGGCCGGCTTGGCTTTCCGACCGTGATCGTGCGCGAGTTGCAGCGGCTGCAAGCCTTCAACCAGCGGCACCGGGTCGAAGACCGGCCCGAGCGCTTGTGGGAACGCGTGGCGCGGTTGGCGGGGCGGGGGTGATCCGGGGTTGACCCGTTGCCGCGAGGTCGCGGACACAAAGGAGAAGCAACGTGCCTCGGTGCGGGCTCGCGCCCGCATGCGCTCGCCTCCATCGGCCGCCCAAGAGGCCGCAGGGCCTCTTGGGGCCCTCGGCGGGTGGTGCCCCCGGCAGGAATCGAACCTGCATCTGAGACTTAGGAGGTCCCCGTTCTATCCATTGAACTACGGCGGCTTGACGAAGGATTTTCTCATGGCCGCG
>JAYUPN010000080.1:0-12829 GCA_043760065.1 Rubrivivax sp.
GCCCAGGGGAAGCCGGTGAAGATGAGCCCGCGGGCCAACTCGGCCAGCAACCACAACGCCGCCCACAAAACCGCATCGCCCGCCGTGCCGCGCCGCCAGCGCGCGTACAGGCCCGCTGCCAGGGCCAGGTAAAGCGACAACGCCGCCGACAGCGCCAGCACGGCCCCAGCAGCCAAGGGCGCGGGCAGGCCGCCATAGCGGTGCATGCTGATGAACAGCCACCAGACGCTGGCGCACAGCCAGGCCGTGCCATACAACCAGCCCAGCCAAGCGGCCCGACGCGGGCTGGCCATGTCCAGGCGCCAGACCAGCCAGACCAAGGTCAGCACCGGCAGCGGCCACCAGGCGGTGTGAACCAGGGCCAGGGTCTGCAAGGCGCCCAATGCAGCCGCTGCCCAGGGCTCAACGCGGTGCCACAGCCTGGTGGATCCCCAAGGCATCCCGGGGCTTGCCTCGGATGATCGAGCGGTCATCGGATCGGTCGGGGGATCGGCCAAAGGATGGTGCGCCCGATCAGCCAAAACGTCAGTCGACGTCGCCGCCGTCGGCCGTGGTCACGCTGGGAACACGTGCCACCCGGAACCAGCGCACGGCGCCGCCACGGGCAATCATCACCGTGAAACTCAGGCCGCCCACCACCACCGCTTCGCCACGCCGCGGCACGCGGCCCAGTTGGTGGGCCACCATGCCGCCAATGGTGTCAAAGTCATCCAGACCCAGGCGCGTACCAAAGGCTTCGTTCACCGCCGCCACCGACACATCGCCCGCCACGCGGTGGCTGCCATCGGCCAGCGTGTAGATGCCGTTTTCCTGCTCCTGCTCGTCAAACTCGTCTTCGATCTCGCCGACGATTTCTTCCAGCACGTCTTCGATGGTGATCAGCCCTGCGGTGTTGCCAAACTCGTCGATCACCACGGCCAGGTGGTTGCGGTTGGAGCGGAAGTCGCGCAGCAACTCGTTGAGCCGCTTGCTCTCGGGCACAAACACCGCCGGCCGCAGCAGCGTGCGCAGGTTGAGCTCGGGCGCGCGCTGCAGCTTGAGCAGATCCTTGGCCATCAGGATGCCCAGGATGTTGTCGCGCTGGCCTTCGAAGACCGGGAAGCGCGAATGCGCGGTCTCGATGACGGCGGCCAGGATGTCCTCGTAGCCGTCCTCGATCGACAGCATGTCCATGCGCGTGGCCGGAACCATGACGTCGCCGGCGGTCATGTCGGCCATGCGCAGCACGCCTTCGAGCATCAGGCGCGACTCGGGCTCGATCAGCTCGCGGTTCTCGGCATCGGCCAGCGTGCGGATGAGCTCGGCCTTGCTGTCGGGCCCCGGCGAGATCAACTCGACCAGGCGTTCGAAGAAACCCCGCTTGTCCTGGCGAAAGTCCGCGCGCTGGGCTTCACGCGTGCGCGCGGTCCTTGGAGATGCGGGGTCGGACACGGGGGGACGGTGTGCCTGCTGTCGTGGGGTCGCAAGAATAACCGAGCCGTCGCGGCCGGACTGTGCGGCAGGCGACAATGGCTGCCCCTTGCCGACTCCGCCCGAACCGCCCATGGCTCCTGCATCGCCGACGTCCCTGGTGTCCCTGCGCACCCCGATCGCCGCCATGGCGGCGGTGATCGTGCTGTCCAACGTGCTCGTGCAGCACCCGATCAACGACTGGCTGACTTGGGGCGCCTTCAGTTACCCGCTGGTGTTCCTGGTCAACGACCTGACCAACCGCGCGCTCGGCCCGGCGGCCGCGCGCCGCGTCGCCTGGATGGGCTTCGCCATCGCCGTGCTGGTGTCGCTGGCACTGGCACCGTGGCGCATCGCGTTGGCGTCGGGCACCGCGTTCCTGGTCTCGCAGCTGATGGACGTGGCGGTGTTCAACCGCTGGCGGCGCCAGAGCTGGTGGAAGGCGCCGCTGATCGGCTCGCTGGTGGCCAGCGTGGTCGACACCGCGGTCTTCTTCTTCCTGGCCTTTGCCGGGTCGGACATGAACTGGCTCGCGCTGGCGGCCGGCGACCTGGCGGTCAAGTCGGCGATGGCGGCGCTGCTGCTGGCGCCCTACCGCGCGATGCTGCCGCGCCTGCAGGCCTGGTCCGAGCCCGCCGGGGCGCAGCCCTCGTCCGCGCCTTGACACGGCCCGGCCCTTGCAACACAGTCGCCGGCCCCCATATGGCCAGCCTCCCGAACCGAAAGCCACCGACGACCACCCGTTGATCGAGCAACCGACATGACGCAAGGCCTCATCCCCGCCACCATCCTGACCGGCTTCCTGGGCTCGGGCAAGACGACGCTGCTCAAGCGCGTGCTGTCCGAGGCGCACGGCCAGAAGATCGCCGTCATCGAAAACGAGTTCGGCGAGGAGAACATCGACAACGAGATCCTGGTTGCCGACACCACCGAGCAGATCGTGCAGATGAACAACGGCTGCGTCTGCTGCACGATCCGCGAGGACCTGCGCAGCACGCTGGCGGACCTGGCCGAGAAGCGCCGCAAGGGCGAGCTGCAGTTCGACCGCGTGGTCATCGAGACCACCGGCCTGGCCGACCCCGGCCCGGTGGCGCAAACCTTCTTCATGGACGACGAGATCGCCGAGAGCTACTTGCTGGACAGCGTGCTGACGCTGGTCGACGCCAAACACGCCGACGGCCAGCTCGACACGCGGCAGGAAGCGCGGCGCCAGATCGGCTTCGCCGACCAGATCTTCATCAGCAAGTCCGAGCTCGTGCCCGTTGCCGACCTCGACGCGCTGACCCACCGCATCAAGCACATGAACCCGCGTGCGCCGCGGCGCCTGGTGCACTTCGGCGAGGTGCCGATCAGCGAGGTCTTCGACCTCAAGGGTTTTAACCTCAACTCCAAGCTCGAGATCGACCCCGAGTTCCTGAACGCCGACGAGCCGCACGGCCACGCCCACGGTCACGACCACCACGGACACGATCACGCCGAGGGCGAACACTGCGACCACCCCTCGCACAAGCACCACGCCCACGACGACGACGTCAAGAGCTTCGTCTTCCGCAGCAAGAAGGCCTTCAACCCGGCCAAGCTGGAAGACTTCCTGGGCGCCATCGTGCAGGTCTACGGCCCCAAGATGCTGCGCTACAAGGGCGTGCTGTTCATGAAGGGCAGCGACCGCAAGGTCATCTTCCAGGGCGTGCACCAGCTGATGGGCAGCGACCTGGGCCCGAAATGGGCGCCCGGCGAAGAAAAGGGCAGCAAGGTCGTCTTCATCGGCATCGACCTGCCCAAGGACGTGCTGCTGCAGGGACTGGAGCAGTGTCTCGTGTGAGATTGCCGGGCGTCGCACCGCGCCCCGGCGCGGCCCCGCGGCATGCCACGTCGGCGTGGCTACAATCCGCGCGCCTTGAGGGTCAGCCCGACCCTTTGGGCACTCCCGCCAAGCGCTTGTCGGCGCGCGGGTCGAACGGTCCGATACAGCGTTCCCGAAAGGGGAGGAGGTCCCCGTGAGCAAGCCACCGGCCAAGGCAGCGGCCGCCAGCAAGGCACCGGCCAAGACTGCCAAGACGAGCACCAAGCCCGCCGCCAAACCTGCCGCCAAGGCCACACCGGCCACACCGGCCAAGCCGCCCGCGGCCAAACCCGCCCCGGCGACGTCCGTCCCCAACAAGCCCGCGGCGGCCAAGTCCGTCGCCGCCAAGCCCCCCACCCCCAAGCCTGCCCCCGCCAAATCGGCGCCATCCAAAGTCGCCCCGGCCCAGCCGCCTGCCAAGTCGGCCGTGCCGGTCAAGCCGGCGACCAAGCCGGCCTCGCAAGCGGTCGCACCCAAGCCCCCCCCTGCCCCCCCTGTGAAGACTTCCGCTCCCGTGACCTCCGCCAAGGCCGCTGCGGCCGGCAAAGCCGCCGCCGCCGCGCCCGCCCCCCAACCCACCTCGGCGCCTGCCGTCAACCGCTTCACCGACCGCTTCGCGCCTGCACCCAAGCCGGTGGCGCGCCCGGCCATCGAAGCCGCCGAGCCGCACAAGCCGGCGCAGAAGGTCGACCCCAAGCTCGCCAACGCCTGGAAGACCAAGCCGGGCCGCGAACTGACCGAACCCGAACTGCTGGCGATGCCGGACTCGGAGTACATGAACGACAAGCAACTCGACTTCTTCCGTGCGCGCCTGCAGCAGCAGAAGGACGACCTGCTGTCCAGCGCCGGCGAGACCACCGAGCACCTGCGCGAGGACACCTCGATCGTGCCCGACCCGGTGGACCGCGCCACGATCGAGGAAGAGCACGCGCTGGAGCTGCGCACGCGCGACCGCGAGCGCAAGCTGCTGAAGAAGATCGCGCAGTCGCTGGGCCGCCTGGAGACCGGCGAGTACGGCTACTGCGACGAGACCGGCGAGCCGATCGGGCTGCAGCGCCTGATGGCCCGGCCCACCGCCACCCTGTCGCTGGAGGCCCAGCAGCGCCGCGAGCTCAAGCAGAAGATGTTCGGCGACTGAACCGCAGGGCGTGCCCCGGGGCTGCGCACGGCCCGTGCGCGAGACCCTGTTCACGCCCCGCCCCTGGTGGCCGGTCCCGGCCCACCCCGGGGATTGGCTCGACCGCCGCATGCCCGGAGTACCATTCCTTCATGGCCGACAACGAGAGTTTCTTCCGCAAGGTGGTGAGGTTCGTCGCGAACCCCTCCACCGACTGGACCGACCTCAACACGCGCCAGGAAGAGACCAAGGAACTTGAGCTCGAGAAGTCAGAGCTCAAGGCGATGATCGAGCGCAAGCGGCGCAACGACTTCGTGCGCAAGCGCGAATTCGACATGCTGCGCCGGGTGCGCCGCGAGGGCCTGTCGCCCGAGCAGCTGGCGGCACTGGGCACCTCGTCGCGGCTGGACGACTCCGAGTCGAAGGTGCCCGAGTCGGCCGCGCAGCGGCCCGACGGCGTCAAGGCCAAGATCGACGAGATCGAACAGCAGATGGTCGGCGACGCCGGCTTCAACTCCACCGGCCGCGGTCGCGGCCCCAGCACCTACAGCCCGGCCCACGTCGAGCCGGCGCCGGTGGCGCGTGCACCGGCCTACGACAACCCCTTCCGCAGCCCGCCGCCGAGCCCGGCACCGCTGCCCGAGGTCCACCTGCCGCCGGCGGCCGCCCCGGCCCCGGTGCAGATGGCCAATGGGTTGCCGCCGCTGGCGCCGATGTCCTCGGTGTCCTTCGACGCGGCGATGCCGGCACCGATCGCCAACCCGCCGCCGGCGCCGCGGCCGGGCCAGGCGGCGGGCGGCGGCACCTTGAACGAGACCTCCGACTTCAGCAGCCCCTTTGCGGTCGAGGTCAGCGAGGTCCTGCACGACCCCGAGCTCGACGAAGCCGTGATCGCCTTCGCGAACGCCGACTTCAGTCAGTGCGAAGAAGCGCTGCAGCGCATCACCGCCGAAGGCGGCGACCGCTCGCAGCACGCCGAGACCTGGCTCGTGCTGTTCGACCTCTACCGCGCCACCGGCCAGCAGCAGCACTTCGAGAGCCTGGCGCTGGACTACGCACAGCAGTTCGGCTGGAGCGCGCCGCAGTGGTATTCGCTGCCCAAGCTGGTGGCCGACGCGCTGGCCGACGAGCCGCTGATGGCCTCGTCGTCGGGCCGGGCGTCGCAGGCCCACGGCGACGTCGGCTGGGTCAGCCCCGATCAACTCGACATCGAGGCCGTGGCGCGGCTGCGTTCGCAGACGCTGCAGATGCCGCTGCCGTGGATCTTCGACTGGAGCGGCCTGCGCGGCATCGACGCCGAAGCGGCGATGCAGCTGTCGGCCATCTTCCGCCTCTGGTCGGGCCAGGCGCTGGAGATGCGCTGGCTGGCCGGCGACCGCCTGTTCGGCGTGCTGCAGGATGCAGCGCCGACCGGCGTGCGCGACGCCGACCCGGCGTTCTGGCTCACGCGGCTGGATGCGCTGCGCCTGGCCAACCGGCCCGACCAGTTCGACGAAGCGGCCATCGACTACTGCGTCACCTACGAGGTCAGCCCGCCGTCTTGGGAGCCCACGCGCTGCAACGTGCACATCAGCGGCGGCAGCCAGTCCACGCGCAACCCGCCGATGTCCGTCGTCAGCGACGTCTCGACCAGCTTCCTCGAGTCCAGCCTGGCCGAGGATGGCGGCGGCGGCATCGAGGCCGCACACGTCGAGCTCTCGGGCCAGCTGGTGGGCGACATCAGCGAGACGCTGCGCAAGCTGCTCGACGAACTCGGTGCGGCGCCGGTGGTCAGCGTGTCTTGCGCGCGTCTGATCCGGGTCGACTTCATCGCCGCCGGCGACCTGCTCAACTGGGTGCTGGCACGGCGCAACGAAGCGCGCGCGGTGCAGTTCGTCGACGCCCACCGCCTGCTGGCGCTGTTCTTCGGTGCGATGGGCATCAACGAACATGCGAAGGTGCAGGTCAGGAAAGTTTAGCCCTGGATTGCCCCCCCGGAGCGCCTGACGGCGCACCCCCCCAGGGGGGCGCCGCTGGCGGCCCGGCAAAGCCGGTTCCGCGGCGGCCACTTGATCGGGCGCGTCCCACCCCCACCTCTTCTTCCCTATGGAAACCTACCACGGCACCACCATCGTCAGCGTGCGGCGCGGGCCGCTCGTCGCGCTCGGCGGCGACGGCCAGGTCACGCTGGGCACCATCGTCGTCAAGTCGAGCGCGCGCAAGGTGCGCAAGCTCTACCGTGACCAGGTGCTGGCCGGTTTTGCCGGCGCCACGGCCGACGCCTTCACGCTCTTCGAGCGCTTCGAGGGCAAGCTCGAGAAGCACCAAGGCCATCTGCAGCGCGCCGCCATCGAGCTGACCAAGGACTGGCGCACCGACCGCGTGCTGCGCCGGCTCGAGGCAATGCTGGCGGTGGCCGACAGCAGCTGTTCGCTGATCATCACCGGCAACGGCGACGTGCTGGAGCCCGAATACGGCATCGTCGCCATCGGCTCCGGTGGCGCCTATGCGCAGGCCGCCGCACGCGCCCTGCTGGCGCACACCGAGATGGCGCCGGGCGAGATCGTCAAGCGATCGCTCGAGATCGCCGGCGACATCTGCATCTACACCAACCAGAACCACACCGTGGAGACCTTGGGATGAGGCTGCACCCGATGGAATCCCCGGCGCGCCCCCGCGCCCATGCGCCGGACCTGGAGGCGGGATGAGCATGACACCGCAGGAGATCGTCTCCGAACTCGACCGCCACATCGTCGGCCAGCACCAGGCCAAGCGCGCGGTGGCCATCGCGCTGCGCAACCGCTGGCGGCGGCAGCAAGTCGAAGGTGCGCTCAAGGGCGAGATCACGCCCAAGAACATCCTGATGATCGGCCCCACCGGTGTCGGCAAGACCGAGATCGCACGCCGCCTGGCGCGGCTCGCGGACGCGCCCTTCATCAAGGTCGAGGCGACCAAGTTCACCGAGGTCGGCTACGTCGGCAAGGACGTCGACTCGATCGTCCGCGACCTGATGGACGTGGCCGTCAAGCAGGAGCGCGAGCGCCAGATGCGCGGCAAGCGCGCCGCCGCCGAGGACGCGGCCGAGGAGCGCGTGCTCGACGCCCTGGTGCCGCCACCGCGCCAGGGCGGCAGCGTCGGCTTTGCTGCGGATGCCGCGCCGGCGCCCGACAACACGGCGCGCCAGGTGCTGCGCAAGCGGCTGCGCGAAGGCGCGCTGAACGACAAGGACATCGAGCTCTCGCTGGCCGACCCCAAGCCGACGCTCGAGGTGCTCGGACCGGGCGGCATGAACGGCCTGCCGGGCATGGAAGACATGGCCGAACAACTGAAGGGCCTGTTCAGCCAGATGAACCAGGCCCAGCGCAAGACGCGCAAGATCAGAATCGGCGACGCGCTGCCGCGCTTGGTGGAAGAAGAAGCGGCCAAGCTCGTCAACGAGGACGAGATCCGCGCCGCCGCGCTGGCCAACGCGGAAGGCAATGGCATCGTCTTCATCGACGAGATCGACAAGGTGGCGTCGCGCTCCGGCGGCGAGCACGGCGGCGCCGAGGTCAGCCGCCAGGGCGTGCAGCGCGACCTGCTGCCGCTGGTCGAGGGCACCACCGTCAACACCAAGTACGGCATGGTGCGCACCGACCACATGCTGTTCATCGCCAGCGGCGCGTTCCACCTCGCCAAGCCGAGCGACCTGATCCCCGAACTGCAGGGGCGCTTCCCGATCCGCGTCGAGCTGTCGTCGTTGAGCGTCGACGACTTCGAGGCCATCCTGACGAGCACGCACGCCAGCCTGGTCAAGCAGTACCAGGCGCTGCTGGCCACAGAAGGCCTGGCGCTGCAGATCACGCCCGAGGGCGTGCGGCGGCTGGCCGAGATCGCGTTCGAGGTCAACGAGCGCACCGAGAACATCGGCGCCCGCCGGCTGGCCACGGTGATGGAGCGGCTGCTCGACGAAGTCAGCTTCGACGCCCCCAACCGCAGCGGCCAGACGGTGGTCATGGACAAGGCCGCGGTCGACGCGCGGCTGGCCGAACTGGCGCACAACGAGGATCTCTCGCGCTACATCCTCTGACCGCCCGGGCTCACGTCCGGGCCCGGGTCGGGCACACGGCGTGCCCGCTTCACGGCGCCGACACGGCGCGCCCGTAGAATGGGAAATGATCAGCCCCACCTTCTACGCCCCCGAACGTTTCGACGACCCGGATGCCGCCCTCGCCCGCGTGCGCGAGATCTACGACGGCAGCGTGCACCACCTGCGCGAGGCCTTGCGGCAGTTTGTCAGCGGCGCGCCGCTGCAGGAACACGTCCGCGCCTGCTACCCCTTCGTGCGCGTGCGCACCGACACCGTGGCGCGCGCCGACTCGCGTCTGAGCTACGGCTTCGTCGCCGGCCCCGGCACCTTCGAGACCACCCTCACCCGGCCCGACCTGTTCGCCAACTACCTGGCCGAACAATTCAAGCTGCTGCGCCGCAACCACAGCGTGGCGCTCGAGGTCGGCACCAGCGCACACCCGATCCCGGTGCACTTCTCGCTGGCCGAGCACGACCATCTGGAGGGCAGCCTGCCGCCCGAGCGCCGCCTGCTGATGCGCGACCGCTTCGACCTGCCCGACCTGGCGTCGATGAACGACGGCATCGCCAACGGCACGCACGAACCCGCGCCCGGCGAGCCGCACCCGCTGGCGCTGTTCACCGCGCCGCGCATGGACTACTCGCTGCACCGCCTGCGCCACTACACCGGCACCGTGCCCGAGCACTTCCAGAACTTCGTGCTGTTCACGAACTACCAGTTCTACATCGACGAGTTCATCAAGCTCGGCCACGCGCTGATGACCGACCCGGCGTGCGAGTACGAAGCCTTCGTCGAGCCCGGCAACGTGCTCACGCGCCGTGCCGGCAGCGCCGCGCAGGCCGGCGACGGGCTCGGCGCGCCGCCGCCGCGGCTGCCGCAGATGCCGGCCTACCACCTGGTGCGGCCCGACAGCAGCGGCATCACGATGATCAACATCGGCGTCGGCCCGGCCAACGCCAAGACCATCACCGACCACGTCGCCGTGCTGCGCCCGCACGCCTGGCTGATGCTCGGCCACTGCGCCGGGCTGCGCAACAGCCAGAAGCTCGGCGACTACGTGCTGGCCCACGCCTACATGCGCGAGGACCACGTGCTCGACGAGGACCTGCCGCTGTGGGTGCCGGTGCCGGCGCTGGCCGAGGTGCAGCTGGCGCTGGAGCAGGCGGTGGCCGAGGTCACGCAACTGTCGGGTTACGAGCTGAAGAGCATCCTGCGCACCGGCACCGTGGTCAGCACCGACAACCGCAACTGGGAGCTGCTGCCGCCCAGCGGACCCGAGCGCCGCTTCAGCCAGAGCCGCGCCGTGGCGCTGGACATGGAGAGCGCCACCATCGCCGCCAACGGCTTCCGCTTCCGCGTCCCCTACGGTACCTTGCTGTGCGTCAGCGACAAGCCACTGCACGGCGAGATCAAGCTGCCCGGCATGGCCAACCACTTCTACCGCGAACGGGTCGACCAGCACCTGCGCATCGGCATGCGCGCGGTCGAACTGCTGCGCCAGGAACGGCCGGGCAGCCTGCACAGCCGCAAGCTGCGCAGCTTTGCCGAGGTGGCGTTCCAGTAGCGACCCGGACACCGCGGCAGTGACGCAGGAGATCCGCTTCGCGCACGTCGCCTCGGGCGCGCGCATCGCGTGGGCCTCGCAAGGGCGCGGCACGCCGCTGCTGCGCGCCGCGCACTGGATGACGAACGTCGGCAACGACCCCGCATCGCCGGTCTGGCAACCCTGGCTGAGCCGCCTGGGGCGCGAGTTCCGCTTGCTGCGCTACGACGAACGGGGCTGCGGCATGTCGGGCCCCGACGAAACGCCGCTGGACCTGGAGACCGGCGTCGAGGAGCTCGAAGTGGTGGCCGACGATGCCGGCCTGGTGCGCACCGCGATCCTGGGCATCTCGGGCGGCGCCGCGCCGTCCATCGCCTACGCCGTGCGCCACCCCGACCGCGTCAGCCACCTGATCCTGCTCGGCGCCTACGCCTGCGGGCCGCTGGCCGGCGAACCCAGCGCCGACGTCAGGGCCTGGGTGCAGGCCACCGAAAGGCTGATCGAGCTGGGCTGGGGCCGGGCCGGGTCGCCGGTGCAGCAATTCTTCACCTCGACGATGATCCCGGACGGCACGCCGCAGCAGGTGCGGGCGCTCAACGAGCAGCAGCGGCTGTGCTGCGGCCCCGCCCGCGCCGCGGCGCTGCTGCGCGCCCGCGTGCACCAGGACGTGCGGGCGCTGCTGCCGCAGGTGCGCTGCCCGACGCTGGTGCTGCACGCCGAGCACGACGCCACCGTCGGCATCGAGAGCGGCCGCCACCTGGCCGCCACCATCCCCGGCGCGCGCTTCGTCTCGCTGGCGAGCCGCAACCACATCCCGCTGGCCGGCGAGCCGGCCTTCGAGCAGTTCGTCGAAGCCCTGGCCGCCTTCGTGCACGCGCCGCAGCACGGCGCTGCAGCGATCGCCGCGTCAGGCGGCTTCACGGCGCGCGAGCGTGCGCTGCTGCACCTGGTGGCCGCAGGCCGCGACAACCTGCAGATCGGCGCCGAACTTGGCCTGGCCGACAAGACCGTTCGCAATGCGCTGTCGCAGCTGTACCGGCGGCTGGCCGTCGAGGGCCGGCCGCAGGCGGTGGTGAAAGCGCGCGAGCTCGGCTTCGGCTGAACGGACGCCAACGCCCGATGCAGGGCGCCTGTCCCGGCCCGTTGCGGCCCCCGGCACGCCACCGGGACAACCGCCCCGTGGCGGCGCGGGCCATCGGTAGGCTCAATGAAGGCTCCTGCAACCCCGGAGCTTCACATGTCCCAGACCCTTCAGCACACGCTGGCTGCCGCCACGCTGGCCGCCAGCGCCGTGGCCTCGCCGCTGGCCCAGGCACTGACGTTTCACGTCGAGACCAGCGGCACCTCGCAGGTCGTCGAGGTGATCGACGCGCGGGTCCCGGTGCTGCGCTTCGCGACCCAGACCGAGGGCGGCGGCGGCTTCGGCATCACCGGCTACCTGTCCACCGACATCATCAACATGGCCACCGGCCAGGGCAGCGGCAGCAACCGCTTCGTCGCCAGCAACGGCGACGAACTGCTCGGCAGCTTCACAGTGCAGGTCATTCCCACGGCGACGCCGGGATCGCTGCGCATCGAGGGCCTGACGCACTTCCAGGGCGGCAGCGGCATCTTCGAAGGCGCCAGCGGCAGCGCCAGCTTCGTCGGCAGCGGCAGCTTCATCAGCGACAGCCAGGCCGTGGTCCACTTCGTGCACGACGGCAACCTGGCGCTGGTGCCCGAGCCGGCGTCCGCCGCCCTGCTGCTGGGCGGGCTGGCGGCAGTGGCCGCCGCGGCGCGGCGGCGCCAGGAACGCTGATCGCGCGGCGGGCGGCCCAGGGTTTCAGCGCGGGGCGGCTGGGGCCTGCTGCGGATTGATCGCCACGCCGTGTTTTTTCAGCTCGGCCACCAGCAACGCCGCGCTGGCGTTGCCGCCATCGGCCAGGCGCTGGGCGTCGGCCGCCAGCGTGTCCAGCGACGTGTGCAGTTTGCCGGCGTTGTCCACCGTCTGCTGCTGGTGGGCGTGCGCGGCGTCGAGCGCGTCGCGTTCGCTGGCCAGCAGCCATGTCTGCCAACCGAGCATGACGAGCAAGGCCAGCCCGAACAGCAGCATCGGAGAAAAGCCGCCGTGCTGGCGCGGGGTGAACTTTGCGGCGGCCGCTGCGGCCGTGCCGGAAGGTGCGACCGCGGCTTCGGCGGCCGCACCTTTGGTCATCGCAACGACGGTGGGGTTGCTCATCGAGGCCCTCACTTGCGCGGCGCCGCGGCCGCCCGGGCCGCGCAGCACCACCAGGCGCTGCTGCGCCAGCAGCGCGCAAGGCGCGGCACCGGCCGCGTCGAAGCCGATCAGCCGCGTCAGGTAGCGCGACAGGCGAGCGACGGGCGGAGTCGCGGCAGGGGGCGTTGCGAACGCCGGCACGGCGGCACGCTCGGCCGGCGCCTCGGCCTTTGCCGCCAGGTGCGACCGGTGTTCGAGCACCCACTCGTCGCAGTACCCCGGCAGCAGCTCGCCCAGGTAAAGGGCTGCCGCGCGTCCGGCGTGGCCTGCGCCCTGCGCCTGCTGGATTGCGTCGGCATCGCTGGCCAGCGCGTGTCTGCAGACGCACCAGCCGCCCGGCGGCGTCGCGCAACTCGACGGCACCCAACATCCGCAGGCGCCCGCGCGGCCATGCGATGGCCTCTTGCGTGGAAGTAGCGGGGTCGATCATGGCAGCCCGATTCTTGCGCGCTGCCGGGCACCGGTCTGCGCAGCCCTACCGCCTGGCCAGCAAGGGACGCATCGCCAACAAGCCCAGCAGAGGCCCCACTGCCAGCCACGGCAGCAGCTGACCCAGCGGCACGGCCTGCGCC
>JAYUPN010000081.1:0-12816 GCA_043760065.1 Rubrivivax sp.
TCGCGCTCAGTGATGCCGGCGGCACCCAGTCTGGGCAGGTGACTGCTGTTGATCTGCATGAGTCCGATGTCGTAGGTGCCGGTGCGCGATCTGTGCGAACGGTTCACGGCAGCAGGGTTCAGGTCGGACTCGGCGCGAGCGACGGCGTACAGGAGATTCGACGAGACGCCATAGAGGCGCTCGGCCTCTTCCCAGCACGCCCAACTCACGGACGGCACGGCCGCTGAGCACGCCGTCAATGCGACGAGGAGTGGGCGAGTGATGCGGCTCATCGGTGTCAGTTCACTGGAAGGCCGCTGGCCTTTGACCGTGCGAGCAGGTTCATGCGCGCCTGGCGGAGGACTACGGCTTCGCCGTCCGGCAGCGACATGGCGAGGGCGACACATGCGGTGCTCAGGTGATCGAGCTCGAACATGGGGTTCGGGAACCGGTTCCACGGAGCGCGGTGCGCTTGCATCAGCTGATCGAACTGGGCGCTCCAGATGTCGCAGCTGCGGCGTTCGGTCCTCGGGTCACGCAGGGTAAGCTGCGTGACCAGGTACTCGACGAGTCGCCGCTGGCCTTCATCGCTGGTCACCGCCAGCGAGACGCATGCACTGAGCAGGTCGGGAAAACGGAACTTCGGCGACGTGTTGTCCGGCGACTTGAAGAGTCGATGGAGCCAGCCGTGCTCCTCGATCCAGACGCGGGTCTGGACAGTTGATGTGTGCTCGTCGCGGTCGATCTGATTTGCCATCGACGTTTCTCGCGGGAGAGAGAGAGCAAATTGCATCGGTGAACCTTCTCGATGGACGGCGATGTGTGCCGTTGTCGAGAAGCAAGGGTAGGTTTGCCGAATTGGCGTGTCTCCCAGAAAGTCCGGCAAGAACGGGCCAAGTAGTGGGGGCTCGGCGCTCACGGCCGGGGAAAGGAAAGTCGAGAACGCGCAATCGAGCTCGTGATGACAGCGAGCGCCCGTACGACCGCTTGCCAGCGGGAAGATCCGGCGGTGCCGAGCTACTTACCGCCCGTCTGCCGGCGCGCTGGCAGGCGCTCAGTCGACGCGCCGGCAAGGGCGCGGCAGGCAGGCCAAGCAGTTCCCAATTCGAAACGCCTCAGCGCGGCGCTTCAAGGGTTCAGCAGTCGGCCAGATGCCGGTGGCTGCGTTCGGTGAGTCTTTGAGTAGGACCTGGCCCAACATTGGCGGGATGCCACGCCAGACTTCCGCTGCGACGGGATGCCGGTCATCACCTGCGGTTCGCAACGAGACGGACCTCAATCGGGTGCCAGCGACCGACTGTTGCCCGTCGCAAAGGGGCGTTCAGTTGGCCGCAGGGAGTGACCCGTCCGAACCGTTGCCGTCCTTCAGCGAACAGCACTGGACGACGGCATAGGCAGCGGTTGCGGTCGATGATGACCGCACCCTCACCTCACGGTCTCCGACACACTGCGGTCATCCGGGCAACAGCGACCTCTCGGACCAACGGCCGGTTTCGCACGCACTGCTGACCTTTGCCAACGCCCCAAGCGGATGAGCTCGCCGAGCGCCTGCTGACCGAGGCTCCAACTGGAACTCCCGACCCAAAGCAGGCACGCAACATGCCTTGTCCCTTCGACCGGAAGCGGGCGCTTGAACGGTCCGACCGAAGATCCTGGGCAACGCGACGGAAGAAGAGTTGCAAGTCCTCGGTGTCCTCATGGAGCTGGCTGCGCCGCGCCGCTCGACGCGGCCGTCCCTGCATGCGCGCCCAAGCCTACGGCGTGAGGTGCAACGAGCGCACCGCCACGTTCGGGCTCGTCAGCGCCAGTTGCTGCAGCGTGATGGCGGCGGGCAAGGCGATGTCGGCCGACGCGCCGACGCCGACTCGCAGCACCGCCACCAGCACGACGACGCGGTTGTTGGCCACCCCGGTGGCGAGATCGACGTCGAATTGCACGGTGCCGGAGTTCAGCGCGTCGAGCGTCTGCGTGCCGAGGCTCTTCCACAGCCGGGTCTGACCGGTGGTGCGAACGAAGCTCCAGCCGGCGCCGACGCCAAGTGCGGTGGTGCCGGCATCGCTGTTGAGCGCCTGGTTCACGGCCTGTGTCCACGGCACGTTGCCGGCGGCGTCCTCGAGCGTCCAAGTGGTGGGGTTGGCCGGCAGCGCTGCGGCCGGACCGCTCCAGCGCAGCAGCACCACGCGCATGTCGGCGCCCGGGCGGTCGAGCAGGCCGCGGTGGTGCACCACCACGTCGACGATGGCGCGCTGGCGGCCGAAGGTCATCGACGCGGCACCCAACTGGCCCTCGGCAACCTCGCCGTAGAAGTCGATCAGGTCGGCCTCGGTCGGCACGCCGGTGCCCCACGGCTCGCGCAGTGAGTGCGGCGGCGCGCCGGGATGCGGTGCATTCATCGCGGCGTTCCAGAACGCGTTGTCGATGGTGGGCACCGCGAGCTGAGGCGTTCCTGCAGCGGCCGGCACGATGACCACCGGCGCGCCGAGGTCGCGCAGCACCTCGCTGAAGTAGGCGTCCCAGCGGCCGTTGGGCACCACGCGCAAGTCATTACGGGCCGAGCGCAGCGCGGCCTGGAAGCGCGCCAGCCGCTGCGGGCGGGACCCGTTGATCAGCGGCGCCGCGTTCGCGGTCATGCCCCACGGCAAGGTCGCCGGCGCGGCCATCGCGAGCGGCTCCGCGCGCGGCCGCACGTCGGGGCTGCCGTGCCACGACCGCGCGGTGCGGCCGTCGTTCTGCAACACCGTGGCCGAGTTTCGATAGCGCAGGTCGTCCTGGTGGCAACGCAGGTAGGTGGTGTCGGCCACGTCCGCCTGGTCCAAGCGCAGCTCCCAGACGCCGCGCGCGGCGATGGCGGCGCGCAGTAGCCGGATCTGGCTGTCGTTGAAGATCGCGAGGTCTTCCACCGCCGCTTCGGGCAGGCCGTTCAAGCGCTTGTGCCAGGTCCACGCCGGATCGGCGTTGCCGATCTGCGTGCGCAGGCCGAGCCACACGCCGACGGTGGTGCCGACGTACACCTGCTCCGGGAACGCAGGGTCGCAGACGATCGCCGTGACCGGCGCCGGCACCCCCGCGCTGTCGGTGCGCAGCCCGGTCTTGAACCACTTGCTCGTGCCGTCGAACCACCACAGCGTGTCGACCGCGTTGTCGCCGGGTTTGCCGACGTTGCCGAGGTAAACCGCGCCCTTGGTGCCGTGCGGGCGCGGCTGGCCGGCGGCTGTCGGCGGGTCGAGGTTGACCGCGATGTCGGTCCACACGGCGGAGGCGCGCAGCGGGTCTTCGCGCCGGCGCGAGCTGGCCGAATCTTTCTGGATGATGGTCTCGCGGCTCCAGGTGCCGGGCGGGCCGCCGTCGTCGGAGCCGGGGACGCGCGCGTAGCGCATCAACTTGCCCTCGCCGAGCGCCCAGGCCACGTTGCGGTCTTGCCAGCGGCAAACCGTGATCGGCTGGCCGAAATCGTCCTGCTTGGCGCGCAGGCCGGCGTTGGCATCGCCGGGCAGCGGGTCCGTACCGCTCGGCAGCGTGAACCACGCCAGGCCGAGCGAGGTGGACAGCGCGGCGGCAGCGATCAATCGCGTCTCTTCGGAGTACCAGACACGCGTGGTGCCGAAGATCACCTGCCCGATCCGATGCGTGGCCGCCGCCGACGGCCGCGTCGTCGCGATGCCGGCGGCGGTGGAATAGAAGGCGCACTCCTGGAGCTCGTTCGTCGACAGCGCGGCGCCGCGGGTGAGCATGTCGCCGTCGCTCAGCACGCCGTCGGAAGTGGACCAGTTGCCGTTCACGTACTGGCAGATCCACTCCTGCGCGTTGAGCGGCCGCGGCAGCAGGCCGCCGCCGTCGCCCGACATGTTGGGCACCCGCTTCCAGACGCTGCCCGAAAGCCGCAGCACGCTGGCGTTGTCCTGCAGGCCGGCGGCCACGAAGCCCTCGTTGAGCGGGTTGTGAGCGACGTAGTTGCTCTCCACCACCTGCAGCCCTTCGTTGCGCGGGTAGAAGGCCGCTGTCGACGGCGGCGCGCCGGTGGCGCTGTCCTGTATGCGATCGGAGCGGTGCACGCCGCCGTCGGTGGCGGCCCACAGTCGCGCTCCGCCGTTGCTGAAGTACACGCCGTGTACGTCGGGGTGGGTGCCGAGGCCGAGCGCGGTCCGAGGCTGTCCATACGTCAGCACCCCGCCGATGGCCGCGACGTGGCCGACGAAGATGGCCGCCGCTTCGTTGACGATGTTCACGTTCTCGCCGGTGGTGAAATCGAAGAAACTGCCCGCGAGCACCACTCGGTTGGGGTTGGCGGGATCGACGTCGATGGCGATGTCGTAGTGGCCCTGGTCGGTAACGATGTTGTCCGTCACCACCACGGGCGCGGCGACCGGCGCGGCGCTGGTGTTGGTGACGCGGTAGAGCGCCGGCGGCACGTTGTCGCCCGCATCCGACATCGCCCACACCTGCGTGAGCGGCGTGGAGGCGGCGAGCGCGCCGCGCAGCGCCTGGTACACGGTGTCGGCCGGGATGACGAACAGGACGCGAACGAAAGCGGCGGCCGGCCGCGTGCCCATGTCGCGGCAGTACAGGCCCGCATCGACACCGTCCATCTTCCAGACCCAGACGCGCGCCGGCGCACCGCCTGGCACCGCCGCAGTCCACATCACGTCGCTGCACTGGCCGCGGTAGCCGTCGAACGGCGGCGCCTGCACCAGGTTCCACGGCGCGTTCAGCCCGCCCGCGGCCGGCCGCTGGAACAGCCCGATGCGCGTGGCCGCGAGCACGGTGCTGCCGCCCGGCTCGAGCGCAACCTTGAAGACGCCGCTGCCCGCGAGGTTGGTGGCCTCGAACTTCCACGGGTCGGGCTCGTCAGGAACGGCCGGATGCAGCGCATGCAGGATGCCCACGCCGCCGAGCGAGCTGCCCGGCTGACCGTCGATCGGGCTGCTGACCTCGCCGCTGCCCACCCACACCTCGTCGCTGGTTTCGTCGGCGCCCCACGCGACCGCGATGGCGTGGCACGAATTGCGATGCGATGGACGCACGATGCCGGCAGTGTCGGTTTCGGCCAGCCCCGCCAGCGAACGCCAGCTCGCGCCGCCGTCACCCGAGTACCAGACCCCGCCGTTGGCCGACGCCGCGTACAGCCGCTCGCCCTGCGGGTGCACCGCAAGCGCATTGATACGCCCGGTGATGCGCGGCGAGCCGGTGTCCGCGCTCACCACCACCTGCGGGCCGAGGGGGATCCACAGGTTCGTGCGCGAGCTCGCCGGCGCGCGGCTGCCGGGAGCGCGCGCCTGCGGGCCGCCGCGCGAGGCGGCGCGTGCGCCCTCGACGTCGAAGTCCTGGCGCCGGCGCGCCATGAAGCGGCCGCGGCCGCGCGCATCGTCGGGCTTGCGGGAGCCGGCGCGCCCCGAAGTCGGCCAGTCGTAGCGGCTCACTGGACTACCCTCCGCGCTGCGCGCTGCGGGATGTGCGCTTTGGAGCGGCCATGCGCGCTCATGTCGCCCCTCCCGCTGGAGATGCCTTCGGCGGCGCAACGCGAATCCACCCCTCGCGCAACGCCGGCGGCTCGTCGGGCATCAGCGCGGTCTGCGTGGCGGCGAGGATGGCGTCGGTGCGCCAGGTGGCGGGCGTGTCGCGCCAGAGGAAGTTCTGGTCCTTGCCGAACACGCTCACCTTCGGCAGTCGCACCTGGCCTTCGGGGTCGAGGTCGGTTTCCACCAGCACCGGCCCCGTGCGCAGCGACGGCGCGATCGCCGCCAGCCCCTTGCCGACCCATTCGCGCGCCAGCGCCAGCGCCTTGCGCGGCAGGAGGCCCGAGCTGAGGGTGGCCTTGCCCGACGGGTGCAGCAGGATCGTCAGCGTCACCGTCTGGCCGATGTGCAACTCGAGCGTGTCGGCCTCGTCGGTGCGGATCACGTACGGATGCTCGATGGGGTCGGGCACCTCGATGTCGGACGCCTTCGCGTGCTGGCCGAGCTGGCCGCGGCTGCGGCCCGCGGCAGTGGCGGTGGCGGCGATCACCTTGTCGACGAGGCGCAGGCGCGTGTAGTCGTCGTCGACGAAGAAGCCGAGCACTCCGTCGTCGCTGCGCGTGAGTTCGCCGATGCGCACCGCGAACGCATGGCGCTGCGCCGCCCGCTCGGCGGCCGCCCACTCCTCGGCACGCGCGGGGTCGGTGAGGTCGATGTCGGTCGGCGGCATCAGCTCCAGGCGCAACTGCGCCCGCACCACCGCGATCGGCCGCCCGACCAGGCCCGCCACGTGCTCGCTACCGAGCGAGGCCATGCTGTCCACCGTCCACAGCGTGGTGTCGATGGCGCGCAGCAGCGCCGACAACGCGCTTTCCTTCAACCCGCTCACTTCCAGCGTTTGGCCGCCGCGCGCGCCGCTGTCGGCCGCCACCAGCGCGGAGGCGAAGTCGGCCAGCGCGCGCTGCGCCGGAGGCAGGTCGTGGTGCGGGCCGGCGTCGGCCGGGCCGCTGCGGCCGGCCGCGATCTCCCACACCACGCCACCGCTCACCGCCTCGTGCAGCAGCTCGCCGACCGGCGCGCCGTCGAGACCGAAGACCTCCAGGCTCTCGTCGAGGTGATCGGGCAGCAAGAACCCGGCCACCGGGTTCACCTGCAGCGTTGCGTCCACCTGGTCGACGCGCGCTTCGATGCCTTCGGCGCCCACCGGCGTGCCCGCCTCGACGAGGCGAAACAGCCAGCGCGCCGGCCGCAGCAGCCGTGTCGGCATCGCCAAGGCTGCGGGGCTTGCGTCGAGCGCGGCGCGTGTCGGCACCACCGCCTTGCCGAGCGCCGCGGCCGGCAGTTCGAGCGTGCGGCCGAAGGCGTCGAGCAGGCGCGCGCGCTCGAGTCGCAGCGCGCCGGCCACCAGCATCGCGGGCGGCGCCACCGGCGTCGGGTTGACGAAGGCGCCGCCGCTGTTGGAGCGACGCAGGCCGTCGCTCACCGGCAGGCCGAGCAGCTGCGTGCGCACGCCGTCGAGCGCAGCGGTGACGAGGTCGAGATCGCGCACCGCGGTGTCGAGATCGCGATACGCCTTTTCGATGGCTTCGTCGACCAGTCCGCCGCCGGCGCCGGGCTTGTCGAGCGCTTCTTCCTTCAGCAGCCAGTCGTCGATGGCGTCGTGCAGAGTCCTGGCGGCGCCGGTGGTCAGCAGCGCGCGGCCGCGCAGCGTGACGGTGCCGCCGTCGATGCTGCCCGCGCCATGTTCCACGTCCACCGCGCCCAGGCGCCACGCGGCGAGCGCGGCCGGGTCCACACCCTCCACCGCCACCTGCCACTCGAGCCACAACGGCACCCACGGCTGGGCCCAGGTGGTGATGGCGACGAGGTCGGGATCGGCGCCCTTGTAGATCGAGAAGCGGCGGAACTCGTCGGCCAGCAGCGTCTGCTGCTCGCGCACGCCGGGCTCGAGCGGCTGCGCCGGGGCACGGCTGCCGCGCCGCGTGCGTGGCAGCTTCGGGCCCAACGCCACCGTGGTGCCGTCGTAGGTGCCGTCGGCGCCGAAGCGCAGCACCGACTCGGCCTTCAGCCGCGTGAGCACGGACGTTCGCCCCGCGCCCGGCGGCGCCAACGCGGCCGCCACCCACTCGTCGTGATAGGGGTCGTGCAGCAGCGCCTCGCGCGCGAGCAGCAACACCTCGCCCGGCAGGCTGCCGTTGGCGAGCGAGCGGATGAAACGGTCGGGCGCGATCAGGCCGCTGATTTCGGTGATGGTGTGGGTGGGCCAGCGGCAGGTGAGCTTGCCGTCGGCCGAGCCGCGGCCGTCGTGGCCGTGGCGGAGGCTGCGGCCGGCGCCGCGCAGCGCCACCATCGGCTCGCTCGGGAACGTCCAGCGCGGCGACGGGCGCGAGACCACGCGCGCCTCGGTGGGCGCGAGCACCTCGCCCACGCGCGAGCGGGCGAGGTCGTTGATGACGGCGGCGCTGGCCTGGATCAGTGTCGGTTTGCTCTTGATCGCGAACACGAGGTCGGCTGCGAATGCGCTGCTGCCGGCGGGAGCGCCCGGCCCACGCGCCGCCGGTGCTTGCGACTGCGACTGCGCCACCTTGCCGAGCGCCGCGCTCTGCATCGCCAGGCCCACCACGTCGGTGGCGCGCTTGCGGCCGATGCCGAGGCCGCCACCGCCGCCGGTCTGCACGCGCTGCAGGTAGCGGTCGTTGCCGGCCGAGCCCGACGGCAGCGAGACGAAAGCACCCGCGTGTTCGGCCTCCTCAAGCTCGACCAGGCCGTCGGCGGAGCCCAGGCGCGACACCTTCTGCGCCGTGAAGGCGGCGATCAGGCGCTCGGTGGCGCGGCGCTGGCCCGGGCTCGCGCCGGCAGCCGACGCGAAGGCGGCGAGCAGGTCGTCGTCGTGGTGCCCGAGCGCGGCGCTCACGTCGCCTGCAGCCGGGCGGCGGTCGATGGTGACGGCGCCCGCCACCGGCACGCCGTAGACCGTGCCGTGCAGCAGCGAGGAGCGCAGGTGCCACGGCGGCGCGACGAAGCGGCGGCCGGTATCGGTCGAGAAAACCGATGCGGTCTTCACCGTGTCGGCGACGACGAGCGTCTTGTCCACCGGCACGAACGGCGCGGCGCCCGCCGCGGCGCGCGCGGCAACTGAAACCGGCCGCGTGGCGGCCCATCGGGTGCCGCTGCGCAGGCCGAGCGAGCGGCGCAACTCGTCCTGCTGTTCCTGCTGCGCGCGGGCGGCGCTTTCGTCGCCCCACTCGTACATCAGGCGCCAGCGCAGTCGCTCGAGCAGCTCGTGCAGGCTCGTGTTGCTGCGCGCCGCGTCGAGCGGGTCGAACGAGGCCTCGCTCCACCAGCCGGCCACGAGATAAGCGGCGTTGTCGCCGTCCACGCCTTGCGGCGCCACCGTCGGCAGGTCGGACAGCGGATCGTGGAAGGCGAAGCGGTTGAGCACCGCGTCGTACACAGCCGCCCACGCGAGCGAGCCCCCGACGGTGCCGGTGAGGTCCGGGCGCGGGATCGATGCGCCGGCTGCCTGCGCCGCCGAGGCGGCGGCATTGCCCTCGGCCCACTTGGCGAGCGGCACCGCGACGGCGCGGTCGGCTTCGATCACCCAGCCGGTCAGCACCGGCTCGACCGCGCCCTTGGGCAGCACGATGCGCAGCACGACGAAACGATCGGGCAGCACCGGTAGCGCGAGCCGGTTGACGCTGGCGTCGGCACGGTCGGCGAAGGTGCCGCGCAGCAGCGCGTCGGGCATGGCCCAGTGCAGGTGCACGCCGCCGGGGCGCGGCAGGCCGGCGTCGAAGGGGTCGGGCAGGCCGGCTTCGGGGTCGGTGACGGGGGCGGTGCCAACGTTGGCCACGAGCATCGGCAGCCGCACCATCGGCTCGGTGCCGTTTGGCGGCACGTACAGCGCCTGCACGTCCATCGGCACCAGCAGGCGGCTCTCGCGCAGCAGGTAGCGGTCCCAGGTGGCGATCTCGGCCACGTCGAGCGCGGCGCGGTCGGCAGCGAGGAAGCGCTTGCCGCGCACCGCCTCGCGGATGACATCGGGGCTGATGGCCGCGGCCATCGGCGTCGCCGCGGCCTTCGTCGCGACGACCTTCTTCGCCACTCGTTTCGTCGCTGCCATCACAGCCCCAGGTTGGTTTTCACCGCGGCCTTCCAGGTCACGAGCGACACGGTGGCCTTGAAGGTGTCGAGGCCGAAGAATTTGCTGCCCTGCTTGTTCTCCGGATCCCCGAACACCTGCCGGTACGGAAAGCGCAGCATCTGAAGCGCGAACTCGTTCGGCGCGAGCGTCGGCGCCGGCGGCTCGGCCGGCACCGGCGGGGCCTTCTTGGCCAGGCGCTTGCGCAATTCCGCAAGATCGATGACGCCGGGCGCGCCGGCGCGGAACGGCACCGGCACCGAGTTGGCATCGGTCAGCGGCGCGTCGGCGGCGCCGATCAGGTTGCCGGTGTTCTTGTTGCGAAAGCGCACCCGCGCGGCCCGCTGCGCCGGCGGCGCGGTGGCGTCGAGCCGGGCGCCGAACTGGATGCCCTGGCGCGGCTCTTCCACGTGCACCACCGCAGGCACGCCGTCGATCAGCACCAACAGCACCGCGGGCGCGAGGCGCTCCATGCGCAGCACCTTCAGGCGGCTCGGGTGCGACTCGGCGGCGGTGGTGAGCGCGTCGTCCGCCACCACGTCCACCGCGTAGGCGCGCACGTGCAGGTTGGGCCAGCCCGAGACGGCGCGCGAACGCATCACGAAGCCGGTGATGGTGCCGCCGGCGCCTTCGAGGCGCTCTTGTCCGAGCGGGCGGCGCAGCGCACGTTCGGCCTCGTCCACCTCGGTGCGGATGTGCGGATACACGGCTTCGAGCTGCGCGCGGTCGGCGGTCGACACCGTGCCCACCGAGAGCGCGCCTTGCACCAGCGCGTCGGTCCACGCGCGGTCGATGTAGAAGAAGCGCATCGACTCCGGCGGCAGCAGCTCGACATCGGGCACGAGGTACGAAAACGGCACCCCATGCAGGAGCCGCAGGCGGGCGAGAAAGCGCCGCAGCTCGCCCGGCACCACGTGAAGGCCGTCGTCGGGGTCGTCGTCTGTCGCGACGTCGGCGTAGAGCTTGGCGGCCTGGGTGGCCGCCTTCAGCGCCACCTGCGCGCTTACGAAGGACTTCATCGCTGGGCCTCCTCGTCGTCATCGTCGTCTGCTGCTGCGGCTGCGGCGGCGATCAGCTGGTCGAGCGCATCGGACTCGGCCGCACGCGGCGCGGGCGCACCGCCCCGGCCGTGGCGGACGATGGTGCCGCCGCCGATCGCGCCGCCGCCCACCACGGCCTGCGGCAGCGCCACGCGCAGCTTGCGCGTCAGCTCGCCTTGCAGCGCGCCCTTCAACGCCGTCAGCGTGACATCGGGATTGGGCGCCTGGCCGGGCTTGAGCGCCAGCGGCACGGCGGTCTGTTCGAGCGCGGCGAGCACGCCGACGCTCGCCGCGCGCTTGTTCAACGCGGCGAGGTCGATGCCGAGGCCGGCGGCGATCACCACGTCGAGCTCACCCTCCACCTCGAGCGGGCGGCCGGGGTCGGCGACGGGGCGGCGCGGCCCCAGCATCGCGGCCGGGTTCTTCGCCATCGTGCCCACCATCTCGAGCGCGACGAAGCGGCCGAGATCGGGCCGCATATGCGCCGCGCCGCCCAGCCCCGGCAGCGGGAACGGCAGCACCTGCGCCAGCAGCTCGCGAACGCGCCCGGCGCCGAACTGCTCGGCACGAAAGCGCATCAGCGCCGACACCACCGACAGCTGCGACAACGCGAGCAGGCGGCCGATTTCGAACGCCGCCGCGAGCGCCAAATCCTCGCGGCCATCCGGAATCGTGCGCCGCAGTTGATCGGCGCTGTGCGCGAGTGGCAGCGCCACTTCGGCACTCGCGTTCTTCACCGTGCCGCCGTGGCGCGGCGTGGGGAACGGCACGCACGGGCCGCGGTACCAGGCGCGCACCGCGTCGCCACGGCGCGTGGTGTGGTCGAGGCCGATGTGGCCAGTTTCCACGATCTCCGGCCCTTCGGGCTTGGGCGGCGGGGCCAGCGGGTCGGGCTGGCCGGGCAGCGGAGCCTTCTTCGGCTTCGGGTTCGGCGCGGCGCCGAGCAGGCCCACGTCCACGTCCTGCATCAGCGTCTCGAAGGTAGCGCCTTCGTTGGTGGTGAACGACCAGTGCGCGAGCACCGGGAAGCGGAACACCTTCTCGGTCGCGTAAAGCTGGATTGGGTAGCGAAAGCCGATGCCCATGGTGCTGCGCACGAGGCGCTTGGCGTCAGGGTCGAGCGCCGCGGCGGCGATGGTCTGTGTGGCCTGCGACAGCGGGGCGGCCTTGGTCCACTGCGCGCCGACGGCCGGCTGGTCGAGCGCGCCCGCGCCGTCGAGCGCCTGTCCCACCGGCGTGGCCGGCCTGGCAGCGACGAACTGCGCGAACGCCGAACCCTGCACGCCGGCCGGCACCGCGCGCGGCGCCGTCGCCGCGTTCGCGCGCGCCGCGGCACGGGAGAGTCCGGCGCGCGGCAATGCACCCGCCACCACGCCCTGCCCCTTGCCGCCCATCACCTGCACGTCGGGCCCGCCCGACATGTTGGCCTGCGCGAGCACGCTCCAGTCCTGCGCCAGCGTCCACTCGAACACCGGCAGGAACGGCTGCGGCTTGGGCAGCGACGGCAACTGGCCTTCGACGTTGACGAGGCAGGCCATGTAGCGCACCGATTTGCCGCTCGCCTTGTCGAACACCGGCAGCCGGTTCGCCAGCACCACCGCGAGCCAGCCATCGTCGTCGCCGTTGGCGAGTTCGGTGTCGTGCACGTCGACCTGGCGCACGTGGGTGAGCAGCGGCAGGTCTTGCTCGCAGGGAAAGATCTTCTTCAGCACCGTTTCGGTCACGGCGAGGTAGAGGCTCTGCTCGACGTCCTTGTCGGCGGGCTCGGGCAGCGGCGGCCGCAGTCCGGGCGTGACGCATTCGGCCACCGGCGTGGCGCCCGACAGCTCGGCTTCGCCCTCGGCCACCACGACGAGCGCGAGCCACGGCACCGGCGACGGGTTGGTGCCGCCGGCAGGGTTGCGCTCCCAGGGCAGCGTCCGGCGCTTGAGCACGACCTGCGGCAGCCGGTCGCCGAACGCACCCTCGGCGTTGGCCGGCGGGAAGCTCGACAGGATCTGCTCCGGCGGCATCGTGTAGCGCGGCGCGGCGACGTGGAAATGCGTGTGCTCGGGCTCGACGTCGAACGGCACGCCGCTCATCTCGCTCACCAGCTCGTAGCGGCCGGCGGTGATGGGCGGCATCACGTTCGAATGCAGGATGAAGTGGCCGATCTTGGGCATATGAAGGGGCTTCAGGCTTTCGCGGTGCGCCGCTTGGCAGG
>JAYUPN010000082.1:0-12775 GCA_043760065.1 Rubrivivax sp.
CAGGCCCACGCTGGCCCAGGTCAGCGGGATGAGGTGGGTGTCGTCCTGGGTCGAGCGGCTGGGAAGGAACACGGCCGGCACCATGGCCAGCAGCATGCAGACCACCCCCACCCAGACCGACAGCGCGCGGGTGGCGGCGTCGGCGTTCTCGAACCAGGTCGGGTCGTACATCACGACCCAGAACCAGGGCGCGATCACCCAGGCCCACTGCCCGATCCACTGCGCCACGGCCATGATGCTGGTGCGCTCATGGAAGTCGTCGCTCATCTCGTAGCCCATGGCCACGTAGGGGATGCTGAACACCGTCAGCCCCGTGAAGAAGACCAGCGACCAGAACAGGAAGTAGGCGAAGTTGTAGCTCAGCCCGTCGCTTCGGTGCAGCTGCCACATCGCCACGAAGGCCACGCCGAGCATGATGGCGCCGACGAACACGTACTGCCTGCGCCGGCCCCACTTCGAGCGCGTGTTGTCGGAGACGAAACCCATGATCGGGTCGAGCACCGCGTCATAGGCCCGCGGCAGGAAGAACAGGATGCCCCACATCCAGGTCGGGAAGCCCATGTCCTGCACCAGCACGACCATGAAGATGCCCAGCGCCGCCGGGAACATCTGGTTGGCCAGCATGCCCAGCCCGAAGGCGACCTTCTGGCCGAACGGGATCTTGTGGGCGGCCGTGGTGGCGGATACGGTCATGCATTGCTTTCTGTTGCGAGGCGCGGCACTCGCACGCCCATCAATCGTTGAGACTGCCGAGCAGCGCCAGCAGCCACATGGCGCCGAAGACGAAGAGCAGCGCCTTGGCGGCCCAGCGGCCGCGCCGCGCCAGACGGCTGGCCGGGGCCAGCGGGCACAGGTCGGCCAGGCCGGCGCGCTCGAACTCCCGCCGCACGTCGTCTGCCGCCGCGAGCGCGGCATGGATGGCCACGCCGATCAGTGCCGCCACCAGCATGCCGAACAGCGGGAAGGCCAGCGCCAGCCAGTTGCCGCTGCTGGCGGCCTCGGCCCGGTAGGCGGTGAACAGCAGGCCCGCCGACAGGATCAGCCAGCTCACGCGGTGGTTGACGAGAGTGTCCTCGTGCGTCCACTGCTCGCGCAACGCGCGGTACTGGTCCCACAGCGCGACGTCGGGCGTGCGGTGGGTGTGCATCGTCACCGGTTCGTTCATGCGTGTGCCCCTGGTGCCGGCTCCAGCTTGGGGTACAGGCTGCGGACCACGAGCTTGGGCCGGCGGTCCTGGGTGAACAGCCCCCAGTGCTTCTCGGGCTCGAGCGGGTCGGGGGAACCCTTCCAGGTCTCGTCGAAGGCCTCGAAGACGAAGCACAGCAGCCCTTCGGCACGGGTCCAGTCCATCAGGTCCTGGTAGTACAGGGCCTGCAACTCCTGCACCGCGTGCTCGGCGTGCATGCCGCGGCCGTTGCTGTTGGTGCACCAGCCGGCCTCCGTGATGGCGATGGGCTTGCCCGGGTACAGGCGCGCCACGCTGGCCACGTTCTCTTTCGTGTAGTCCAGCGCTTCGTGGATGTGCTTGTATTCCCACACCGGATAGGTGTGCAGCGAGATGAAGTCGAGCTCGGGCACCAGGTCGCGCAGCTTGTGTTGCCAGGGCACGTAGTTCTCGCAGAAAGTCACCGGCTGCTGCAGCCGCTGCTTCACCCAGCGGACATACTCGATCATGTGCGGCACCGGCACGAAGTGGTCGGTCCAGTCCACCGTGGCCTCGTTGCCGACGGCGACGCTGAACACCGTCTGCTCGTGCTGGCGTGCCAGCATCACCAGGCGTTCGAGCTCGGCGAGGTTCTCGCGCCGGCTGGCTTCGAGTTGTTCCTCGCTGTAGGTGCCGCCCCAGGGGCAGCCGAAGTTGTTCATCTCGGCGCCCAGGTAGGCGCCCAGCATCACGCGCAGCGGCAAGCCGTCATCGCGGATGACCTGCAGCACGCGTTCGGCGTGCACGCTGCAGTCGTACAGGCGCAGCAGCGGCCAGTGCCGCGCCAGCAGGTGCAGGTCCTCGCGGATCTGGTCCGGCGACGGGTAGATCCGGCTGTCGGGGCTCTGCCCCTCGCGGTAGCCGGAGTAGCAGATGGCGTTGCCCTGCGGCAGCACAAAGGCGCGGTGCACTGGACTCATGTCAGCCGAGCTTCAGTCGCGCGTCCTTGTTCCACAAGCCCCAGAAGGCGCCCACGTCGCCTTCGGCGCCCACCTTCCAGGCCTCGTCGAAGGCGGCGAAGTGGAACCACTCGATGCCTTCGCGCTCGGCCCAAGCGGCGGTGTCGACGAAGTACTGCATCGCCGCTTCGGTGCCCGGCACGGCGCCGTGGAACGCGCTGCCCTGGTCGGGCCAGCCGGTCTCGCTGATCAGGACGCGCTTGCCCGGCGCCGCAGCGCGCGTCTTCGCCAGCATGCTCTGCATGTAGGGCAGCGCCTGCTCGCGCGGGCAGCCTTCCCAGAACGGGTAGCAGTTGGTCATGACCACGTCGCACGCGGCCGTGACACGCGGGTGCTTCTCGAACAGGAAACAGGCGTCGACGTAACCCACCGGCACGCCGGGCAGCGCCTGCTTGATCTGCCTGATGTGCGCGATGAGCTCGTCTTCCGTCAGGTCGCCGCGCAGCAGCACCTCGTTGCCCACGGCCACGAGGTCGGCATGGCCGGCGCGGGCCACGTCGATCACGCCGGCGATTTCGCGCGCGTTGATCTCGCGGTCGATGCCGAGCCAGGCGCCGACGAGCGTCTTCAGGCCCATCGACTTGGCCACCCGCGGTGTCTGTTCATGGCCGTCGGTGCAGGAGAAGGTGCGCACCCATTGCGTGTGCGGCTTCACGATCGCCAGACGCTCGCGGATCTGCGCTTCGCTGATCTGCGAGCCGGGCTCCTGACCTTCGAGGTACGGACTGAAGCACAGACCATGGACGCCCCGCGCCAGGGTGGCACGGAAGGCTTCGTCCAGGCGGGCACGTTCCGCGGGGGCGAGGGGAACAGCCTTGGCCGCTGCCGTGCCGGAGCCGGGCACGAAGGTGCCCGTGCTGCCGCCGCTGTGGGCTGCGGGTGCAGTGGTCGCATGCGCGGCGCCACCGGGCGCGAAAGCGGGCGCCCAGGGTTGCGAGCCGCCGTGGCCGGCGCTCGGGCGGTTGGCATCGGTTGTGGGGGTGCTCATCGGGTTCGTCTCCAGCATCAGGTTGTTCACGCGCCCTTCAGGTGCGCCGCTCGGATTCATGCCCGGGTTCCCAGGGCATCAAGCCCGGGTCGCGCGGGGCCGCGGCACCATACCCGCCCACCCTGTCGTACACGCGCACGTAGTCCACCACCAGCTCGGCCGGGAACTGCGTTGCGGTGTTGGGCACGCCGGGGAAGTTGCCGCCGACGGCGACGTTCATCACCAGGTAGAACGGCTGGTCGAAAGGCGCCGGCCAGGGGTTGAGGTCGGCCTCGCTCGCGGCCTCCACACCCATGCCGTCGTCCAGCCGGCTGCAACTCCACCAGTGGCGGTAGGTGCAGGTGTGGGTCTCGTCGACGAAGAAGCGGATTTCGCCCGGCTCCCACTCGACGGCGTAGAGGTGCCAGTCCGACACCAGGCTGCCTTCGGGCAAGGGGTGGGGCTTGGTGATGAGCGAGCGCCGCGGGTAGGTCGAGCCGAAGTGGATGCTGTTGAGCACCTCCTCGGGTTTCTCGCCCACGATCTCCATCAGGTCGATCTCGCCGCTGGCGGCCCAGCCGCCGTACTTGTCCTCGACCGGCAGCATCCACAGCGCCGGCCACAGGCCCTTGCCCCAGGGCACGCGGGCGCGGAACTCGATCCGGCCGTACTGCTTGCCGAACAGCACGCGGCCATCGCGTGCCTTGGTCTTGAGCCGGGCCGAGGTGTAGCCGCAACCGTGCAGCGGCGCCTGCACGGCGCGGATGTAGAGGCAGCTGTCGCGCACCTGCACGTTCTCGGGCTCGTCCGTGTAGTACTGCAGCTCCTCGTTGCCCCAGCCGGGCACCCAGGCGTGGTTCTTGTAGTCGTAGAAGCCGTTGCCGCGGTCGAAGTCCCACTTCGATCGGTCGACGGCGTGGCCCTCGAATTCGTCGTGCCAGACGAGGGTCCAGCCCGGGCGTGAGGTGTCGTTCATCGGGTCATCCGATCTCTTCAAGACAACAGTTTTCCGTCGCCACCGAAGGGCAGCGCCCAGGTTGCATCGGCCATCAGGCCCACGCGCGCACCGGCTTCCGGCGGGGTACGACCGGCGGGCACCTTGGCGGCCAGCAGCTCGGACAGGCCCTCCACCCGCAGGTGCAGGATCGAAACGTCGCCCAGGTGCTCCGCCAGCTCCACGCCAGCGGGTGCACCGCCGTCGGCGCCCACGACGTGCAGGTGCTCCGGACGCAGGCCGATGCACTGTGCGCGCGCAGCCACCGGATGGACTGCCAGTTGCTGCCACAGCGAGCGGTGTGCACCCGCAGCCCCCTCGGCTGGCCGGTCCACGAAGTTGATGCGCGGGGCGCCGATGAACCCGGCGACGAAGCGGTTGGCCGGGCGGCTGTAGAGCGCCAGCGGCGGCCCCAGCTGCTCGACGACGCCGGCGTGGAAGACGGCGATGCGGTCGCCCATCGTCATCGCCTCGACCTGGTCGTGGGTGACGTAGATCATGGTCGCGCCGAGCTCGCGGTGCAGCTTGGTCAGCTCGATGCGCATGTTCACGCGCAGTGCGGCATCCAGGTTGGACAGCGGCTCGTCGAACAGGAAGACCTTGGGCTTGCGCACGATGGCGCGGCCGATGGCCACACGCTGGCGCTGCCCGCCGGAGAGCTGTTTGGGGAAGCGCTCCAGCAGCTCGGTGATGCGCAGGATCTCGGCCGCACGGCCCACCTGCTGCGCGCGCTCGGCCTTGGCGACGCCGGCCATCTTGAGCGCGAAGCCCATGTTCTCGGCCACCGTCATGTGCGGGTACAGCGCGTAGCTCTGGAACACCATCGCCGTGCCGCGGTCGGCCGGGCGCAACTCGTTGGCGCGCTGGCCGTCGATCAGCAGCTCGCCGGCGGTGATGCTCTCCAGCCCGGCGATCATGCGCAGCGTCGTGCTCTTGCCGCAGCCGCTGGGGCCGACGAAGACCAGGAACTCGCCGTCGTGGACGTCGAGGTCGATGCCCCGGATGACGTCGACCGCGCCGTAGCTCTTGCGGATGCCGCGCAGGGCGAGTCGTCCCATCTCAGTACCGCCCGGCCGTTCCGAAGGTACTGAGCGCCCCCTCGGGGGGGTGAGCCCGCCCCGAGCGCGCGCCTGCGCGCTCGCGAGCGGCTGGCGAACGCCTTGCGGTTTGCAAGCCGCACGGCAGCGAACGAAGTGAGCTTGGGGGCTTCATCTCAGACCTCGAGAGGCAGCTTGGCGGCGGCCTGGCGCCGCAGCCGCTGCTGGCGCAGGAACTCGCGGTACCACAGCGCGCTGTCCTTCAGCGTACGCTGCTGGGTGGCGTAGTCGACGTGCACGATGCCGAAGCGCTTGACGTAGCCGCTGGCCCACTCGAAGTTGTCCAGCAGGCTCCACACCATGTAGCCCTCCATCGGCACGCCCTGGCGCAGGGCTTGGGCCACGGCGGCGATGTGGCGCGCGATGTAGTCGGTGCGGTCGGCGTCGTGCACCTGGCCGTCCTGAAGCGTGTCCTTGAAGGCAGCGCCGTTCTCCTTGACGAACAGCGGCGGCACCTTCCAGTCGCGCTTCAGGCGCAGCAACAGTTCGGTCAGGCCGTCGGGGTAGATCTCCCAACCCATGTCGGTGAGCGCATGGCCGCTGCTGGCCACGTCCCAGGCCCCGCTGGCGCTGACCACGCCGCGCGTGTAGTAGTTCAACCCCAGGAAGTCCATCGGCGTGGCGATGCGCGCCAGGTCGTCTTCCTGCACCTTGGGCGCG
This sequence comes from Rubrivivax sp., assembly GCA_043760065.1. Taxonomy (GTDB): domain Bacteria; phylum Pseudomonadota; class Gammaproteobacteria; order Burkholderiales; family Burkholderiaceae_C; genus Rubrivivax. Next base: position 5,882 of record JAYUPN010000082.1, read on the forward strand.
TCGGCGCCCAGGTGCTCCAACACGTCGGCCGGGTAGCTGCCGTTGAACAACGTGTCCATGTACCAGCGCACGAGCTTGCCGTCCTCGAGCCGAGCCGCGGCCGCGTCCTCGGGCTTGTCGGTGGCCGGTCCGATGGGCGACAGGTTGAGCACGATGCCCAGGCGCGCGCGGCAGCCGCGGGCGCGCAGCGCCTGCAGCGCCAGGCCGTGGCTGAGCAACAGGTGGTGCGAGACCTGCATCGCCACCGCGCGGTCCTTGATGCCGGGCGCAAAGATGCCGCTCTCGTGGCCCAGCGTGGCCATGACCCAGGGTTCGTTGTGGGTGGTGATGGTGGCCAGGCGGTCGCCGAAGCGGGTTGCCACGGCTTGGGCGTACTCGACGAAGCGGTGCACCGTGTCACGTGCGGCCCAGCCGCCGCGGGCCTGCAGTTCGGCCGGCAGGTCCCAGTGGTTGAGCGTGAGGTGCGGTTGCACGCCGCGCGCCAGCAGGCCGTCGATGATCTTTTCGTAGAAATCCAGCCCCTTGGCGTTGAAGGCGCCGGCGCCGGTGGGCCGCACGCGCGGCCACGACATCGAGAAGCGGTAGGCGTCCACGCCCAGCGAGGCGATGAGGTCCAGGTCCTGCGCCCAGCGGTGGTAGTGGTCGCAGGCGACGTCGCCGTCGCTGGCGTCGGCGATGGCGCCGGGCATGCGGCAGAAGCGGTCCCAGATCGACGGTCCCTTGCCGTCCTCGGCGGCAGCGCCTTCGATCTGGAACGAGCTGGTGGCCACGCCCCAGACGAAGTCGGCAGGAAAGGCGTCGAGGAGTTCGGACGGGATGGCAGGGTGCATGGGTGCAGGACAGGTGGCTACTTGACGGCGCCGGCGGTGAGCCCGGCGATCAGCTGACGCGAAGACAGCACGAACAGGATGACGAGCGGGAGGGTGGCGATGGCCGAGCCGGTCATCAGCGCGCCCCACTCGGTGTCGACCGGGCTTTGCAGGCTGCGCAGCGCCAGCGGCAGCGTGTACATCTCGGGGCTGCGCATCACGATCAGCGGCCCGATGAAGTTGTTCCAGCTGGCGATGAAGGTGATCAGCCCCAGCGTGCCCAGCGCCGGCTTGAGCAGCGGCAGCACGATGCGCCAGTAGATGCCGAGCTCGCTGCAGCCGTCCATGCGCGCGGCCTCGATCAGGTCCTTGGGCACCGAGGTGCCGACGAACTGGCGCATCAGGAAGATGCCAAAGGCGCTGGCCGCGCCGGGGATGTAGAGCGCGCGCGGCTGGTCGATCCAGCCCAGCACGTCCATGATCATGAAGGTGGGGATCATGTTCATGAAGCTGGGCAGCAGCATCGTGCCCATCACGAAGGCGAAGAGCGCGTTCTTGAAGCGGAACTCAAAGCAGGCGAAGGCGTAGCCACCCATGCTGCAGAACAAGAGCGTCAGCACCGTCGACAGCACCGCCACGTAGACACTCCAGCCCAGGTTGCGCCAGAACGGGATGCGGTCGGTCAGGATCTTGAGGTTGTTGAAGAAGTCGTCGCCGAACCACATCGGCGGCGGCAGGCTGAAGATCTCGGTGCGCGACTGGGTGGCGAACACGAACATGAAGTAAAACGGCGCCAGCATGATCAGCGAGCCGATGCCGACGATGACGTAGGCGGCCCAGGGCGCGAGGCGGTCGTTGCTCATCTCAGCCACCGGCCCCGCGTGGCCTGAAGGCCCTGTTCGTCAACCAGGTCAGCACCACCACGACCACGAACAGCAGCCACGACATCGCGCTGGCGGCGCCGAAGTCGTTGAAGTCGAAGGCCATGCGGTACAGGTAGATCGCGGTCGTCATGCCCGACTGGTCCGAGCCGCCGCGGCCGCCGGTCAGGATGAAAGGCTCCTCGAACAGCTGCAGGCCGCCGATCACGGACAGCGTGACGCCGAAGAAGATCATCGGTTTGAGGCTCGGCAGCGTGATGTGGAAGAACTGCTGCAGCCGGCCCGCGCCGTCCATCGTCGCCGCTTCGTACAGGTCCTTCGGGATCGTCTGCAGCGCCGCCAGGTACAGCACGACGTTGAAGCCCACGTAGCGCCAGAAGACGATCATCGCGATCGCCGGCTTGATGTTCTCGGGCGCGCCCAGCCAGTCGATGGCGGCGACGCCGAAGAACTTGCCCAGCATCGTGTTGACGATGCCGTAGTCGGTGGAGAACAGCGAGCTGAACATGATGGCGATGGCCACCGTGCTCGTGATGTAGGGCAGGAAGTAGGCACCGACGACGCCGTTGCGCAGCCGCTTGAAGCTGGTGTGGATGAACACCGCCAGCGGGATCGCCACCAGGTGCTGCGGCACGCCGCTGGCCACCGCCAGCCAGGCGGTGTTCTTCAGGCTCTTCCAGAACCACTCGTCCTGCAGCGAGAAGGCGAAGTTCTCGAGCCCCACGAACTGCATCGTGCCCAGGCCGGCGGTCGGCTCCCAGCTCTGGAACGCGAGGTACAGCGAGAACACGAGCGGGAACATGCCGAAGACCAGGAACAGCACCACGAACGGGCTCAGCAGCACGTACGGTGTCCACTCGGGCGACAGGCGGGGCAGCTTCATGTTGGACAGGTGCGGCGAGCGGCTTCAGCGGCGGGCGCGCTTTTCGAGCAGCCGCGCCGCGTCGGCCAGCGCCGTGGCCACGTCCTTGCCGTGGTCCAGCACCTTGTCCAGTTCGGTGTCGATGACCTCGCCGGCAAAGGCGTCCTGCTTGTGCACCGCAACGGCCTGGATGTGGCGCGTGGCCTCGCGCCACATCGCACGCGCCGGCTGGCCGCCCAGGAAGGGCAGCGGCTGCTCGAAGAAGGGGTCGTCGTAGGTGCTGACCAGTGCCGGGAAGGCGTCTTGCGACTTGAAGGCCGCCAGCTGCATGGCGCGGTCGAGCGTCAGCAGCTGGATCAGTTGCCAGGCCAGCAACTTGTTGGCCGCCGGCGCGCCGCGCGCGATGGCGAAGAAGGTGCCGCCGTAGGCGGCGAAAGAGCCCTCGGGCAACTGCAGCGCGCGCCACTGGCCCTGGGTTGCCGGCGCCAGCCAGTTGGCGAGGTGCCCGGCCAGCCAGGCGCCCGACAGCTGCGTGGCCAGCGTGCCGCGCTTGAAGCCTTCACTCCACTCGTTGCTCCAGGCCGAGACCTTGGCGTCGAGCTTGTTCTTGCGCACCTGGCGCGCGAGTTCGAATGCGCGCGTGAAGCGCGGCGTGGCGACCAGCACGCGCGAGTCCTTGTCGAAGTACAGCCCTTCGCCGGGCTGGATGTCGGTGCGGATGGCGATGTCCTTGATGTCGCGTGCATGCGCCAGCAGGTAGGCGCCGGTGGCCTGCTTGATGCGGAGGCCGGCGGCGACGTAGCTCTCCCACGAGCGTGTCATGTCGGCGTCGCTGATGCCGGCCTTGGCCAGGATGTCGCTGCGCACGAGCAGCGTGCCGGGGCCGATGTCGGTGGGCGCAGCGACGATGGCGCCGTTGCGGCTGGTGGCCTGGCGCAGCGCGTAGGGCACGTAGTGCGCGGCGAAGCGGCCGATGTCGTAGGGCGGCCGGGCCAGGTCTTCGAGCCCGCCGCCCTGCGCGAAGCGGCCGACGTAGCCGACCTCCAGCGCCATCACGTCCGGCAGGTAGAAGCTGGTCGATAGCGCGGTGGTCATCGCGGTGTGGTGGTCGGCGAACTGGCGGCTGACGACCTTGATGTCGACCCCCGGGCGCAGCTGCTTCCAGGCCGGGATGGCGGCTTCGACGATCTTGTCGACTGCCGGAAAGGCAGCCACCGTCAGCAGCTTCGGCGCCGCAGCCGCACGAACGCCCGGCGCCAGCGCCAGGCTGGCCAGGCCCTGGGCGATGCGTCGGCGGCTGATGGGTGGGGGTGCGGGGTGCATGTGGCAGGGCGAAGCGCTGGCAATGACGGCGCTCGCCATGAAAGCGCTTTCACACTGTAAGGAGGCGACCTCCGGCTGTCAATCAAGGGTTAGTGCGGACTCGGCGGCGACGCGTGCCCTTCGCCGCTCGGCCTTCAGGCCGGTGGCCGCGACGGCGCCTGCGCTTCGAGGCGGCGCCTGACGCGGCCGATCCAAGTCGCATAGCCGGCAAACACGACGGTGCCGGCCAGCAGCAAGGCCAGCTGCCAGGTCCAGCGCAGCTGCGGCAGCCAGGCAAAGAGCACGGCGAACGGCGCCGCGCCGATCAGCGTCGACACCAGCAGCCGCGCCACGGTGGTCTGTGCGCTGAAGACGCCGAGCGCAAACGACAGCACGTCGATCGGGAACGCCACGCGCAGCAGCACGAGGGACGCCACCGGATGCCGTGGATGGATCCAGCGGTCGACGTCGGTGGCCTGACGCAGCCCGGGCGCGTGTTGCAGCCATCCGTGGCGCACGAGACGGCCGAGCACGAAGGCCAGCCACGAGCCCAGTGTCCAGCCCGCGAGCAGCGCTGCGGCGGTCCAGCCCGGTCCCCACAGCTGCACGGCCGCCGGCACCAGCGGCAGGTTGCTCAGCAGCGGCAGCACCACCGCCAGCGCCGAACTGGCCAGGAACAGCCAGGCCGCCAGCGTCTCGTGGCCCTGCATCGCCTGCGCCAGCCGCGGTGCCAGCAGGCCGCCCAGCATCCACAGCAGCCACAGCAGCAGCGCCGCCAGTCCGAAGACCCAGCCCGGTCGACGCTTGGGGGACGGTGGAGCGCCCGTTGCCATGTCGGTCGAGCGTACGTCGGCCGGGCGCGCGGTGCGCGCGAGGCGTCAGCCCTGCTTGGGCGGCCGGGTGGACTCGCGCACGATGAAGCGCGGCCCCGGCAGCGCCAGTTCGGGCACCGCACCGGCCAGCAGCTGCAGCATGGCCTTGGCCGCGATCTGCCCCAGTTCCACCACCGGGTGGTGCACGGTGCTCAGCGGCGGGATCGAGAACAGCGCGCCGGCGACATCGTCGAAGCCCACCAGCGACACGTCCTGCGGCACGCGCAGGCGGCGCCGGTGCAGCCCGAGCGAGGCGCCGAAGGCCATCTGGTCGTTGGCGGCGAAGATGGCCGTGAAGGGCGCGCGGCTGTCCAGCAGCCGCTCGACGGCCAGGCGGCCGCTGTCCTCGGTGTACTGGCCGGTCAGCACCAGTGTCGGGTCGTGCGCGACGCCGGCGGCCGCCAACGCGGCGCGGTAGCCGCGCTGGCGTTCCTTGGCGTCGGGGTGCCGCGTGTCGCCGGTGATGAAGGCGATGCGGCGGTGGCCCAGTTGCAGCAGGTGGTGGGTGGCCAGACGGCCGCCTTCAAAGTTGTCGAAGCTCAGCGACGCCAGCCCGGGCGCCTGCAGGCTGCGGCCGGTGACGACCACCGGCATCGACGACGCCAGCGTGCTCAGCGCCGCGTCGCTCAGGCGGCCGGTGAGCACGATGATGCCGTCGACGCGGCGCGACCGCAGCACGTCGATGCAGCGCGCCTCGTGTGCGGCGTTCCAGTGCCCGCTGACGAAGAGCGGGCTGTAGCCGGCGTTGCTGAGCTCGTCCTCGATGCCGCGCAGCGCGCCGCCGTAGAACGGGCTGTCGATGGCCTGCGTGACCACGCCCACGCTGAGCGTGCGGCCGCCGGCCAGGCCGCGCGCCACCGGGTTGGGCACGAAGCCGAGCGTGGCGATGGCGTGCTCGACGGCCTGCCGCTTGTCGTCGCTGACCACCGCGGTGCCGTTGAGGATGCGCGACACCGTGCTGGGCGACACGCCGGCCATCTGCGCCACCATCTCAAGCGTCACTTTGCCGGCCCCAGGTGGCGCGGCGGCCCTCGAATGACTCCCTCTCTGGGCCGGCGATGCTGCGGTCTTCTGTTTCATGGCCGGAGCTCATGTCGTTGTCGCCGCAGTTTAAGCCGGCCCACCCAGGCCGCCGCGCGACAGCCGCCTACACTGTGCCGCATGCCCGACAGCCCTCCCACCCGCGCCCACCGCCACGTCTCCGATCTGCGCGGCGCCACGCGGCTGGCCACCGACGCCACGCTCGGGCTGGCGGATCTCGTCGAAGCGATGCACGAGCGCATCGCCACGCTGCCCGGCGCGGCGCAGGACGGACGCGTCGGCGGCATCCTGGGCATCAGCGGTTTCGTCTACAAGACCGTGCGCGGCGTGACGAGGCTGGTCGGCGGCAGCGTCGACGGCCTGCTGGGCCTGCTGGCACCGATGCTGCAGCCTGCTGCGGGCGTGGCCGAGGCACCCCCGCAACGCGAACGCGAAGCCGTGCTGGCCGCGCTCAACGGCGTGCTGGGCGACCACCTGGCGGCCACGCACAACCCCTTGGCGACTTTGATGACCCTGCGCCACCAGGGCCGCGCGCTGACGCTGCAGCGCGAGGCCCTGCAGGCCGCGCTGCCCGACGCCGGACCGCGCCTGCTGGTGCTGCTGCACGGCCTGTGCATGAACGACCTGCAATGGACGCGCGACGGCCACGACCACGGCGCCCTGCTGGCGCGCGAGGCCGGCTACACGCCGGTCTACCTGCGCTACAACAGCGGCCGAGCGGTGCACGTCAACGGCGCCGAGCTGGCGCAGCTGATGGAACAGCTGCTCGCCGCCTGGCCACAGCCGCTGCAACGTGTCGTGCTGCTGTGCCACAGCATGGGCGGCCTGCTGGCGCGCAGTGCGCTGGCGCAAGACGCCGCGGCCGGGCAACAGTGGCCGGCGCAGGTCAGCGACCTCGTGCTGCTGGGCACACCGCACCAGGGCGCGCCGCTGGAACGCGCCGGCCACGGCCTGGACGTGCTGCTGGGCGCCACGCCCTACGCTGCGCCGCTGGCGCGCCTGGGCCGCGTGCGCAGCGCCGGCATCACCGACCTGCGCCACGGCAGCGTGCTGGCGCCGCCGGCCGCGCTGCCGGCGACCGGCCGGCCGCGACTGCCCGTGCACCTGCCGCTGCCCGAGCACCTGCG
>JAYUPN010000083.1:0-4645 GCA_043760065.1 Rubrivivax sp.
CTGAACAAGCAGATCGCCGACGACCTGGGCATCAGCATCAAGACGGTCGAGGCGCACCGCGCCAACATCATGGAAAAGCTCAACGCCAACACGGTGGCCGATCTGCTGAAGATCGCCCTGGGCGCGCAGACGAAGGCCTGATCAAGACACCTGCGACCGCCGAGACCGAGGCCGCTGGATGCGGCCTTGGTCGTTTCTGGACCTCCGCAAAGAACTGCCGACCCGCACCATGCCCGCACAACTGATCGACGGCAAAGCCCTCTCCGAACACCTCCGACAGCAGGTCGGCCGCGAAGCCGCCGCGCTGACCGCCGCCGGCCGCCAGCCCGGTCTGGCCGTGATCCTGGTCGGCGACGACCCTGCCAGCGCCGTCTACGTGCGCAACAAGGTGAAGGCTTGCGCCGATCACGGCCTGCACTCGGTGCTCGAGCAGTACCCGGCCACGTTCACCCAGGCCGAGTTGCTGGCCCGCGTGGCGGCGCTGAATGCCGCCCCGCGCATCCACGGCATCCTGGTGCAGATGCCGCTGCCCAAGCACATCGATGCGCAGGCCGTGATCGCAGCCATCGCGCCGGCCAAGGACGTCGACGGTTTCTCGGTGCACTCGGCGGGCCAGCTGATGGCCGGCCTGCCGGGACTGCGCCCGGCCACGCCTTGCGGCTGCATGAAGCTCATCGAAAGCACCGGCGTGCCGATCAAGGGCAAACACGCGGTCGTCATCGGCCGCAGCAACACCGTGGGCAAGCCGATGGCGCTGCTGCTGCTGCAAGCCAACGCCACGGTCACGGTCTGCCACAGCGGCACGCCCGACATCGGCGTGCACACGCGGCAGGCCGACATCGTGGTCGCCGCCGTCGGCCGCCGCCACACGGTGACGGCGGACATGGTCAAGCCCGGCGCCATCGTGATCGACGTCGGCATCAACCGCAACGACGAAGGCAAGCTGTGCGGCGACGTCGACTTCGATGCCGTGCGCCAGGCGCTCGGCGACAGCGGCTGGATCAGCCCGGTGCCGGGCGGCGTCGGGCCGATGACCATCACGATGCTGCTCGTCAACACCCTGCAAGCCGCGAAGGATGCTTCATGAACGCCTTGTTGCAGGCCACCGAACTGCCGGCCTTCGATGCCATCCGCCCCGAAGACGTGGGCCCGGCGCTCGACACCTTGCTCGCCGATGCCGAGGCGGCGCTCGAAAAGGCCGTCGGCCCTGCCGTGCCCGCCGACTGCGACACGCTGGCGCTGCTGCTGGACGTGCCGGTGGAGCGCTTGACCACGGCGTGGAACCACGTCTGCCACCTGCAGGCCGTGGCCGACACGCCCGAGCTGCGCGCGGCCCATGCACAGTACCTGGGCCGTGTCATCGACTTCAACACCCGCCTGGGCGCCGACGAGCGGCTGTACGCCAAGTACAAGGCGGTGGCCGCGGCGCAGGGCCCGCAACTGCCGCCGGCCCGGCGCAAGGCACTGAGCGATGCGCTGCGCGACTTCGTGCTCGGCGGCGCGGAACTGCAAGGCGCGGCGCGCGAACGCTACGCCGCCATCCAGGACCGCTGCGGCGCGCTGTCGCAAGCCTATGGCCAGCACGTGCTCGACGCCACCGATGCCTACGCCTGGTTTGCCAGCGCCAATGAACTGGCCGGCGTGCCGGCCGATGTCTGCCAGACCGCGCGTGCCGCGGCGCAGGCCGAGGGCCGCGAGGGCTTCAAGCTGACGCTGAAGGCACCGTGCTACGTGCCGGTGCTGTCTTACGCCGACGACCGCGCGCTGCGCGAGCGCCTCTACCGCGCCTACAACACGCGCGCCAGCGAGTTCGGGCCGCCCGAGCTGGACAACACGTCGCTGGTGCAAGAGCTGCTCGAGTTGCGCCAGGAAGAAGCACGTCTGCTCGGCCACGAGACCTACGCCCACCTGGCGCTGGTGTCCAAGATGGCCCGCACGCCGGCCGAGGTGCTGGACTTCCTGCGCGACCTGACGCGTCGGGCGCGGCCTGCGGCGCAGAAGGAGTTGACCGAGCTGCGCGCCTTCGCGGCCGGCGAGCTCGCGTTGCCCGACCTGCAGGTCTGGGACCGCCTCTACGCGGCAGAGAAGCTCAAGGAAGCACGCTACGCCTTCAGCAGCGAGGAGGTGCGCCAGTACTTCACCGAACCACGCGTGCTCGAAGGCCTGTTCCAGCTCGTCCAGACGCTCTTCGGCGTCGCCATCCGCGCCGAACAGGCGCCCGTCTGGCACGACAGCGTCCGCTTCTACCGCGTCTGGCGCGGCGAGCGCTGCGTGGCTTCTTTCTACCTCGATCTGTACGCCCGCCCGGGCAAGGTGTCGGGGGCCTGGATGGGCGAATGCCGCGGCCGCTGGCGCCGGCCCGAGGGCACGCTGCAGCTGCCGGTGGCGCACCTGGTGTGCAACTTCGCGGCGCCCGTCGAAGGCCGCCCGGCATTGCTGACGCACGCCAACCTGATCACCTTGTTCCATGAGTTCGGCCACGGCCTGCACCACATGCTGACCGCGGTGGACGAACGCGCCGTGGCGGGCATCTCGGGCGTCGAGCACGACGCCGTCGAACTGCCCAGCCAGTTCATGGAGAACTTCTGCTGGGAATGGGAAGTGCTGCAGCGCCTGAGCGCCCATGCCGACAGCGGCGAGCCGCTGCCGCGTGCGCTCTTCGACCGCATGGTCGCCGCGCGCCACTTTCTCAGCGGCCTGGCCCTGCTGCGCCAGTGCGAGTACGCCTTGTTCGACATGCGCTTGCACGCCGAGCCTCAGACCAGCGGCCGCGCGCAGCAGCTGGCCGACGAGGTCTGCGCCGAGGTCCAGCCCGAACCCGCGCCGCCCTTCGCGCGCTACGTCAACAGCTTCACGCACCTGTTCGACGGCGGTTATGCGGCCGGCTACTACGGCTATGCCTGGGCGCAGGTGCTGTCCGCCGACGCCTACGGCGCCTTCGAGGAGAGCAGCGTGTTCGACCCGGCGACGGGCCTGCGCTTCCGGGAGCAGATCCTGGAGGTCGGCGGCAGCCGCCCTGCAATGGAGAGCTTCCGCGCCTTCCGCGGCCGCGAGCCGCAGCTCGACGCCTTGCTGCGCCACCAGGGGCTGGCCTGAGCCGGCCCCTGCACGCCGAAGCAGCGCCGACTTGAGCGCTGCCGCGGCCTCGGTTAGATTGAAGCGTTCAGAATCGCGGCTGTCGAGCCGATAACGATGGAACCCCGCGCAACCGACTGCACCACCGCCCGATCCCCTGGAAGGCTCCGCACCATGACACTCTCGATCGCACGCCTGTCCGCCCTTGCCACAGCCCTGGCGCTGGCGGGTGCGGCCGCCCCGGCGTGGAGCCAGTACAAGGTGGTCAATCCCGACGGCAGCGTGACCTACACCGACCGCCCGCCGATCGCCGCCAACGTGCGCATCACGCCGATGGGCCGGCTGGGCAGGAACACCACCCCCGCTGCCGCCGAGCCCGCACTGCCGGCCGAACTGCACGCGCCCACGCAGCGCCACCCGGTCACGCTGTTCACCAGCAGCGCGTGCACGCCCTGCGACACCGGCCGGCTGCTGCTGCAGACCCGCGGCGTGCCCTACACCGAGCGCCGCATCGTCACCGAAGACGACGCCGCGGCGCTGGAGCGCCTGGTCGGCGGGCGCACGGTGCCGGCGTTGACGATCGGCGCGCAGCCACTGCGCGGCCTGTCCGAGGCCGACTGGTCGTCGTACCTCGACGTCGCGGGCTACCCGCGCGAGAACAAGCTGCCGCGCGGCTGGCAGCCGCCGGTGGTGACGCCGCTGGTGGAGCGAGCGACGCCTGCACCTGCACCGGCGCCCGCCGCGGCCGCACCGCGGCCGGCGGCGCCGTCACCCGAAGAAGGCGCACCGGCGCCGGGGACCATCCGCTTCTAGCGCGTGCGCCCGCTGGTGCTGACCAGGCGGCGCACGAGCCACGAGCCCGAACCCACCGCGGCGCCGACGCCCCAGAACAGCAGCGCCGCACCCAGCAGCGTGCCCGTGGCGCCGAAGATCAGTGGCATCGCCGTGCTCGATCCGTTCATGACCATCGACCGCAGCGCCAGGGCTTCGCCGTGGCGCTGGTCGGGTGTCAGGTGGTGCAGCATCGACATCACCATCGGCTGCACGCTGCCCAGCGTCAGCCCCAGCAGGCCGGCGCAGGCTGCCATCAGCCAGGCGTTGGGTGCCAGCGGATAGAGGGCGAACACCACGCCCGTGCCCAGCATCGCCAGCCGGAGCACGCGGCGCTCGTCCAGCCGGTGCGCCAGTACCGGGATCAGCAACCGCACCAGCGTCACCGACAGCGTGAAGCTGCCCAGGATGAGCCCGATCGTGCCGGCGCTGAAACCGCGCTCGTGCCCGAGCACGGGCACGGCGAAGATGTGCACGTCCCAGCACATCGAGAGCAGCCAGTTGATGGCCAACAGCCGCTTGAAGCCGGGTGCCTGCAGCAGGTCCCAGGCCCGCTGCGCGCGCGTCTCGTCGCTGACCGGGCGCAGCGGCTGCCGTGGCACCTGGCGCGCCGACACCAGCGTCGCCAGCGGCAGTGCCAGCAGCAGCAAGTAGGCCGCCGCGAAGCCGAAGCCATCGATCATGAAGCCGGCCGCCACCGGCCCGATGACGTTGCTGAACGAAGGCGCCACGCCCAGCC
>JAYUPN010000084.1:0-12671 GCA_043760065.1 Rubrivivax sp.
CGCAGCGGCAGGTCGCGGTAGCTCTTGATGCCCTGCTTGAAGATCAGGATGTGGCCCGGGCAGTTCATCGGCTTGAGCGCGTACTCGTGCTTTTCCGACTCCGTCGTGAACATCGCGTCGCGGTACTTCTCCCAGTGGCCCGACTTCTCCCACAGCACGCGGTCGACGATCTGCGGCCCCTTCACTTCCTGGTAGCCGTTGTCGCGGTAGACGGCGCGCATGTACTGCTCGACCTCCTGCCACAGCGTCCAGCCCAAGGGGTGCCAGAACACCGTGCCCGGGCTGTACTCGTCGAGGTGGAACAGGTCGAGCTCGCGGCCGAGCTTGCGGTGGTCGCGCTTCTCGGCTTCTTCCAGCATCGTCAGGTACTGCGCCAGCGCTTCCTTGCTCGGCCAGGCCGTGCCGTAGATGCGCTGCAGCTGCTCGTTGGCCTGGTCGCCGCGCCAGTAGGCGCCGGCCACCTTCATCAGCTTGAAGTGACGGAGCTTGCCCGTGCTGGGCACGTGCGGGCCGCGGCACAGGTCTTCGAAGGCGCCTTCGCGGTACAGGCTCACATCCTGGCCGGCCGGGATGCTGGCGATGATCTGTGCCTTGTAGTGCTCGCCCAGCGCCTTGAAGTGTTCAACGGCCTCGTCGCGCGGCAGCACGCGGCGCACCACCGGTTCGTTCTTGGCCGCCAGCTCGCCCATGCGCTTCTCGATCGCCGCCAGGTCCTCGGGCGTGAACGGGCGCCTGTACGCGAAGTCGTAGTAGAAGCCGTTCTCGATCACCGGGCCGATCGTCACCTGGGCCTCCGGGAACAGCTCCTTCACGGCGTAGGCCAGCAGGTGCGCCGTGCTGTGGCGGATGACCTCCAGGCCGTCGGTGTCCTTGTCGGTGACGATCGCCAGCTGCGCATCGGCGTCGATGCGGTGGCTGGTGTCGACGAGCTGGCCGTTGACCTTGCCGGCCAGCGCTGCCTTGGCCAGGCCCGAGCCGATCGACGCGGCGACTTCGGCCACCGTCACCGGGCCTGGAAACTCTCGCCGGGAGCCGTCCGGCAGCGTGATGTTCAACATGATGGGCAACCTCTGAAAGCAGCAAAGCGCGGGGGGAGCCGCGCTTTGTCTTGGGAAAAAGGTGGGACGTGACAGCGCGACGGGGTCAAGCCTCGGTAAAGAGGGGCCGGGTAGTCCGCGGTGTCATAACCATGATGCCTTTCTCGCCCTTGTTCGTTGCTGATGACCGCGAGTTTAGCCGATGGCGCCCCGCTCACGGCAGCGGCAGCGCGTCCACCGACCGGCCGCTGCCCACGGTCTGCGCGAATTCTTCCGCGAGGCGCTGGCTCTCGTCCAAGGCCCGGCGCCAGGCGCGCTGGCGGCCGGCTTCGTCGTTCAGGCAGGCCTTGAAGTCGCTGCGGTCGGGCAGCTTGCCGCCGGGCAGCGAGCGCACCCAGTCCGGGTGCGGCGCCAGCAGCACCAGGTTGTCCAGCGCCGGCGTGGCGCCGTGGCGGCGCTTCCAGGCCTTGTCGAGCCAGCCCGGCACAACGCGGTCGATGAAGTGCGGGTACAGCACCAGGCCTTCGCCCAGCGCGGCGTAGTCCAGGTGCAGGTGGTAGTCGGTGATGCCGCCGTCCCAGTAGCTGCCGGGTGGGCCGCCGGGCACGTCCTGCACGGCTTCCAGCGCAAAGGGGATCGTGCAGCTGGCCAGCACCGCCTGCGCCAGGTTGTGCGCGCTGAGCTCGACGCCGCGCGTCGGGTAGTCGGCCAGCGGCACGGGCAAGGCGTCGCGCGGGTCGCTGAACACCACGCGCTCCAACCAGCCGCCCAGGGCGCGGCGGCTCAGCGCATTGGCACCAAATGCGCCCAGCCAGCCCAGCGGCATGCCGACGCGGCCCGGGCGGTGCAGCAGGCGGCGACCGCGGCTCGTGAAGACGTGCAGCCGGCGCTGCGGGTGTGCCAGCACCTCGGCCGCGCGCTCGCCAAGCCGCTCGCCCAGGCGGCGGGCGAAGATCTCGGTGACGGTGCGCGCCGTCGGCATCTTGCCCGGCCGGTGCGGGTAGGACTGGGTGATGTAGTCCTCGCCCAGCTGCGCCAGCGCCGCGTCGGCGTCGCTCAGGCAGGCCGCCGCCATGCGCCAGGCACCGATGCTGGCGCCCAGCAGATGCACCGTGTGCCGGGACTGCGGCAGCCAGTGGCCAAACAGGTAGCGGTCCAGCGGCAGCAGCGTCAGGCCCTTGGGCCCGCCGGCGGCAGCCGGGATCACGCGCACGTCGGCCGGCGACAGGCCGCGCTGGCGCAGGTGCTCGCGGGCGCGCGGGCCGGCAAAGACCTGCAGCGCTTTCATCAGCGCGCCTTCATCGCCGGCCCTGCAGTTTGGCCAGCGCCGCCGCCATCGCCGTCTGGCCTGCGGGCTCGGGCGCGCGCCGGCCCTGCTCCTGGCGGCCGGCGGGGCGGAACTTGTTGTCGGCGCCGGGCTGCCGCACCGCGCCCACCGGCGCGTCGAGCTTCATCGTCAGCGCGATGCGCTTGCGCGCCAGGTCGACTTCGAGCACCCGCACCTTCACCACCTGCCCGGTCTTGACGACCTCGCGTGCATCGCTGACGAAGCGATTCGCCAGCTGGCTGACGTGGATCAGCCCGTCTTGGTGCACGCCCAGGTCGACGAAAGCGCCGAACTGCGCGACGTTGCTGACCGTGCCTTCCAGCGTCATGCCGACCTGCAGGTCCTTGAGGTCAGTGACGCCTTCGTTGAAGCGCGCGACGACGAAGTCGGGCCGCGGGTCGCGGCCGGGCTTTTCCAGCTCGACCAGGATGTCCTTGATCGTGATGGCGCCGAACCTGTCGTCGGCGAAGGCCTCGGGCTTGAGCGTGCGGATGACGTCGCTGCGACCCATGAACTCGCTGACCGGGCGCTTCACGCTGGCCATCATGCGTTCGACCACCGGGTAGGTCTCGGGGTGCACGCCGGTCATGTCCAGCGGGTTGTCGCCGTCGCGGATGCGCAGGAAGCCGGCCGCCTGCTCGAAGGTCTTGGCGCCGAGGCCCGTCACGTCGCGCAACTGCTGGCGGTTCCTGAAAGAGCCGTTGGCGTCGCGCCAGCGAACGATGCTGGCCGCCACCGCCGGGCTCAAGCCCGAGACGCGCGACAGCAGCGGCGCGCTGGCGGTGTTGAGGTCGACGCCCACCGCATTGACGCAGTCCTCGACCACCGCTTCGAGCGAGCGTGCGAGGCCGCTCTGGTTGACGTCGTGCTGGTACTGGCCGACGCCGATGCTCTTGGGGTCGATCTTCACCAGCTCCGCCAGCGGGTCCTGCAGGCGCCGCGCGATGCTGACCGCGCCGCGCAGGCTGACGTCCAGGTCGGGCAGTTCCTTGCTGGCGAATTCGCTGGCGCTGTAGACCGAAGCGCCGGCTTCGCTGACGACCACCCGGTCCAGCTTGGCATCGGGGGCCAGCGCGGCGATGCGCTTCGTCAGGTCTGCGGCCAGCTTGTCGGTCTCGCGGCTGGCGGTGCCATTGCCGATGGCGATGAGGTTGACGCCGTGCGTGGCCACCAGCCGGCCCAGCGTGTGCAGCGAGCCTTCCCAGTCCAGACGCGGCTCGTGCGGGTAGACGGTGTGGGTGTCCAGCACCTTGCCGGTGTCGCTGACCACCGCCACCTTCACACCGGTGCGGATGCCCGGGTCCAGGCCCATCACGACGCGCTTGCCGGCGGGTGCCGCCAGCAGCAGGTCGCGCAGGTTGTCGGCGAAGACCTTGATGGCCACCGTCTCGGCTTCTTCGCGCAGGCGGCCGAAGAGGTCGCGCTCCAGGCTCAGGCTGAGCTTGACCTTCCAGGTCCAGGCCACCGTCTTGCGCAGCAGGTCGTCGCTCTTGCGTGCGGCGTGGCTCCAACCCAGGTGGCGCGCGATGCGGCCTTCGGCCACCGACACCGAAGGTGTCCCCTTGGCGGACACGGGCTTGCCGGCCACCGCCTCTTCGTCGAGCACCAGCTTGGCGTCCAGCCACTCCAACGTGCGGCCGCGGAAGACGGCCAGCGCGCGGTGGCTGGGCACCGTGCGCAGCGGCTCGGCGTAGTCGAAGTAATCGCGGAACTTGGCGGCGTCGGGGTGGTTGCCGTCCTTGCCTTCGACGAGCTTGCTCTGGAACAAGCCTTCGGCCCACAGCCACTCGCGCAGCTTGCCTACCAAGAGCGCGTCCTCGGCCCAGCGTTCGCTGAGCAGGTCGCGCACGCCGTCGAGCACGGCGGGCGCGTCGGCAAAGCCGGCTTCTGCGTTGATGAAGGCGGCGGCTTCGGCCAGCGGGTCGAGCGCGGGGTCGGCAAACAGCTTGTCGGCCAGCGGCTCCAGGCCGGCCTCGCGGGCGATCATGCCCTTGGTGCGGCGCCGGGGCTTGAAGGGCAGGTACAGGTCTTCGAGCTCCTGCTTGGTGGGTGCTGCCTCGATCGCCGCGCGCAGCACCGGCGTCAGCTTGCCTTGTTCGTCGATGCTCTTGAGCACCGCGGCGCGCCGGTCTTCCAGCTCGCGCAGGTAGCCCAGGCGGGACTCCAGTTCTCGCAGCTGGATGTCGTCCAGCCCCTCGGTGGCTTCCTTGCGGTAGCGGGCGATGAAAGGCACGGTGGCGCCGCCGTCCAGCAGTTCGACGGCGGTGTGGACCTGGGAGGGACGAGCCTTCAGCTCGGCCGCGATTTGCAGGGTGATCTTGTCCAAGGAAGTCGGCGGAGGCTGAAAGCGGCGCAGTTTAAGCGCGCGGCCCACGCGCGCTGGACGCGGCCGAGGGCGCCGCGACGCCGCCATGCACCGCATCGAGCCCTGACACGGTGCAAGACACGCCACCGAGATCAAAAACCGCCCCTCTTCGGTGCAAACCGATGCACCAACCGAGGCACGTCAATTGCTACCGTTGGTGCGCATCAGGCGCGACTGCGGTGCACGTGCACCGGTCCGGGTCCGCCCAAGCCAACGAGGAGTCATCCGTGGATCAAGTCAAGCAGGGCACCGACGCCCTGTTCATCCTGCTCGGCGCCATCATGGTGCTGGCCATGCATTCGGGATTCGCCTTCCTGGAACTGGGCACGGTGCGCAAGAAGAACCAGGTCAATGCACTGGTCAAGATCCTGGTCGACTTCGCGGTCTCGACTCTGGCCTACTTCTTCGTCGGCTACCTCGTCGCCTACGGCGTCAGCTTCTACACCGGCGCCGAGACGCTGGCGCAGAAGAACGGCTACGAGCTCGTCAAGTTCTTCTTTCTGCTGACCTTCGCCGCGGCGATCCCGGCCATCGTCTCGGGCGGCATCGCCGAGCGCGCGCGCTTCGGGCCGCAGTTGATCGCCACCGGCGTGCTGGTGGGCCTGTTCTACCCGCTCTTCGAAGGTGTGGTCTGGAACCAGAACTTCGGCATCCAGGCCTGGATCAAGGGTCTGACCGGCGCCGAGTTCCACGACTTCGCCGGCAGCGTGGTGGTGCACACGGTCGGCGGCTGGATCGGCCTCGTCGCCGTGCTCTTTCTCGGGCCGCGCGCCAACCGCTACCGCAAGGACGGCGCAATCAGCGCCCACCCGCCGTCGAGCATCCCCTTCCTGGCGCTGGGCGCGTGGGTGCTGGCGGTGGGCTGGTTCGGCTTCAACGTCATGAGCGCGCAGACCATCGACAAGATCTCGGGCCTGGTGGCCGTGAACTCGCTGATGGCGATGGCCGGCGGCACGCTGGTGGCCACGCTGCTGGGTCGCAACGACCCCGGCTTTGCCTACAACGGCCCGCTGGCCGGGCTGGTGGCGGTGTGCGCGGGCTCCGACGTCATGCACCCGGCCGGCGCGCTGGTCGTCGGCGGCGTCGCCGGTGCGGTCTTCGTCTTGATGTTCACGCTGACGCAGAACCGCTGGAAGATCGACGACGTGCTCGGCGTGTGGCCGCTGCACGGCCTGTGCGGCGCCTGGGGCGGCATCGCCTGCGGCATCTTCGGCCTGCCGGCGCTGGGCGGCCTGGGCGGCGTCTCGTTCGGTGCGCAGGTGATCGGCACCGGCCTGGGCGTGGTGTGGGCGCTGGTCTCGGGCGTCGCGGTCTACGGCGGGCTCAAGGCAGTGACCTCGCTGCGGCTGACGGCCGAAGAGGAACACGACGGCGCCGACCTGTCGATCCACAAGATCGGCGCCACGCCGGAGCGCGAGGTCAGCTGGTAGGGCCCTGTCGCGCGGCGCGCGATCAAGCGTCGCGCCGCGCCCAATCCGCCGCGCCCTGCCCGGCGACGCGGCCGCTGGCAAAGCAGGCCGTGAGCAGGTAGCCGCCGGTCGGCGCTTCCCAGTCGAGCATCTCGCCGGCGGCGAACACACCCGGCAGCGCCTTCAGCATCAGGCCCTCGTCCAGGCCCTGCAGGCGCAGGCCGCCGGCGCTGCTGATGGCCTCGTCGATCGGCCGCGGCGCGGTCACCGTGATCGGCAGCGACTTGATGAACGCTGCCAGCTGCGCCGGGTCGGCCTGTGCGGCCTTGGGCACGAGTTCCCACAGCAGCGAGGCTTTGGCGCCCGACAGCTTGAGCCTTGTCTTCAGGTGCGTCGACAGCGAGCGCGGGCCGCGCGGGTGCGCCAGTTCGGCCTGCACCCAGGCCAGGTCGCGCGCCGGCAGCAGGTCGAGGTGGAAGATCGCCGAGCCGTGCGCCGCGGTCTGCTCGCGCAGCCGCGCCGATGCGGCGTAGACCAGGCTGCCTTCGACGCCGGTGTCGGTGAGCACCATCTCGCCGGCCTGATGGAAGTCCTGGAAGTGCAGCGCCACGCCTTTCAGCGGCTCGCCGGCATGGCGCTGGCGCAGGTGCTCGCTCCAGTCGACGTCGAAGCCGCAGTTGCTCGCGCGCAGCGACGCCAGGTCGGCGCCGCGCGCCTGCAGCCATGGCCACCAGGCGCCGTCGCTGCCCAGCCGCGACCAGCTCGCACCACCGAGGGCCAGCACCGTGGCCGCAGGC
Source organism: Rubrivivax sp. (assembly GCA_043760065.1). GTDB lineage: Bacteria > Pseudomonadota > Gammaproteobacteria > Burkholderiales > Burkholderiaceae_C > Rubrivivax. The sequence goes on from JAYUPN010000084.1 coordinate 6,936, forward strand.
CGCAGGTGGACCTCGGCCTGCGGCGACTGCAGCCGCAGCGCGCCGTCGTCGGTCCAGCCGAGCCAGCGGTGGCGCATGTGGAAGCGCACGCCCTGCCCGCGCAGCCGGTGCAGCCAGGCGCGCAGCAAAGGCGCGGCTTTCATGTCGGCGGGGAAGACGCGGCCCGAGCTGCCGACGAAGGTCGCCACGCCCAGCGTGGCCGCCCAGTCGCGCAGCGCCTCGGGGCTGAAGTCGCGCAGCCAGGTCGCGACCTCCAGCGCGCGCTCGGCGAAGCGCGCGGTGAACTGGGGCAGCTCTTCGCTGTGCGTCAGGTTCAGCCCGCCCTTGCCGGCGAGCAGGAACTTGCGCCCCACCGACGGCATGGCGTCGTACAGGTCGACCGCCGCGCCCTGCGCCGCCAGCGTCTCCGCGGCCATCAGGCCAGCGGGGCCGCCGCCGATCACGGCAACGCGGCGGGTTGTCGGTTCTTCAATCGCGCTGTGCATCGCGGCCGACTGTACGGCAGCGCTGGATCGAGAATGCGGCATGGACACGAACGCATGGGTGTTGATCGTCGGCGCGGTGGCGGCGGGTTTCGTGCAGGGGCTGTCGGGATTTGCCTTCGGACTGGTGGCGACCTCGATCTGGGCCTGGTGGCTGCCGCCGCAGCTGATCGCGCCGATGGCGGTGTTCGGCGCGCTCACCGGGCAGGTGGTGGCGATGATCACCACACGGCGGCCGATGCAGTGGCCCCGGCTGGCGCCGCTGGTCGCCGGCGGCCTGTGCGGGCTGCCGCTGGGCGTGTGGCTGCTGCCGCGCCTGGACAGCGCCACGTTCCAGCTTGGCATCGGGCTGCTGCTGGCGGTGTGGTGCCCGGTGATGCTGATGTCGGCGCGCATCCCGCGCATCACGCACGGCGGCCGCTGGGCCGACGCCGCGGCCGGCATGGCCGGCGGCGTGATGGGTGCGCTCGGCGGCCTCACCGGCCCGCTGCCGACGCTGTGGTGCACGCTGCGCAACTGGGACAAGGACACGCTGCGCGGCGTGATCCAGAACTTCAACCTCGTGATGCTGGGCGCAACATTCGTCAGCTACCTCGCCACGGGCATGGTCACGCGCAGCATGTGGCCGCAATTCGCCCTGGTGGCGCCGGCGCTGCTGGTGCCGGTGCTGCTGGGCGCGCGCCTGTACAGCGGGATCAGCCCCGAGGGCTTCAAGCGCCTGGTGCTGACGCTGCTGTCCGGCACGGGGGTGGCGCTGCTCGTGCGATCGGTGCCGGTGGTGTGGGCGCGGCTGGCATGAAAGGTGGGCCCGGCTGCAACGACTGCACGGTTGCGCCACCTCGATCTTCAAGGGCCGTCGATGTCCAGACAGCAAATCGCCTCCCATTTCATGAGGGCCATCGCCGCAGCATTCGCTGCATCCGCTGTGTCCGCTGCAGATGTCGGCGGTGCCGGCTGCCAGGCCAGCAGCACGGCCACTGTGCCCACCGTGGTGGAGCTGTACACCTCCGAGGGCTGCAGTTCCTGCCCACCGGCCGACAGGTGGCTGTCGACGCTCAAGGGCCGACCCGACGTGTTGGCGCTGGCTTTCCATGTCAACTACTGGGACCGACTGGGCTGGCCGGATCGCTTCGCCTCGCCCGAGTTCACGGCGCGCCAGCACGAACTGGCCAGACTCGCCGGTAGCCGGCAGGTCTACACGCCGCAGGTCGTGGCCGCTGGCCGCGACTGGCGCAGCTGGCCGCAGTTGCCGGCTGCCGCGCCGTCGCAGGTGAGCCTGACGCTGACCCGCGACGGCGATCTCGTCACAGCGCAGGTGGCTGCCGCTGCCGGCTTGGCAGCACAGCTCTCCGGCTACTGGGCAGTGCTCGAAGACCGGCACGTGAGCCAGGTGCGGGCCGGCGAGAACGCCGGCGAGACGCTGCGCCACAACCACGTCGTGCGGCTGTACAAGGCCGTGCCGGCATGGGCCGCAGCGCAGGCCGGCCGCTCGCAGCTCCGCGTCGGCCGCGGCGTGCCCGAGCATCCGCGCCGCGTCGTCTTCGTCGTCACCGACGGCGTCACCGGCAAGCCGCTGCAGGCGCTGGCGCTGGGCTGCTGAAGTGCTCAGGTTCCCGCCGGCTGCGGCCCTTGGGCGCCGTCATCGGCGCGCTGTGCCGCACGTCGCGCGGCATTCAGCCGCCGCGCAGATCGGCCTTGAGCTTGATGCCCAGTTCCGGCTTGGCCGCGAAGGGGTCGGTCGGGTTGCGCGGCGTCATGATGTCTTCCAGCCGCACCTGCACGCTGGCCAGGCTCTTGGGGTGGCTGTAGATGTAGAAGCGGTTGTGATCGCAGGCCTCGAACACCGCCTGCGCCACCTGCGCCGCCGTGACCTTGCCCTTGCTGACCGCCTGGTCGCTCATTGCCTGCGCGATGAGCTGGCTGCGCGTGGGCTTGGCCGCCGGCATGTCGGCCGGGCGGTTGCGTTCGCTCTTGTGGATGCCGGTGGGCACGAAGAAAGGGCACAGCACGTGGGCGTGGACCTGCTCGGTGAGCAGCGCCAGGTCCTGGTACAGCGTCTCGCTCATCGACACCACGGCGTGTTTGCTGACGTTGTAGACGCCCATGTTGGGCGCGTTCAGCAGCCCGGCCATGCTGGCGGTGTTGACGATGTCGCCGCGCCACAAAGGGTCCTTGGCAGCAGCCTCCAGCATCAGCGGGGTGAAGACGCGCAGGCCGTGCGCCACGCCCATCAGGTTGACGCCGATGACCCACTCCCAGTCCTTGACCGTGTGCTCCCAGATCAGGCCGCCGGCGCCGACGCCGGCGTTGTTGAAGACGAAGTTGGGCGTGCCGAAACGCTGGAGCGTCGCCGCGGCCAGCGCTTCGACCTCGACGGCCTTGGACACGTCGATCCGGAACGGCAGCACCTGCGCGCCCATGCCTTCGATCTCGCCCTGCGCGGTGGCCAGCGCGTCGGCCTGCACGTCGGCCATCACGATCTTCATGCCGCGGCTGGCCGCGATGCGGCTGCACTGCAGGCCGAAGCCCGAGGCGGCGCCGGTGATGACGGCGATGCCGCCCAACAAGTGGCTCATGCCTTCTCCTCCCTGATCTGGAATCCCGCGCGCGGGAAGTGGACGTGCACGGTGCCGGCGCGCGGATCGCTTCGGCGCAGCACCACTTCCGCGGTCGACAGGCCCACCAGTGTGCCGGCCACCGGGTCGTGGCCGTAGTCGGTGGCGGTCACGGTGACGGTCTGTCCGGCCTCGAAGCCGAGGCCCGGCGCCACGGCACAGGGCGCGTGCGAAGCGGCCGCAGAGGCTGCTGCCGCGACGGCCAGCGCTTCTGCGCTGCTCATCTTGTCGAAGTGTCCGTGGCCCAGCGCCAGCACGCGCCGAAGCCAGGCGCTGAAGTGGACGTGCGGCTGCAGGATGTCGGCCACCGGGCCGGCGCGCAACACGTACCAGCCGCAGTGCGCGACGGCGAAGTCGGCGATCGAGGCCGCGTCGCCCAGCAGCCAGGCCCGGCCGTCGGCCAGCTGCGCGTTCAGCACCGTCACGTAACTTTCCAGATTGGCGGCCGCGTCGGCCACCGTCTGGCGCTTCATGCCGGCCGTGAAAGGCGCGCGGTCGGCGGCAAAGGCCTGCATCACCTCGGAGGCCACGCCCTTGAAGATGTGGGCGCGGCCCGACGGCTGCATCGCGTAGGGGATGACGGTCCAGAACAGCGTGCTGTCGGCCCACTGCGCGACGACCGGCGCCAGCGGCGCGCTGGCCGGGAACAGCGTCGGCGTCGGCTGGTGCCGGTCGATCAGCTGCGCGATCAGCGCGGTGTCGCAGTAGACGTCGGCCCCCACCTGCACGATCGGCGTCTTGCGGTAGCCGCCGGTGAGCGCCACGACGTCGGGTTTGGGCATGATCACGGGGATCTTCACCGAGGTCCAGTGCAGGCCCTTGAAGCCGAAGATCAGGCGCAGCTTCTCAGAGAAAGGCGAGCCGTCGTAGTGGTGCAGGATGAAGGGCGGCATCAGGGTGTCCAGGGCATGGCGCGCGCGATGAGGGCATCGAGATCGTGGCCGGCGCCGAGCAGGCCGAAGACGTCGCTGGCGGCGGCCAGCCGGCTGTCGCAGAAAGCGGCGAACACCGCCGCCGGCGCCTGCCGGTGCAGCAGCGCCGCCTGCAGCACGAGCGCGACCTCGCGCGCCAGCCGGCGCGCTTGCGGTTCGGCGATGTCGGCCTGCTCGATCTGGCGCAGCACGGCGGCGGCGCTGCGGTCCAGTGCCGGATGTGCACCTCGGCTGTCGGCGAGTTCGCGCTGCAGCGCCGCGGCCACGTCGGCGCCGCGCAGCACGCGCAGCAGGTCCAGCGCCATGATGTTGGCCGCACCTTCCCAGATGCTGTTGACCGGCATCTCGCGGTAGATGCGCGCCATCACGCCCTCGCCCTCGGCTTCGACGTAGCCGTTGCCGCCCAGGCACTCCATCGCCTCCTGCGCGAAGGCGCTGCCGCGCTTGCAGATCCAGAACTTGGCCACCGGCGTGAGCAGCCGGCGCAGCACCTGTTCGTGGGCGTCGTCGCCGTGCTCGGTGCGGTCGACCGCCACCGCCAGGCGCAGCGACAGCGCGGTCGCGGCTTCGCTCTCCAGCGCCAGGTCGGCGAGCACGTTCTTCATCAAGGGCTGCTCGATCAGCCGTTTGCCGAAGGCCTGGCGCTGCGCCGTGTGGTGCAGCGCCAGCGACAGCGCCTGGCGCATCAGCCCGGCGGTGCCGAGGGCGCAGTCCAGCCTTGTGAGCGCGCCCATGGCCAGGATCTGCGGCACGCCGCGGCCGACGTCGCCGACGCGCCAGGCCAGCGCGTCCTGGAACTCGACTTCGGAACTCGCGTTGGCCTGGTTGCCGAGCTTGTGCTTGAGGCGCTCGATGCGGATCGCATTGCGCGTGCCTTCAGGGGTGGGTGACGGCAGCCAGCGCGGCAGGAAGAAGCACGACAGGCCGGCCGCGCTGCCCGGCTGCGTCTGCGCCAGGATGAGGAAGGCGTCGCACATCGGCGCCGAGAAGAACCACTTGTGGCCGGTGACGCGGTAGCGCTCGCCCCAGGCGTCGCTGCCGTCGCGCTCGGCGCGCGTGGTGTTGGCGCGCACGTCCGAGCCGCCCTGCTTCTCGGTCATGCCCATGCCCATCGTCACCGCGGTCTTGCCGGGCATCGGCACGAAGCGCGGATCGTAGGCGGTGGCCGCCAGCTTCGGGCCCCAGGCCGCCTGCAACGCCGGGTTGGCGCGCAGCGCGGGCGTGACGGCGTAAGTCATCGACACCGGGCACAGCACCGAAGGCTCGGCTTCGGTGAAGAGCATGAAGGCCGCCGAGCGCTCGACGTGCGACAGCGCCGGGCCCGACCACGGCGTACCGTGCAGGCCATGGTGCAGTGCGCGCGCCATCAGCGCGTGGTAGCTCATGTGAAACTCGACCTCGTCGATGCGCTGGCCGACGCGGTCGTGCGTGTGCAGCTGCGGCGCGTTGGCGTTGGCCAGCCGGGCATGGGCCTGCAGCTCGGCGCTGCCGGCTTCGGCGCCCAGCGCGCGCAGCCGCGTGGTGTCCAGAACGGGTGCGTGCGTGCGCAGCGCGTCCTGCAGGGGCCGGTTGGCCTCGAACAGATTGAAGCCGGCGAAGGGCCGGCTCTGGTTGAAGACCTCGTGCGTCGCCATTTCAAACCCCCTTGATCATCTCGACATGGGGAATGCCGTCTTCCAGGTAGTTTGCGCCCAGGCGGGCAAAGCC
>JAYUPN010000085.1:0-12658 GCA_043760065.1 Rubrivivax sp.
GCCGGCGCGATCATCCCCGAGCTCGTGAAGGTGTTCACGTCCGTGCACTCGCGGCACGTGCGCGAGGTTGTGACGAGCTCCGAGCAGGGTATGAAGCGCCAGGCCGTGTTCTCCATCGTGATGCGGCGCCAGACGCTGCGCTTGTGCACCGGCGTGAAGGCGGGCCAGTGCTGCACCTCGTCGAAGCTGCGGCCGCAGCCCTTGCAGGTCTCGTCGCCCTGGCTCGTCGAGCAGATTGCGATGCACGGCGCGTCGGGCGTGCTGGCGTACCAGGCCATCCAGGCCGTGCGCGCCTGGGCCGGCATGCTGGTCTCGTCGCACAGGGTCTGGCGGTAGTAGACCATCAGCGCGTAGACCTCGGCCAGCGCACGCACCTCGGCGCAGGCGCTGATGCCGTCGGGCGACGGCGAGCGCTCGCGCCACCAGTTGATGGCCGACTCGATGTCGGTGATGTGGATGCCGGTGCTCTGCTGCATGGGGGGCGTGGAGTGTACCCAGCCGCCCCGCCGGCCCGATGCGACTCAGGCCGGCGCGTACCCGGCCTCGGTGAGCCGGGCCACCAGCGCCTCGCGCTGCGCGGTGGACTCCACCTGCACCTTGTGCTGCGGCACGTCGGCCGTCACGCGCGCCGCCGGGTCCAGCGCCTGCACGGCTTCGGTGATGCTGCGCACGCAGTGGCCGCAGGACATGTTGGGGATCTGGAACTCTTGCATGATGGCACCGCCGGTGGTGATCGAAGGCCGCCACTGTGCCACCGACGGCGGGCCTGGGGCGGGGCGCGGGCAACAAAGCCGTACAGTGCGTGCAGCACCCTTGATGCGGCGCAAACCGGACCCACCTGCCTTCGATGTCGACCCTCGCCGCGCCACCCGCCCCTGCCGCCATCGCGACGGAATCCTCCTGGCCGGTGCAAGGCATGACCTGCGCGTCCTGCGCCGGCCGTGTCGAGAAGGCCGCGCGCGCGGTGCCCGGCGTGGTGCAGGCCGACGTCAATCTGGCCAACGAGACGGTCCACGTGCGCGCCGGCGCCGGCTTCGATCCGTTGACCCTGCAGCAGGCCGTGCAGCGGGCGGGCTACACCGTGCCGTCGCGCACCGTGCAATTGCAGGTGCAGGGCATGACCTGCGCGTCCTGCGTCGGCCGCGTCGAGAAGGCGCTGCAGAAGGTGCCGGGGGTGCTGGAGGCCAGCGTCAACCTGGCCAACGAGGTGGCGACCGTGACGCTGTCGGCGCAGACCGCCAGCGACGCGCTCGTCGCTGCCGTGCAGCGCGCCGGCTACGAGGTGCAGGCGCCGCAGGGCGAAGCCGCCGCCCGCGGCCCGCTGCTCGGCGAAGGCGCGCGCGTCGTGCTGGCGGCGTTGCTGTCGGCGCCGCTGGTGCTGCCGATGATCACCCTGCTGTGGGGCGCGCACTGGATGCCGCCGCCGCTGTGGCAGTGGGCGCTGGCGACGCCGGTGCAGTTCTGGCTGGGCGCGCGCTTCTACCGCGCCGGCTTTGGTGCGCTGCGCGCCGGCACCGGCAACATGGACCTGCTGGTGGCCATCGGCACCAGCGCCGCCTACGGGTTGAGCGTCTACACGCTGCTCGGCGCCGGCGGCCATCACGTGCCGGACCTGTACTTCGAAGGCTCTGCGGTCGTCATCACGCTGGTGCTGCTGGGCAAGTGGCTGGAAGCGCGGGCGCGCCGCCAGACCACGGCGGCGATCCGCGCGCTGCAGGCGCTGCGGCCCGAGACCGCCTGCGTGCGCCGCGACGGCGCCGAGCAGCACCTGCCGCTGGCGCAGGTGGCCAGCGGTGACCTCGTCGTCGTGCGTCCGGGTGAACGTTTGCCGGTGGACGGCGTGGTCGCCGAAGGCAGCAGCGACGTCGACGAGTCGCTGATCACCGGCGAGAGCCTGCCGGTGAGCCGCAACGTCGGTGACAAGGTCACCGGCGGCGCCGTCAACGGCGCCGGCCTGCTGCTGGTGCGCACGACCACGGTGGGCGCAGAGAGCGTGCTCAGCCGCATCGTGCGGCTGGTGGAAACGGCGCAGGGCCGCAAGGCGCCGATCCAGCGCCTGGTCGATCAGGTCAGCGCCGTCTTCGTGCCGGCGGTGCTGGCGGTGGCGCTGCTCACGCTGCTCGGCTGGGGCTTCGGCGCCCAGGACTGGCACGCCGCGGTGCTGCACGCGGTGGCCGTGCTCGTCATCGCCTGCCCTTGCGCGCTGGGGCTGGCGACGCCGGCGGCGATCATGGCCGGCACCGGAGTGGCGGCGCAGCGCGGCATCCTGATCAAGGACGCGCAGGCGCTGGAACTGGCGCACGCCATCAAGACCGTGGCCTGGGACAAGACCGGCACGCTGACGCTCGGCAAGCCGCGGCTGCTCGAGGCCCGGGCGCTGAGTGGCGAGCGCAGCGCACTGCTGACGCAGGCCGCGGCGCTGCAGGCCGGCAGCAGCCACCCGCTGGCGCTGGCGGTGCTGCAGGCGGCGGACGCGGCGGCGGCGGCGCCGGCGGCCGAGTTGAACACGGTGGCCGGCCGCGGCGTCGCCGGCCGCATCGACGGCGTCGAGTTGCGGCTGGGCAGCGCGCGCTGGATGCAGGAAAGCGGCATCGACCTCGCGCCCTGCGCCGCCGATGTCGCCACGCAGCAGGCGGCCGGCGCCACGGTGTCGTACCTGGTGCGCATGGGGCCGGGGCCGGCGCCGGCGCTCGTCGGCTGGCTGGCTTTCGGCGACAGCGCCAAGCTCGGCGCCGCGGCGGCGATCGCGCAACTCTCGGCGCTGGGCGTGCGCTCGGTGCTGCTGTCGGGCGACAACCGGGGTGCTGCCATGCACCTGGGCCGGCAGCTCGGCATCGAGGACATCCGTGCCGAGGTGCTGCCGCAGGACAAGTCGCGCATCGTCGGCGAGCTCAAGGCCGCGGGGTTGGCCGCCGGCGAGCGCGTGGCGATGGTCGGCGACGGTATCAACGACGCGCCGGCGCTGGCGGCGGCCGACGTCGGCATCGCGATGGGCACCGGCACCGACGTGGCGATGCACGCCGCCGGCGTCACGCTGATGCGCGGCGAGCCCGGCCTGGTGGCCGACGCCATCGACATCAGCCGCCGCACCCACGCCAAGATCCGCCAGAACCTGTTCTGGGCCTTCGTCTTCAACGCCGTCGGCATCCCGCTGGCGGCGCTGGGCCACCTGAGCCCGGTGATCGCCGGCGGCGCGATGGCGATGAGCAGCTTTGCGGTCGTCAGCAACGCGCTGCTGCTGCGGCGCTGGAAGGGGCGCCGCTGAGCGCCGCCGCTCGCGTCGTCAGCGCACCTTTCGCCCGGCGCGCGGCGCCGCGGGCAACTGCCCGGCGATGCGCCGCACGAGCGCCAGGAAGCGGTCGCCGACCGGCCCGTCGGACTCGGCGCGGCGCGCCCGCGTGATCGGGGCCTTCGAAGCCGCGGCTGCGCTGGCCGTGGCCGACGGCACCGGCGGCATCGCCGGCATCGCCCCGGTGGGTGCGTGCCTTCATGCGCGCCGTGGCCGAAGGCTCGGCCACGCGCGACATGTGGGCCGCCGCGCGCGACCTGGGGATCAGCGCCGCCGACGCGCGGCGCTTGCAGCGCATCGCGGCGCAGGAACTCGGCTTCGAGACGCCCGAGCCGGCGTCGGCGGCGCTGGTCTTGATCGGGCTGCGCTGCGCCAGCTGCGGCGCGCGGTACAACTGCGGGGATGAAACTTCACTGCACCTCCCACTCGCCGTTGCGCGGCCACGGCCCGGCCCTGGTCTGCGCCGCCCTGCTGGTGCTGGCCGGCTGTGCGTCGCCGCCCGGCGCGCCCCCTGCGCCACCCCTGAACGAGGCCGCGCCGCAAGCCGTCGCGTGCCCGACCGGCCTGCCTGCCGGTGCGCGCTGCCTGGGCGGCCGCGACAGCGCCGGCGCCCACTACCTGATCGCGCTGCCGGCACAGTGGAACCAGCACCTCGTGCTGCACGCCCACGGCGGCCCGCTGCTGGGCGAGCCGCGCCCCGAGCGCGCGGTGGAGGACCTGCAGCGCTGGTCGATCATGGTCCGCGCCGGCTACGCCTGGGCGGGCTCCACCTTCGGCCAGGGCGGCGTCGCGGTGCGTGCCGCGGCCGAGGACACCGAGCGCCTGCGCCGCATCTTCGTCGCCCACGTCGCCCAGCCGCGCTTGACGATCCTGCACGGCCAGAGCTGGGGCGCCAGCGTCGCCGCCGTCGGCGCCGAGACGTTCACCGCCGGCCGCCCCTACGACGCCGTGCTGCTGAGCAGCGGCGTGCTCGGTGGCGGCACGCGCAGCTACGACTTCCGCCTCGACCTGCGCGTCATCTACCAGCACCTGTGCAACAACCACCCGCGCCCAGACGAGCCGCAGTACCCGCTGTGGATGGGACTGCCCTCCGGCAGCACGATGAACCAGGCGCAGCTGGCCGAGCGCAGCCGCGAGTGCCTGGGGCTGGGCCTGCCGGCGGCGCAGCGCACGCCCGAGCAGGCGCGCAAGCTCAAGACCCTCGTCGACGTGATCCGCATCCCCGAACGCAGCGTGCAGGGCCACCTCAACTGGGCCACCTTCCACTTCCGCGACATTGCGCACAACCGCGCCGGGGGGCGCAGCGTGTTCGGCAACATCGGCGCGGTCTACCGCGGCTCGGCCGACGACACCGCGCTCAACGCCGCCGTGCTGCGCTATGCCGCCGACCCGCAGGCGGTGCAGGCCTTCGGCGCCGACACCGACCCCGGCGGACGCATCCCGGTTCCCGTGCTGACGGTTCACGCGCTGCACGACCCGATCGCCTTCGTCGAGCTGCAGCACCAGTTCCGGCAGACGATGCGCGCCGGCGGCAGCGCCGATCGCCTGGTGCAGACCTACACCGAGGACACCGAGCACAGCTACCTGAGCGAAGCGCTGTACCCGGCGCTGATGCAGCAGTTGCTGGCCTGGGTGGAGCATGGCCGCAAGCCCACGCAGCAGAGTGTGGCCGACGCCTGCACCGCGGCGCAGGCCACCTACGGCCCCGGCTGCCGCATGGTGGTGGGCTTCGAGCCGCTGCCGCTGGATGCGCGCGTGGCACCGCGGCAGCGGCCATGAAGCGCGCGCCGGTGCTCGTCACCGGTGCCGGCAGCGGCATCGGGCTGGCGATCGTGCGGGCCTTGTTGGAAGCCGGCCAGGCCGTGATCGCCGGCGCGCGGCGCCCGGCGCACCTGCACATGCTGCAGGACCTGGGGGCCACGGCGCTGGCGCTGGACGTGCGCGACCCGGCGCAGGTGCTGGCGGCCGCTGCAGCCGTCGACGCAGCAGGGCAGGGCCTGCTGGGCCTCGTGCACAACGCCGGTGTCGGCGGCATCGGCCTGCTGCCTTCGTGGAGCGACCGCGATGTGCACGACCTCTTCGACACCAACGTCTTCGGCCCGCACCGCCTGACGCGCGCGCTGCTGCCGGCGCTGCTGGCCGCACGGGGCCGTGTCGTGTGCATCGGCTCGCAGGGCGGCAGCATCACGGCGCCGTTCATGGGCCCGTACACGATGAGCAAACACGCGCTCGAAGCCTTTGCTGCGTGCCTGCACCAGGAACTGGCGCCGCACGGCGTGGCGGTCAGCATCGTGCAGCCTGGCGCGGTGGCCACCGACATCGGCGACAACGGCCGTGTCGCCAACACCGCGCGGCTGAAGGCCACGCCACCGCCCTTCGACGAAGCTGCGGGCGCGGCCCTGAAAAGCCTGCTGGCGCCCACGCCGCCGCGCGCCGACGAGCCCGAGTCCGCTGCCAACCGCCGCCACGCCGCGCCTGCGGTCGTCGCGGCGGTGGTGATGGAGGCGCTGTTCGACGCGCAGCCGCAGTTGCGCTACCTGGTCGGCACGCGCTGGGAAGGCGACCGCGTCATCGCCGAACTCACCGCGCGGCTGCTCGACGCGGCGCAGAGCCCGTCGCACCGGTGGCACGAGGCCACGTTCATCGCGCACTGCCAGCAGGCCTGGCGGCAGCGTCAGGCGAGCTGACCACCAACGGCGTCAGCGCGCCTGCGACCGCTCGGCCGGCGTGCTGCTGTCGATCGCCGCACAGGAGGCGGTGCCGCCCGCGGGACGCAGCCGTCCCTGCGACGACACGCGCCCGCTCGGGCACCGGGCGCGTGCCTACCTGAGCACTTGGCTGGCGTCGGCCGCGGCGATCAGCGCATCGGCGTCGGCCTGCAGCAGAAAGCCCTTGGCCACCGCGTGGGCCGCGGCGCGTGCCACCGCCGCGACGTAGCCGGCGTGGTCGACGTAGCGCTCTTCGAGCGACAGCCGCGGGTCGCCGCTGGCCACGCGCTGGGCCTGCGTCTTGGCAAACGGCACCATGCCGCCGACGTAGTTGCAGATCTGCCCCTGGTGGAACGGCCGCGTGCCGCCGGCGGTGATGTTCCAGCCCAGGTAGGTGCCCAGCGGCGCGTCGGTCAGCACGTTGGGCACGCCGCCGACTTCGTTGCCGTCGGCGTCGACGCGCGGCACCAGCATCCGGATGACCTGCCTGACCGGCGGCGGCGCGTTGGTGGGGATGCCCGAGGCGTCGAGGTAGTTGAACTGCGGGCCCCAGTCGTAGTCGAGCACCGGCATGATGAAGCCGGGTTCGGGCACGGTGGCGCGCAGGCCGGGGATGGTCGGGAAGCCCATCGCGGCCTTGTTGGCGTCGACCAGTTGCGAGCGCGCGTGGTGGTGACCGCCGCCATGGTCGCCGTCGTCATCGTCGTCGCGGTCATGGGCGGCGTGGTGGTCATGATGATCGTGATGATCGGGCCGGATGCGCGGCCAGGCGCTGTCGGGCGGCAGCACGCCGGCCATCACCCAGTTGCGGAAGTGCACGCGCAGCGCGTTGACGACCTGCGTGTGCGGTACCGGGTTGGCCGGCAGCACGCCGGTGCCGAAGTTGTTGCCCGGGCAGTTGGGGCCGGTGGTGGGCAGGCCGACGCCGGGCAGGCTGCTGTTGAAGCCACCGGCACCGCCGCCGTGCGTGGAACTGGCGATGTAGTAGCGGCGCACGTTCTTCGGCAGCTTGATGTCCTTCTTGGGGTCGGTGCCCACCCATTCGGGCGTCAGCTTCAGGGCCCAGACCTCGGCCGAGCCGAAGTGCTCGATGATCTTCGGGCAGGTGCGCGTCTTCTCGCAGCGGTCCAGGATGCTGGCCTTGGGCAGGCCGCGCACCTTGTCCTTGTAGCCGCTCCACCACTGCGGGCCTTCGCTGCCGGCCTGGTAGAGCTCGAGCACGCCGTCGGGCTGCGCCCAGCGGAAGTTCAGCGCGATGCGGCGGCCGGCGATGATCGGCCACAGGCCGTCGTGCACCTGGCGCCGGTCCTCGGCCTGGTTGAAACCCAGGTGCAACCAGCCGCGCAGGAAGTTGCCCGACTGCGAGTTGCCGCGCGCGATGCTGTGCGTGGCGGCGTGCGCCACCGGGTTGGGCGTGCCGGTGTCGTCGGCGCTGGCGGTCTTGAAGAAGTGGCCGACGTCGCGCCAGGCCGCGAAGCCCACGCCCAGCAGGTACGGGTCCTTGGCGGTGTAGCTGATCATGTACAGCTTGCTGGCGTCGAAGCCGCCGCGCACGCAGATCTGGTTGGGGTCGGGCGTGCCGGGGAAGGGGTTGGTCGCGCTGCACGAGGCCCAGGCCCAGTCGGCGGGGGCGACCACGACTTCGCCGAGCGCCGTGCCGTCCTGCAGCTCGCCGGTGCGCGTGACCAGGCGCGCCTGCGTGGTGTCCAGCGTCGCGGGCAGGTAGGGCACCGGGTTGGTCTGCACGATCAGCCGCTGCGAGTTGACACCCGAGCGGTTGACGATGCGGCCGAAGACGCGCCCGGTGACCATCGAACCGTCGCGGTTCTTGGCCACCGGCACCTGCACGAAGTGGCGGCCGCCGACCAGCATCGTGGGCCGCACTGCGGTGCCGTTGGTGCTGTTGATGGCGGCGTTGTCGCCCTGCCAGGCGCTGGCCAGGCCGATGTCGCCGAAGTTCCGTTCGGCCACGCCGATCGTGATCGGCGAGCCGCGGTTGGGCACGTCGTGCCACAGCAGGCCGCTGGCCTGCGTCATCGTCACCGGCTTGGTGAGCACGAAGCTGGCGGTGTAGCGCACCTTGCCGTCGGCGTCGCGACCGAGCTGGATGTCCTGGATGATGGCATTGCGCGCATCGCGCGGGTCGAGCTCGCCGAAGGCACGGCCCGAGATCTGCTCGTAGGCGATGGTCTGGCCGGTGGCCGGCGTGAGCGGCTTGACGTCGTCGACGACGATGCGCGTCACGCGCGCCTGCGACGCTGCGGCCAGCGCGACGAGTGCGGCGCCGACAGCCAGCGTGCGCAGGGCCGGCGCTCGATGCCAGGATCGGAAATCGGGTCTCATGTTGCAGTCTCCACTTTTGTCGTTGGGGCGATCCTTGAGGCTCCTCCCGCGAACCACCGCTGCGAAATGGGCACTTTCCCTGAGAGCGACCTTGCCCACGCGTCAGCTGGCGCTTCGCTGGGCGCGCCGAACCACCCCGAGGCACGGGTCGAGCCGTGCGCCGGCGGACCGCCGCGGCGACCAAATGCTGCAGCTTCGCCGTGCGACGGCTCGCGCGGCGCCGGGAGTGGAACAATCCGGGCAACCCCTTCACCGGAGAACTCTCCATGATCCTCAAAGGCAAAACCGCCCTCGTCACCGGCTCCACCAGCGGCATCGGCCTGGGCATGGCCCAGACACTGGCGCGGCAGGGTGCCAACATCGTGCTCAACGGCTTCGGCGACGTCGAAGCCGCCCGGGCGGCGGTCGCGGCGCTGGGCGTGAAGGTCGAGTACCACGGCGCCGACATGAGCAAGCCGGCCGAGATAGAGGCCCTGATGGCCTTTGCCAAGGACCGGTTCGGCGGCGTCGACGTGCTGGTCAACAACGCCGGCATCCAGCACGTGGCCAACGTCGAGGACTTTCCGCCCGAGCGCTGGGACGCGATCATCGCCATCAACCTCAGCAGCGCCTTCCACACCAGCCGGCTGGCCATCCCGCACATGCGGGCCAGCAACTGGGGCCGCATCATCAACATCGCCAGCGCCCACGGCCTGGTGGCCAGCGCGGCCAAGAGTGCCTACGTGGCGGCCAAGCACGGCATCGTCGGCCTGACCAAGGCCAGCGCGCTGGAACTGGCCACCACCGGCGTCACCGTCAACGCCATCTGCCCGGGCTGGGTGCTGACGCCGCTGGTGCAGAAGCAGATCGACGCCCGCGCCGACAAGGGCGGCATCAGCCAGGAGCAGGCCAGGAAGGACCTGCTGGGCGAGAAGCAGCCGTCGCTGCAGTTCACGACGCCCGAGCAACTCGGCGAGCTGGCCGTCTTCCTGTGCAGCAGCGGCGCCGACAACGTGCGCGGCGTGGCCTGGGCGGTGGACGGCGGCTGGACCGCGCAATGAGCGCGCGCACCGCCGTCGTCGCCACCGTGCTGGCCGGCCTGCTGGCGGCCGCCGGGGCTGCCCGGGCCCAGGAAGTGACCGTGCTCACCGCCTGGTACGGCCAGAGCTGCGGTGCCGCGCACGGCAACGTCACCGCGCACGTCAAGTCGCGTTGCGACGGCCGCCGCCAGTGCGACTACGCCGTCGACGTGGCGGCCCTCGGTGACGCGGCGCCCAACTGCAGCAAGAACTTCGTCGTGCTCTACGGCTGCCGCGGCCAGCCCGCCGTGCGGCTGGCGCAACTGCCGGCCGAAGCCCACGGCCGCGTCGCGGTGATCAGCTGCGCGCCGCCAGCGGCACCGCAGCAGCCCGTCAGCCGCTGAAAGGCTCGAGCCGAGGCAGCAAGGGCTGCGGTGACGGCGCGAGCGCCCGCCGTCAGGCGGGTGATCGGACTACAGCCCGGCGTGCGCAACGGCCGCGACCGTGACCGCGACGGCGACGGCGTGCGCAACAACCACGACCGCGCACCCCGCGATCCGACCCGGCGCTGAAGCGGCCGCGCGGGCGCCGCCTGCCGTCCCTCGTGTCCCGCTCAGGTGCCGCTGCCGGAGGCGCCGCCTTCGGCCAGATAGCGCGTCAGTCCGGCGCCGCCGGCGCGCATCAGGCCGTCGTGGTTCCACCGGAACACCGGCGCCAGCAGCGGCGCCAGCGTGCGCATCCAGGGCTTCTTCAGTTTCACCCGCCACAGGTAGGTGACGTTGGTGCAGGCGCCGTCCGCGCGCAGCAGCCACAGCCCTTCGCCCTGCAGATGGCCCTGCGAGCGACCGCGCAGCCGCTCGAGGCGCACCACTTCCACCGCTTCGACTTCGATCTTCACGGTGTAGGGCAGCCGCGTCGCCCACTCGATGCGCCGCACCGCACCCAGGCCGTCGGCGGCGCCTTTGCGCACGGTCTGCACCGAGCGCACATAAGGCCACCAGCGCGGCCAGGACTCGGGGTCGGTGAGCGCCGACCAGACCTGCTCGACGGTGGCCGGCAGCCGCCAATGGCTGACCAGGTCGAAGTGGGCGCTGCGGGCCGGTCCTGACGGCCGCGTTGCTTCGGTGCGTGGCATCGGTGCGTGGTGGCTCTCAGCCGGCCTGCCGAGCGACAGCATAGCGGCCCTGCTCGATGTCGGCCTGGTCCTCGAGTGCGGCCGATCGCACCTCCTTGCGGATCTGCGCTTCCAGCAAGGGCTTGACCAGCGGCCCCACCAGCGACGGCAGCGGCAGCCGCACGGTGATCTCCACCTGCGTGCCCGGGCGTCCCTGCCGCGTCTGCGGCTCGAAGCGGAAGTGCAGGCTGCCGCCGCGGTTGAAGCCTTCGACCGAGCGGTCTTCCATCGAGCCGTCGGCCCTGAAGCTGCGCTCGAAGACGTCGCGCTGGCGGATGCCCAGCAGCCGCACATCCTGCACGAAGCGCGCGCTGCGCTCGTCGCGCTGCAGCACCTCGAAGCGCAGCTTGGGGTGCACGTTGTTGCGGATGTGGTGGTCCAGGTCGGCGAACTGGGCGCGCACGGTGGGCGGCGGCGCGGCGATCCACTGGCTGTGCAGGACTTCGGCGAAGCGGGGCATGACGGCTCCTGTGAGTGGTCCGGGTTGCGCTGCCATACGGCGCCTGCGGAGCGCCGGATGCGTGCGCCGGATGCGCGTGCCGCATACAGGCGCCGGATGCGCGTGCACTTGGCAAGTGCCGCGCGGCCTGCGACAGTCAGGTCCAGCCGGGCGATCCGGCCCGTTGCCACGCGGTTTCGCGCTGCATCCGACCCCTCGACACTGCCGTATGGCCAGCCATGAAGTACGTGACCGACAGCGCCGCCGACACTCCCACTGCCCTGCCGGCCCAGGCTCGGGCCATCAAGCGCCGCGTGCTCGAGCGCGTGGCCGACAGCGAGGACTCGCACCTGACGGTCAACGCCGGCGAGGGGCTCTGGCAGCCCTTCGCCGAAGGCGTGCAGATCAAGGTCCTGCGCGAGCACGAGGGCGCCCTGTCGTACCTGCTGCGGCTGGCGCCCGGCGCGCGCCTGCCGGCGCACCGGCACCCGATGGACGAGGAGTGCATCGTGCTCGAGGGCACGCTGAAGGTCGGCACTCGCATCGAGGTCGGCCCCGGCGGCTACCACCTCGCTCACCGGGGCGCGCTGCACGCGCCCATCTCCACGCTCACGGGCGCCATGATCTTCCTGCGCGGCGCCGTTCCCGAGCCGGACCATGCACTCGGGTGAACACCCGGCATCCGGTGCTGCAGCGCCGCCGTATGCCTGGCTGCTGGAGTCCGGCGCGTGTCCGCCGCCGGATGCATGAACGGGTCGCCAGGCCCAACGCTGGGACGGTCGCATGAACGCCTTGCCTTCTCCCCACTCCCGTGACGGCGCCGCCGCCGGCCTGCACGAGGCCGGCGCCGATCAACACCCGGGTGCCGCACAGGGCGAACTCGACGACGACCTGCACGGCGCCGAGCACGATCCCTTCCTGGCCGAGCAGGACGTCGATCGCTCTGCAGCCGAGAGCCTGGCGGCCACCGCACCGCAAGCGGCGCGCCTGGCCGCCCTGGCCGGCGACGAGCAGATCGCGGCCTGGATCGACCGCGTCGTCGACCGCGACGAAAGAGCGCTGGCCGCCCTGTACGACGCCACGCTGTCGCGCGTCTACGGCCTGGTGCTGCGCGTGGTGCGGCGGCCGGCGCTGGCCGACGAGGTGGTCGAGGAGACCTACTTCCAGGTCTGGCGACAGGCCGCCCGCTTCGACCCGGCACGCGGCCGCGCGGTGCCGTGGCTGCTGGGCATGGCGCGCTCGCGCGCCATCGACGCGGTGCGCCGCGAAGCGCGTTTCCAGCACGACAGCCTGGATATCGAATCGGCGCCCGAGGTCGCCGGCGACACACCCGTCGTCGACGAGCTGCTGGACGCCGCGCGCGGCCATGCCGAGCTGCACCAGGCGCTGCTGCAGCTCAACGCGCAGCCTCGGCAGCTGGTGGCACTGGCCTTCTTCCGCGGCTTGAGCCACGAGGAGATCGCCAGCCACACCGCGCTGCCGCTGGGCACCGTCAAGTCGCAGATCCGGCGCGCGCTGATCACGCTGCGGCAGGTGCTGGGTGACGGCGCGCCGCGCAGCCTGGCGTCCTGAACAGCGCACCGACCAGCCGACCCACCCTTTGCCGAAAACAAGCCCGATGAGCACCGCGCACCACAACCGCCCCTTGCCCGTGGACATCGCCCCCGACCCGCTGGACGACCCGATGGCGCCGCTGCTGGCACCGCC
>JAYUPN010000086.1:0-4613 GCA_043760065.1 Rubrivivax sp.
GATCTCGCCGCGGTCGACCTTGGCCTCGTAGCCGGTGTAGGCCTCCTCGAAGGCCTTGCCGAACTTGTCATGCAGGTCGGGGCAGGTGCTGGGGCTGAAGAGCGTCCACTGTCCTTTGGAAGCATCCTCCGGATGCTGAGCGCCCTCGAAGACGCGGCGCATGAACAGGTCGGGGATCCAGTTGGCGGTGTTCATGTCGTGCGTGCGCCGGCGGTCGTCGCCGGTGTTCTTGCGCAGCTCGAGGAACTCCTCCAGGTCGAGGTGCCAGCTTTCGAGGTAGGCGCAGACCGCGCCCTTGCGCTTGCCGCCCTGGTTGACCGCCACCGCGGTGTCGTTGACGACCTTCAGGAACGGCACCACGCCCTGGCTCTTGCCGTTGGTGCCTTTGATATAGGAGCCGAGCGCGCGCACGCGCGTCCAGTCGTTGCCCAGGCCGCCGGCGAACTTGGACAGCAGCGCGTTTTCCTTCAGCGCCTCGTAGATGCCTTCGAGGTCATCGGCCACTGTCGTGAGGTAACAGCTGCTGAGCTGCGAGCGCCGCGTGCCGCTGTTGAACAGCGTCGGCGTGCTGCTCATGAAGTCGAAGCTCGACAGCACGTTGTAGAACTCGACGGCGCGCGCCTCGCGGTCGATCTCGTTCAGCGCGAGGCCCATCGCCACGCGCATGAAAAACGCCTGCGGCATCTCGATGCGCTGCTCGTCGATGTGCAGGAAGTAGCGGTCGTACAGCGTCTGCAGACCCAGGTAGTCGAACTGCAGGTCGCGGCTGGCATCGAGCGCCGCGCCGAGCTTGGCAAGGTCGAACTGCAGCATCTTGTCGTCCAGCAGTTCGGCCTGCACGCCCTTTTTGATGTACTGCGGGAAGTACTCGGCGTAGCGCTCGCTCATCTGCGCCTGCGTGACTTCGGCGCCGAGGATCTCGCGCCGGATGGTGTGCAGCAGCAGCCGCGCCGTGGCGCGCGTGTACGAAGGCTCCTTCTCGATCAGCGTGCGGGCGGCCAGGATCGCGGCCTTGTAGACCTCGTCGATCGGCACGCCGTCGTACAGGTTGCGGCGCGTCTCGGCCAGGATCGGCTCGGCGCCGACGTCGGCGCCCAGGCCGGCGCAGGCCGACTCGACGAGGCCGCGCAGCGCGTCCATGTCCAGCGGCACACGCTGGCCGTTTTCGAGCATGTGCAGCTCGACCGCCTTCGCCGGTGTCGGCGTGCCCTGGCGCGCGCGCTCCTGCGAGCGACGCTCGCGGTACAGCACGTAGGCGCGCGCCACTTCATGGTGGCCGCTGCGCATCAGGCCCAGCTCGACGTGGTCCTGCACGTCTTCGATGTGGAAGGTGCCGCCGCCCGGGCGCGAGCGCAGCAGCGCGCGCACCACGGCTTCGGTCAGGCGCTCGACGGTTTCGCGCACGCTGGCCGACGCCGCGCCTTGCGTGCCGTGCACCGCGAGGAAGGCTTTCATCAGGGCCACCGCGATCTTGTTGGGCTCGAAGCCGACCACGGCGCCGTTGCGGCGGATGATCTGGTAGCCCACGTAGGCATTGCCCGACAGGCCCACCGTGGCGGTGGCGGCTGCGGGGTTGCGGGAGGTGGCGACAGGCGCCGCGGTGGTCTGGACAGATTGCATTCAATCCCCTCTGTGATCTGGGTTGGACTGGTTGTTGTGGATGCCCGTTGCAGCGGCGGGACTTGGGGGCCCAATGGCGGGCCAAACGTGGCAATTCGGCGGGTCGGGCTCGTGTGGTGGCCCGGCGTCCTGGCCGGAAGAACGTGGGGATCGCCGCCGAGCGCCGATCCCAGGCAAGCACTATATCTGGGGTGCGCCCCCCCTTCAAGCCACTAGGGCTAGTGTTCCTTCAGGAACTTCCCGGATTGTCGCTGCGGCCCCAAGGGGGCTGAAAATGTGGCTTGACAGCGCCGCTGCGCGGCACCGCGCGCGGGTGCGCCACGAAGGGCCTTCAGATCGGCGCGCAAGGCCGCACGGGGCTTGGCATTGCAGCCGAAAAGGCCCGCAACACCGCAGCGCTTCAGGACCTTGAAACCGCCAGCACCGGCAGCCGCGGCCGGCGGCCCTGCAACAGCGCGCGCAGCCGCAGCCAGTCGAAGCCGGGGCCGGGGTCGGCCTTGCGTCCCGGCGCCACATGTTCGTGTCCGACGGCTTCGGCGAGCGGGTAGCGACGCGCCAGCGCTTGCAGCAGGCGCGCCAGTTGCCGGTACTGCGCGGGCTCGAAAGTGTCGCCTTCGAGCCCTTCGAGTTCGATGCCGATCGAGCAGTCGTTGCAGTTGTCGCGGCCGCGCCAGCTCGAGACGCCGGCATGCCAGGCGCGATGCTCGCACGACACGAACTGGATCACGCGGCCCTGCCGCCGCACGAAGAAGTGCGCCGAGACCTGCAGGCCGCGCAGCCCTTGGAGGTAAGGATGTGCATCGCCGTCGAGCCGGTTGGTGAAGAGGCGCTGCACCGCGTCGCCGCCGTACACGCCCGGCGGCAGGCTGATCGAGTGCACGACGGCCAGCGACACCACGGTGCCGGCCGGACGCGGGCCGAAGTTGGGCGATGGCAGCTGCCGGGCCGGGCTCCACCAGCCGTCGTGCCAGACCGCGCGGCGCGTCATGCGGGGCGGCGGCCGCCGGTCAGGCCACCGAGGACGGGTCGCCGTCTGCGGCGCCGACGCCCAGGCGCGCCATGCGGTAGCGCATCTGGCGCAACGACAAGCCCAGGCTCGCACCGGCCGCGGTGCGGTTGTAGCGATGCCGTTCGAGTGCGCGCTCGAGGATGTCGCGCTCGACGGTGTCCAGGTAGGCCGCCAGGTCGGCCGGCAGCGCGGCCGCGGGGCTTGCCGGCGCGGCGGGCAGCGCAAGGTCCTTGTCGGCGGCGGCACCGGCATCGGCCGTGCCGTCGGCCAGCAGCGTGTCGGGCAGGCCGAGGTCGGACAGGCTGATGGCCGGGCCGCTGGACAACGCCAGCGCACGGTGCAGCAGGTTCTCGAGTTCGCGCACGTTGCCCGGGAAGGCGTAGCGCAGCAGGTGCTGCAGCGCGTCGGCCGTCAAGGCCGGCGCCGGGCTCACACCGGCATCGCGCGCGATGCGTTCGATGACCGCGTTGCAGATCGCGGGCACGTCGCCGATGCGCTCGCGCAGCGGCGGCACGACAACGCGGATGACGTTCAGGCGGTAGAAGAGGTCCTGGCGGAAGCGGCCGGCCTGGACCTCGGCGCCGAGTTCGCGGTGGGTGGCGCTGACGATGCGCACGTTGACCGGGACCTCCGCCACCGCGCCGATGGCGCGCACGGCACGTTCCTGGATCGCGCGCAGCAGCTTGCTCTGCATCGCCAGCGGCAGATCACCGATCTCGTCCAGGAACAGGGTGCCGCCCTGCGCGGCCTGAAAGAAGCCGTCGCGGTCTTCGTTGGCGCCGGTGAACGATCCCTTGCGGTAGCCGAAGAACTCGGCTTCGAGCAAGGATTCCGGAATGGCGCCGCAGTTGACCGCCACGAAGGGCCCCGAGGCGCGCGGCGAACAGTCGTGGATCGCACGCGCCACCAGTTCCTTGCCGGTGCCGGACTCGCCGTGCACCAGCACCGGGGCCATGCTGCGCGCCACCTTCTCGACCAGCGCCCGCACCTGCTGCATGGCGGTGGAGTCACCCAGCACACGCTCCAGCGCCGTGCGCCGTGGCGCGGTGCCGCGCGCGGCGGCCGGCACGGCCGCGCCGGCTGCGGGCGCGGCCGCCGTGCGGCCCAGCGCCGAGGCAACCACGGCGCGGAACTGCCGCAGGTCCACCGGCTTGGTCAGGTAGTCGTAGGCACCGGCCTTGAGCGCTTCGACGGCGTTTTCGGGCGAGCCATAGGCCGTGATGACCATCGCCTTCTCGCCGCGGCCGGCTTCCTCGATGCGGCGCAGCAGATCGAGGCCGCTGCCGTCGGGCAGCCGCATGTCCGTGATCAACAACTGGTAGCCGCCCGGCCCGCGCTGCTGCAGCAGCGCCCAGCCTTCCGCGACCGAACCCGCGCTCTCGACATCGTAGCCCTCGCGCAGCAGCGTCAGCTCGTACAAGGTGCGCAGGTCGGGTTCGTCGTCGACGACCAGCAAGCGGGGGTTGGCAGGTGCGTTCAAGGCGGTGTCCGGTTGCGGCGCTTCAAGGTCCTTGCAGCGTTCAGGCCGCATCCAGCGGCAGCGCGTTCACGGGCGCCAGCCCTTCGGCCCGGCGCATCGTGACGACGAACTCGTTGCGCAAGCGCTCGGCCGCCGGCCGCGGGCGGTACTCGATGCGGGCACCGTAACGTTCACACAGCTCGCGGCAAATATACAAGCCCAGCCCCGAACCACGACTGCGCGTCGAAAAGAAGGGCTCGAACAGCCGCCGCTCGACATCGGGTGCGATCGGCGCGCCGTCGCTCAGCACCGACAGCGCGGCCCAATGGTCGTCGCGCGCGGCCAGGCGCAGGAAGATCGATCCGGACTCGGCGCTGGCGTGCCGGTGGGCGTTGTCCAGCAGGTTGACCAGCACGCGGCGCAGGTGCTCGGGGTCGAAGTGCACGCCGATCGCGTCGGCGCTGATCTCGGCACGCAGGCGGCTGTTCGCGCCCATCGGCAACTGCATCGTGCGCGCCCACTCCG
>JAYUPN010000087.1:0-12654 GCA_043760065.1 Rubrivivax sp.
CGGGCGGCGGTGTACATGGCGCACGCGCATGCCGAACTGACGGGCAGCGTCGGCGTGGCGATGGTCACCGCCGGCCCGGGCTCGCCGCCGGCGTTGCCGAGTGCACGCGACACGGCTTCGTCCAGCTCTTGCAGCGCCAGGTCGGGCTCGCGCACGGTGCGGGCATAGCGGGTGAGCGGACGGACGAAGTCGGTATGCGCCATGTCCTGCAGCGCACCGCGGTTTTCCTGCGCGCGCGGCGGCGTGCCCGACAGGACGAGCACCGGCGCACGCGACACATGGGCGTTGGCGATGCCGGTCATCGCGTTGGTGACGCCGGGGCCGGCGGTCACCATCGCGACGCCGAGGCCACCCGTCAGTTCGGCATGGGCATGCGCCATGTAGACCGCAGCGCGCTCGTCGCGCACGCCGACGATGCGGATGCCCTCGGCGTCCAGGCGCATCCACATCGGCATGATGTGGCCGCCACAGAGGGCGAACACGCGGTCCACCCCCCGCGCCTTCAGGAAGCGCGCAATCAGTGCCGCGGCGGAGTTCTCGGTGATGGTCGGATTGGTCATGATGAGTCTCACAGGAAGCCGGCGTCTAAGTTCAAACTCTGCTGTCTGATCGTATTCTGAATTCAAAGTGGCTCAAGATCACCGGGAGGCGGGACTAACCCTTGTTGCACTCTGAATTCAGAGTTCCACAATCATGGCATCGAAACGATCTAGGTGACAACCATGAGCCACCTGCTCACCGTCTCGGATGCCATCGCGTCGCACGCCCGCCTGCAGCCGAAGAAGATCGGCACCCGCGATTCGCAACGCAGCCTGAGCTTCGCCGACTGGGATGCCCGCGCCAGCCGTCTGGCGAACGGCTTGCTCGGGCTGGGGCTCGTGAAGGGAGACCGCGTCGTTCTGCTGGCCTACAACTGCGTCGAGTGGATGGAGATCTACGTCGCGCTGGCACGCGCCGGCCTGGTCGCGGTGCCGGTCAACTTTCGCCTGCTGGCGCCCGAAGTCGTCTACATCGCCGTCCACAGCGAAGCGCGGGCCGTGATCGTGCAGGACGACCTGCTCGGCCGCGTGGAGGCTCTGCGCGCCGATTCACCGATCGCTGCCCGGTGCTGGATCCACTTTGGTGGCCCGAGCGCCGCCGCGCCGCCCGGCTGGCAGGGATACGAAGCGCTGATCGAGTGCGCCCCACGCGGTGCAAGCGACGCGCCAGCGGTACAGGTCAAGCCGCAGGACCCGTTCGCGCTGATGTACACCTCAGGGACGACCGGGCGCCCCAAGGGTGCCATCCGCAACCACGAAGGCAACGCGCTGCTGGCGCTGGCCACCGCGCTCGAGTTCGGCTTCTCGCGCCACGACACCGGTCTGCTGGTGATGCCGCTGTGCCATGCCAATTCGCTCTACTTCGGCATGACCTTCATGTACCTGGGTGCGACCATCGTCATCGACGACCGCAAGAGCTTCGACCCCGAAGGCCTGCTGGCCACGCTCGCGCGCGACAAGGTCACCTTCACCTCGCTGGTGCCGACGCACTACATCATGATGCTGGCGCTGCCTGCGGGCGTGTTGGCGCGCTACGACGTCAGCGCCGTCGGCAAGCTGCTGGTCTCGTCGGCGCCGACGCGCAAGGACACCAAGCTGGCGATCCTGTCGCACTTCGCCAACTCGCGCCTGTTCGAGCTGTATGGCGCCACCGAAACCGGCTGGGTCACCCTGCTGCGTCCCGAAGAGCAGATCGAGCGCCTCGGGTCGGTCGGCCGCGAGTGGGCAGGCTCGGGCGCCATCCGCATGCTCGACCCCGAAGGCAAAGAAGTGCCCGACGGCGAGGTCGGCGAGCTGTTCTCGCGCACCGCCTACGTCTTCGACGGCTACTGGAAGAACCCGGAAAAGACCGCCGAGGCCTTCCGCGGCGAGTGGTGCTCGGTGGGTGACATGGCGCGGCGCGACGCCGACGGCTACATCCATCTGGTCGACCGCAAGAGCAACATGATCATCAGCGGTGGCGAGAACATCTACCCGTCCGAAGTCGAAGGCGTGCTCGGCGGCTTTGTGGGTGTCAAGGACGTTGCGGTGGTCGGCATCCCCGACGCAAAGTGGGGAGAGGCTGTGATGGCGATCGTCGTGCTGCACGACGGCCAGCACGCCACCCAGGCCGAACTGCTGGACTGGTGCCGCGAGCGCCTGGCCGGCTACAAACGGCCGCGCAGCGTGGTGTTCATCGCCGACGCCGAGATGCCGCGCACCGCCACGGGCAAGATCGTCCACCGCTTGCTGCGCGAGCGCGTGCTTGCCGCCGCAGCCCCGTGAAGCGGTGACGCGGTGACGCGCAGAAGGCAGCCGACGCCTCATGCAACAGATTCTGCTCGTCACCGCGCCGTTCTTCGCGCTGTTGCTCTGCGGCTGCTCGGTCGCGCGGCTGCGGCTGCGGCCGCTGGAGGCGATCCCCGGGCTCACCGCCTTCGTGCTGTTCTTCGCCCTGCCCTGCATGCTGTACCGCTTCGCCGCGGCGTTCCCGAACTCGGGTTTCATGGGCGTGCCGCTGCTCGGGGCCCTGCTGGGCCAGCGCGCCGCCGGCCATGCGCTGATGGGAATGCTGAAGAACCCGCTGCCGTGGTCCATCGGCCTGGGCTGGCTGGCAGCGGCCACCGGCTTCGAGCTCTGGGGCCGGTGCACAACATGGTGGGCATGCTGGCCGACGTCGCGCCGCCTGTGCCCCTGTTCACCATCGGCGCGGTGCTCGCTCGGCCACAGCCTGCGTCCGCCCGCGTAGGGGCTGGCGACGTGGGATTGATCGTGTTCTACAAGCTCCTCGTGCACCCGGCATTGGTGCTGGGCGTTGGCGAGCTGCCGCAGGCCGGCGGCGTGCCCCTCGAAGGGTTCTCGTTGACAGTGTTGGTGCTGGTGGCCGCGTTGCCCAGCGCCAGCAGCATCCCCATGCTGGCCGAACGCTTCGGCGCCGATGCCGGCCGCATCGCGCGCATCGTGCTGTTCGCCACGGCGGCTTCTTTCGTCAGCGACACGGCGGCGGTGGCGCTGCTGGTTTGAACGATGTGAAGGAACACGCGGCATGACCTCACCCGACATCCGACCCAAGCCCTTCACGCTGCACGTCGAAGATGCCGTGCTGGCCGACCTGCGCCAGCGCCTGGCGGGCACGCGCTGGCCCGACGAACCGCCGGGTGCCGCCTGGGCCACCGGCAGCAGCGTGGCCTACATGCAGGCGCTGGTCGAGCATTGGCGCAGCACCTTCGACTGGCGCGGGCACGAGGCCGCGCTGAACCGCTTCCGGCAGTTCACAGTGCAGCTTTCCGGCATCGAGCTGCACTTCATCCACGAACAAGGCCAAGGGCCGGCGCCGCTGCCGCTGCTGCTGTCGCATGGCTGGCCGGGCTCGGTGTTCGAGTTCCGCCGCCTGCTGCCGATGCTGACCGACCCGGCGCGTTTCGGCGCCGACCCGGCCGACGCCTTCACGGTGGTGGCGCCGTCGCTGCCGGGCTTCACGCTGTCGTTCAAACCCGGACAGCCGCGCCTGGGCGTCGAGGAGATGGCCGACACTTTCGCCACGCTGATGATCGACGTGCTTGGTTACCCGCGTTTTGCCGCGCAGGGTGGCGACTGGGGTTCGTTCGTCGCGACGAGGCTGGGCTACGCACACGCCGAGCGCGTGATCGGCATCCACCTGAACTTTCTGGCCGTGCGCCGCGACCCGCAGATGCTGCAGAACCCGAGCGCGGAGGAGCGGCGCTTCCTCGGCGAGTTGAATCACTTCCTGAAGGAGGAGACTGGCTACCAGTGGATCCAGGGCACGAAGCCGCAGACGCTGGCCTTCGGCCTGAACGATTCACCGGCGGGCCTGGCGGCCTGGATCGTCGAGAAGTTCCGCAGCTGGACCGACAACGACGGCGACCCGGCCAGCGCCGTGCCGCGTGACGAGATGCTGGCCAACATCACGCTGTACTGGGCCACGGGTGCCGTGGGCTCGTCGTTCTGGCCCTACTACGCGCGTTTGCACCGCGAGTGGCCGGTGCCGGCGGGTCGCACGGTGGATGTGCCGATGGGCTACGTCGAGTTCCCGCGCGAAATCCTGCGCCCGCCGCGGTCCGTCGCCGCGCTGCAGTACAGCGACATCCGCCGCTGGACGACACACAGCAAGGGCGGCCACTTCGCCGCGCTGGAGCAGCCCGAGGTGCTGGCGCACGAGATCCGCGAGTTCTTCAGGCCGCTGCGCGGCGCGCGCTGAAGCTGCCGCTGTGGAGCTGGAAGGCGCCCCGTGGCCAGGGTGACGCAGGCGTCAGGTCGCAGAAGCTCCTGCGGCCAGCGCCTTCCTCCCCAGCCGCCCCGGCACCTGCGCCGCGATCCGCTGCGCCCGTAACAGCACGGGCTGGTCAACCATCTTCCCGTCGACTGCGACCGCCGCGCCGGCAGAGCCCTCCATCGCAGCCATGACACGCGCCGCCCAGGCGCGCTCATCGTCGCTCGGGCTCAGTACCGCGTGCACGGTTTCGATCTGCTGCGGATGGATGCACAGCTTCGCCCCGAAGCCAAGCCGGCGGCTGCGCCGCGTGTCGCGGCGCAACTGCTCCACGTCGGATGTGTCCACCGTGACGCCGTCGATCGGCGCCGCGATCGACGCGAGCCGCGAGGCCAGCACCAGCTGAGAGCGGAACAAGAGCAGCGCATCGTCGTCGCCCTCGATGCCCAGGTCGACCTGGAAGTCGATCGAACCGAAGGCCAGCCGCACCACGCCACGCGTGGCGGCGAGCTGCTGCGCGGCTTGCATGCCGACCGCGGTTTCGACGAGCGCGATCAGCCCGATGCCATGCCGGGCAGCGGCGTCGACGAGCGTGGCCGGCAGTGTCTCGGCTTTCGGCACGATCGCACCGGCCACACCCGGCAGGCCGAGCAGCGCCACGTCGTCGTCGAACCAGGCGCTGTCGGCCGCGTTGATGCGTATCCACACCGGCCGCGCGGCCGACAGCCACCCCGCAACCGCGGCGCGTGCCTGCAGCTTGTGCGCCGGCGCGACGGCGTCCTCGAGATCGACGATCACGGCATCGACCGGGCTGGCCCAGGCCTTGTCGAAGCGTTCTGGCCGGTCGCCCGGGACGAACAGGTAGCTGCGCGGCACGGCGGCCGGCGTGTCCGGTGTCTCCATCAGACTGTGCGCGCGCCGTCCACCGGCAGCTCGACCCCGCTGATGAACCCGGCCGCGTCACTGGCCAGGTAAAGCGCCGCCGCGGCGACATCCGACGCCCGCGACAGGCGCCCGAGCGGAATCGTGGCGATGAAACGGGCGCGGTTCGCGGGCGTGTCGGGCACACCCATGAACTTCTCCAGCAGACCGGTCTCGCCGATGACAGGGCAGATCGCATTGACACGGATGCCGTCAGGCCCGAGCTCGACCGCCATCGACTTGGACAGCAGATTCACCGCGCCTTTGCTGGCGTTGTACCAGGTGAGACCCGGCCGCGGCCGGATGCCGGCGGTCGACCCGATGTTCAGGATCACGCCCTTGCGGCGCCCGCGCATCAGCGGCACCACCGCGTGAGCTATGTGGTAAATCGACTTCACGTTGACCGCGAACATGCGGTCGAAGGTCGCCTCGTCCACACTCAGCATCGGCTGGTTGACGTGCGTCGTGCCGGCGTTGTTGACGACGATGTCGGGCGCGCCGAAGGCCGTCACGCAGGCGGCGACGAGCGCTGCCACGTCAGCCCCCACCGCCACATCGCAGCGCACGAAGCGTGCGCAATCCGTCGCGGCGCCGAGTTCCCGGGCCAGTGCCTCGCCCTTGGCCGCATCGAGGTCGGCCAGCACGACGCGTGCGCCCTGTTCGACGAACAGCCGCACGATGCCTTCGCCGAAGCCGGCGGCACCGCCGGTGACGATGGCGACCTTGCCGTCGAGTTGTTTCATGCCGTCCGCCTTCAGCCGTGGTAATGAACGAGCGTCTTGGTCGAGCTCAGTTCCTCGAGCGCGAGCAGGCCCTTCTCTCGGCCGTGGCCGCTGCGCTTGGTGCCGCCGAAGGGCAGCTCGACGCCGCCACCGGCGCCGTAGCAGTTGACGAACACCTGCCCTGCCCGCACCGCCTTCGCCACGCGGTGCGCGCGGCCGCCGTTTTCGGACCACACGGCGGCCAGGAGACCGTAGGGCGTGCCGTTGGCCAGCGCGATGGCGTCCGCCTCGTCGGCAAACGGCAGCGCCGCCAGCACGGGGCCGAACACCTCCTCGCAGGCCAGCGCATGGTCGCGCGGCACCGGGCCGAACAGCGTCGGCCGCGCGTAGTAGCCACCGGCCGGAACGCCATCGGAGATCTGCCCCTGCGCCAGCACCGGAATGCCGGCGCCGCGCGCCGCGTCGATGTAGCGGTTGACGCGTGCCAGCTGCGCCGGGTTCATCACCGGGCCGCAGTCCAGGTCCATTGCCGGCGTGCCGACGCGTACCTTCGCAAACGCCTCTGCTACGCGGCCGATCACCGCATCGAAAGCCTTCTGTTCAACCAGCAGGCGGCTGCCGGCAGTGCAGGTCTGGCCTGCGTTCTGGATGATGGCCTTGACGATGATCGGCACCGCGCGGTCGAGGTCGGCGTCGGCGAACACCACCTGCGGGCTCTTGCCACCGAGTTCCAGCACGCACTTCACGGCGTTCTTCGCCGCCGCCTGCTGCACCAGCGTGCCCACCTCGTTGCTGCCGGTGAAGGACACCAGGTCGATGCCCGGGTGCCCGGCCAGCGCCGCGCCGACTTCTTCACCGAGGCCGGTGACGACATTGAAGGCGCCATCAGGCAAGCCAGCGGCGGCGGCGATCTCGGCAAAGCGCAGCGCCGACAGGCTGGTGTCCTCGGCCGGCTTGAGCACGGTGGCGTTGCCCATCGCCAGCGCGGGTGCCACGGTGCGGCCGATCATCTGCGCCGGGTAGTTCCACGGGATGATGTGCGCGGTGACGCCCAGCGGCTCGCGCAGCAGCGACACGTGGTGGCCGTGCAGGAAGGGGATCACCTCGCCGTGCACCTTGTCGGCGGCTGCACCGTAGAACTCGAAGTAGCGCGCCAGCACGACGATGTCGTTGCGCGCCGTGGCCATCGGCTTGCCGGTGTCGCGTGACTCGATGGCCGCCAGCTCGTCGACGTGGTCGAGAACGCCCTGCGCGATCTTGCCCAGCACACGCCCGCGTTCGGTGGCGGTCATGCGACCCCAGGCGCCGTGGTCGAGCGCCGTGCGCGCGGCCGCCACCGCCAGGTCCACCTCGTGGGCCGAACCGCGTGCGATGCGGTCGTAGGACTGGCCGTCTTCGGGTGCGACGACGGGCAACGATTGTTCGTCGCGGGCGGCGAACCAGCGGCCGCCGATGAACATCTTCTTCATGGTGCAGTCTCCTTGCAGCAACGCCAGCCACTGTAGGCAGCAGGCCGGCGGCGCGGAATTGGAATCTGATCAACGGCGCGTTGCCGGCGCGGCAAGCCGGCTGCGAAGGCTGACGCACAATGGCGCCATGCTGCCCGACCTGGACTCGCTCGCGCTGTTCGTGCGCGCTGCGGAATTGCGCAACCTGACCCGCGCCGCGGAAGCGAGCCTGATCACCGTGCCCGCCGCAAGCCGGCGGCTCGCGCTGCTGGAACACCAGTTCAAGGCCCAGCTGTTCGAGCGGCACTCGCGCGGCCTCGACCTGACACCGGCCGGCGACCGCCTGCTGCGGCTGGCGCGCGAGGTCATGGCCAGCGTGCACCACATGCGCGCCGAGATGGGCAACTACGCACGCGGCCAGCAGTCCGTGCTGCGCGTGCACGGCAACACCTCGGCGATGGCGCAGTTCCTGCCCGGCGACGTGGCCGGCTTCCAGGCCCGCCACCAGGACGTGCGCATCGTGCTGGCGGAATGCTGGAGCGACGAGGCCTCGCGCCGCGTCAAGAGCGGCGAGGCCGAGCTCGGTGTCGTTGTCGAAGGCTGCGACGTCCAGGGTCTGTTCAGCCGCCCCTACAGAAACGACCACCTCGCCGCAGTCATGCGCAATGACGAACCGCTGGGCGGCGACGCCATCGCCTTTGCCGATCTGCTGGATCGCGACCTGGTCGGCCTGGAGGGCAGCAGCACCCTCACCCGCCTGCTCACCGCCCAGGCCTCAACGCAGGTCCGTGCCATGGCCCTGCGCGTGCAGGTCCGCAGCTTCGAAGCCGTCTGTCGCGCCGTCGAAGCCCAGCTCGGCATCGGCATCCTGCCCCAAGCCGCTGCGCGCAGCTTCGCGGGTGCCATGCAACTCAAGGTCCTGCCGCTGTCCGACCCGTGGGCCCACCGCCGCATGCACCTCGTCACCCGCTCCCAGCCGCCGTCGCAGTCGCCGCTGAGCGTGTTGGTGGCGCATCTGGAAGCTTGTGCGTCGGGCGACGGCAGCGATGCGCAGGACGGGTGACGCCCAACGCCCACCGAGGCGAACGCCGGCGCCGAGGTTCAGGCGACGATCGGAAACGGCGCGAAGCGCCCGCGCAGCACGGCGGTCGACTCCTGCAGGCCGAGCCAGCCCTCGGTGAGCGTGGCATAGACGCGACGGAAGTCGGTGGTGTGCACCAGGTTGTCGTCGGCCGTGCGGCCTGCCAGCGCGGGCGGCTCGCCGTAATGGCCACCGCGCACCGGCTTGCCGGCGATGAACATCGGGCCCGCCGTGCCGTGGTCGGTGCCCAGGTTGGCGTTCTCGGACGCCCGGCGGCCGAATTCCGAGAAGGCCATCAACACCACGTCGTCGGCGCGGCCGATGCGTTCCATGTCGCGCAGGAAGCCCGAGACGGCGTCGGACACGTAAGTCAGCAGGCGCTGGTGCTGATCGACCTGGTGGACATGGGTGTCGAACGCGTTGTTGCGGTAGGCCACGTAGTAGAGGCGCGTGGCCGAGTCGGCCGCGATGAGCGCCGCCACCTTCGGCAGGTCCAGCGTCACCAGACCGTAGTCGACCGGCGTGCGGTAGCTGGCGCAGGCCTCGCGCACGCGGGCAGAGGTGACGCGCGCACTGTTCGCGATGTCGTGCAGATAGCGGCGCGTCGGATTCGCCGCGTCGGCCTGCGCTTGTGCGCGACCTATGAGTCCGCGCGTCTCGAAGGCGGCCTCGCGGACGAAGCGTTCTGGGTCGTCGAAGACCACCGGGACATGCCCGTTGCTGCGCACCGCCAGCGATTGCGACGCGGCGATGTTGACGACAAACCCGGGATCGCCGCCCGGGCGCAGCGCATCGGCGAGGCGGCCGATCCAGCCCGTCTGCTCGCCGCTGTTGGGCGCCGCGGTGTGCCAGTAGGCCATCGACGCGAAGTGCGAAAAGCTCGGCTGCTCGTACCCGCAACCGTGCACGATGGCCAGCCGCCCGTCCTTGTACAGGCGTTCGAAGCCGGCCATGCCGGGGTTGAAGCCGTGCCGGTCGTCGATGCGCAGCACGCGCTGCGGCCGGATGCCGATGCGCGGCCTCAGCCGGTAGTAGAGGTCGTCGCTAAAGGGCACGACGGTGTTGAGGCCGTCGTTGCCGCCGGACATCTCCAGCACGACGAGGATGCGTCCGGGGTTGATGCCAGCAGCCGGTTTGGCCGCCGCAGCGTCTGCACGCGCCGCAGCGAAGGGCAGCGCCAGGCCGGCACCGAGCAGCGCGCGGCGCATCGGGAGCACGAGGTCGTGGGAGTGCCTGGGGTGGGAGCGGTCGGCCATCTTGTGCCTCAGTCGAGCTGGTAGTCCGGGCTGCTCAGCATCACGTGCAGCAGCAGGCGCAGGCCGTCTTCCATGTAGGTGCTGGCGCGCGCGATGCGGTCGGTACCGAGTTGCTCGCTCAGGAAAGTGGTCCACGCTGCCCGGTCGGCGCCGTCCATCGGCACGCTGAAGAAGCGCTGCGCGAACAGGTCCACGACTGCGCCTGTGTCTTGCGCACCGCTGGCCAGCACCAGGGCGCTGAGGTCGATGCGGGCCATCGTGCGCGGAATCGGCTGGATCACCTCGACCGCTTTCTGCCAGCCGCGATAACTGCCGTAGCGGGTGTTGAAGTCTTCCTCGCGGTCGAGCTTGCGCGTCGATTCCGACATCGTGGCGACGTCAGCCATCGCTGCGCCGGCTGACGCAGGCGCCTCGGGCATCGTGGCCGACGTCACGTCCAACCCGCGCGAAATGCGCTCGTGCACGGCACGCACCTCGGCGCCCACCGTGATCTGCGGATAGCGGTCGTTCGAGATGGCCATGAAGTTCGGCGACATCAACTCGCGCACGAAGTTGCCGCGGGCGATCAGCAGACCGGGCGTGATCCAGGCCCGGCCCTCGGCCCAGCCGGCCACGGTGGGCGGGTGCAGCAGGTGCTGCCCGAGCGCGCGCGTCACCTCGTTGAAGTCGGGCAGGCCCGGCACGGCCCGCAGGCCGAGCTTGCGGTAGGTCGACACCACCAGTTCCACCGGGCCCTTGATGCGCGTGCCCACCGACGCTGCGCTGTAGAAATCGCGCGACAGGAAGATCGTCTCCAGCAGCGGTGCCAGCCCGTAGCGGTTCTCGCGCAGCACGGCACCCAGGCGCTGACGTGTGCGCGGCGAGATGTCTTCGCGCACGAAGTGGGTGTAGATGCGGCCGGCGATGTACTCGGCCGTCGCCGGCTGCGCGAGGATCAGGTCGATCGCCTGCACGCCATCGAAATGGCCCTCGCGGCCGAACAGGGTCTTCAACCCGTCGTCGTGCCGCGCGGCATCGACGACGAAGCGCGTGCCCACGCTGTTCCAGCCGGTAAAGGCCCGCGCCGCTTCGCGGATGTCACGCTCGGTGTACTGGCCGATGCCCATCGTGAACATCTCGAGGATCTCGCGCGCGAAGTTCTCGTTGGGCGCGCCCTTGACGTTGGCGCCGGCGTCGAGAAAGGACAGCATCGCAGGGTCGCGGGCCACGGCGATCATCAAGTCGCGAAAGTTGCCCAGACCCTGGCGCTGGAACAACTCGACCTGCATCAGCATCCTGCGGTGGTCGCGCACTTTGTCCTCGTGGGTCGCGAAGTGCCCGTGCCAGAACAGCGCCATCTTCTCGACCAGCGGCCGGCGCGTCACCAGCATGCGCTGGGCCCACCAGTAGTTGATGCGGTTGCATTCGAGCGCGCTGGCGCGCAGCCAGAAGAAGAACTTGTCGACGACGGGCTGCAGCCGCCGGTTGCCCGCCGGCTTGACCTGCACGCCAATGGCTTCGCCGCGCGCCTTCGCGGTGTCGGTGGCCAGCGGCCGGCTTTGCGGAAAGGGATCGATGCCGTCGTCGGGAATGCCCGAGGGCTGGAACGCCCCCACCGCAGGGTCGTCGCCAACGGGCGGCCGTACCAGCGCGGCCACCACGCCGCGCGCGCCCAGGGTTAGGCTTTGTTGCAGGTCTGCCGGCGTTGCGCCGAAGCCGGCGCGTTCGAGCAGGTGCGCAACCCGCTGTCGGTTCCAGTCGGCAGCGGCGATCGGCCTCAGATCATCGACCCACTCGGCGGGGGCAGCCTGCGCCATGGCCCGGTCCGGCAGTGCGCCAAGCATGGCCCCAAACAGCGCCAGCGCAACAAGGGCGCGGCGCACGGTGTCGATGGCGTTGATGTCCTTCATCCCAACACCG
Organism: Rubrivivax sp.; assembly: GCA_043760065.1. Lineage (GTDB taxonomy): Bacteria > Pseudomonadota > Gammaproteobacteria > Burkholderiales > Burkholderiaceae_C > Rubrivivax. The sequence goes on from JAYUPN010000087.1 coordinate 11,576, forward strand.
CCTTGTCGCGCCGCGTCACGCCACAAAAGGCATGGTCTTGCGGAACGACTCGCGCATGCGCCAGGCCTCGGCCAGCGCTTGCAGCCTAGGCGTCTTCGGCAGCCAGGGCTGGTCGGCGTGGCGCAACTGCTGGTAGTCGTGCAGGGTGACCGCTGCGATCGCGTCCAACGTGGGGGTGCCGGTGCGGGCGATGGCGTCGGCCTCCCCTTCCAGGCGCTGCATGCCTTCCACCATCGAACGCCGCCTGCGCAGGCCGACGGGTGTGTCGTCGAACAGGGCCGGCGCCGTGACCTTGCGGGTGATGATGGTGATGACCGAGGCTTCGATGACGCCCATCGCGATGCCGGCGCGCGAGAGCACGCCTGCGGCCGTAGCCGCCGGGCCGATGAGGCTGGGCCAGTCGGGCGCGGGCCGGGTGACTTCGAGCCATTGCACGATGAGCAGAACTTCGGTGAGCGGCGTGCCGTCGTCCAGCACCAGTGTCGGCACGCGGGTGGCGCTGTTGGCAGCGCGCAGGCGCGGGTCGTCGGCCCAGGGATCGACGAGGGTCGGTTCGACGTCCAGCCCCTTCTCGATCATCGCCACCCGGGCGATGCGAACGTAGGGCGAGGTGGTGTTGGCGAGCAGTTGCATCGGGAGCTTTGCGGATCGCGTGATGGGCGGCGGCGTCAGATTGCGATCGCGCCGAGCTGCTTCATCATGCCCAGGTTGTCCAGCAGCGCCCAGTGCTCGATGAGCACGCCATCGCGCATCTGGAACAGGTCGAGCACGCCGATGTCGATCCGGCGGCCGGTGGGCGCCATGTCGCCGAACGGACCGGTGTGCGTGCCCTGCACGCGCAGCCGCACCAGCACCTTCTCGCCCTCGGCGACGAAGTCCTGCAGCGGCAGCTGCATGTCGGGAAAGGCCGGCATCAGCACATCGTGCAGCTGTGTCACGCCCGCCGGGCCACGCACCTCGAAAGGCAGGCCGGGGTCGTGGAACAGCTGCACGACGTGCTGATGCCCGCCTTTCCCGACATGCAGCTGCCGCTGCAGGACTTTGTCGCCGAGGGCGAGAAGGTGCTGGTGCGGCTGCGC
>JAYUPN010000088.1:0-12653 GCA_043760065.1 Rubrivivax sp.
TTCAAGAACGAAAACGAGGTCACCAAGCGCGGAGTCTCGCTGGCCCAGCAGGTGGAGCAGCGCGAGACGCTGGCCATCCAGTACACGATCGAGCTGCGCCGCATGCTCAACGAGGTGCCGGTGCAGGAAGGCGTGCGCCAGTTCCTGTTCCACGTCTGGGCCGACGTGCTGGCCACCACCGCCGTGCGCTACGGCGCGCAGGGCGAGCAGACCAAGTCGATGAAGCGCGCCGCCGCCGACCTGATCTGGAGCGCCAGCGCGAAAGTGACAAGAGAGGAACGGGCCGAGGTCATCCGCCGGCTGCCGCTGCTGCTGAAGAGCCTGCGCGAAGGCATGCTCTCGGCCGGCATGGACGCGCCCAAGCAGGACGAACACATCCAGCAGCTCAACAACTCGCTGGCCGCGGCCTTCACGGCCAAGGCGGCGGTGATCCCCGACGAGCGGCTGCGCGAGCTGATGGAGCAGCTCGAACGCCTGGAAGAACTGCTGCCCGACGCCGCCGACGTCGAGATCGACGAGTCGATGGTGCTCGACCTGTCGGGCCACCAGAGCAGCGAACTCGAAGTCGTGCTCGAGGGCGGCTCGATGCCGACGCCGGCGATGGTGGCCTGGGCGCGCGAGCTGCAGGTCGGCAGCTGGTACATGCTCGACCGCGGCGGCCACACCGAGCCGGTGCAGCTGACCTGGCACGGCCTGCGCAAGCAGCTGTCGCTGTTTGTCACGCCACAAGGTCGCTGCGTGCTGTTCCAGCAGCACCGGCTGGCGTCGTACCTGCAGGCCGGGCTGATCGTGCCGGCGCAGGACGAAGCGCTGACGGTGCGCGCCACGCGCAGTGCGCTGGCCAAGCTGGACGTCGACGCTTCGCGGCTACTTTCATAGACCACCCCCGTAGCGGCTTCGCCGCTCCCCCTCAAGGGGGCACCGCCAGCGGCCCGGCAGAGCCGGTTCCGCGGCGGTCACTGGGTCTGGAACGCGCCGGCTGCTAGTGAATCACGCGGTCTTCGGGATCGACGAAGAGTTCGTCGAGCACCAACGCGTCGGGCTCTTCGCCCAGGCTCCAGAAGACCATCAGCACGATGATCTTCAGGTCTTCCAGGTCCATCGGACCGCTGCCCACCGCCAGCGCGCGGTCGATCACCATCTCGCGCATCGGCGCGGCCAGCACACCGGCCGATTCGAGGAAGGTGATGAAGCCCAGCGACTCGTCGTTGAGGATCTCGCGTTCCTGCGCCGTGTAGATGCGGATGCTGCCCTGCACCGGGCTGCCGGTGCAGGCCTCGGCGCTGGTGGCCAGGCCGTCCAGCCAACGCAGCGCGTCCTGGATTTCCTCGGCTTCGAAGCCCACCGCGCTGAGCTTGCGCTTGAGCTGCTTGGGCTCAGGGCAAGCGTCGGGCCGCCAGTAGTTTTCGTAGAGATAGACCAGCACATCGAACATCGACCCACTATACCCGAGGGCCTGCGGCGTGAATCGGTGATGAAGAGGAGTCCCCGGCCGAGGGCCCGCGCAGCCGCCCGACCCAAGCAAGTGAGCATGCGCACACTGCAGCGATGGCTCAGGCCTGCTGGAGCCGCTGGTACAGGCCGCCGGGCAACCGCGCGACGCGGCCTTCGAGCTCCAGCGTCATCAGCCGGGCCATCAGATCGGTCACGGGCCAGCCGGTGCGCGCCATCAGCGCGTCCAGCGTGACGGGTTCGTGGCCCAGCCCTTCCAGCAGCGGGTCGGTCGGGTCTGCGGGCGCATCCGACGGCGACGGCAGGTGCAGCGTCGCCTGCCGGGCCTGGCCCGGCGTCAGTTCTTCCAGGATGTCCTGCGCCGTCTCCACGAGCTTGGCGCCCTGCTTGAGCAGGGCGTGGCAGCCCTTGGCATGCGGCGCGTGGATCGAGCCGGGAATCGCGAACACCTCGCGCCCGGCTTCCGATGCCAAGCGGGCCGTGATCAGCGAGCCCGACTGCATAGCGGCTTCGACGACCAGCGTGCCCAGGCTCAGGCCGGCGATCAACCGGTTGCGCTGCGGAAAGTTCTCCGGCAGCGGCGGCGTGCCGGGCGCGAACTCGCTGAGCAGCGCGCCGTGCCTGGCGATCTGGTGGGCCAGGCTGCGGTGGCGTGCCGGGTAGACGCGGTCCAGTCCGGTGCCCACCACGGCCACCGTGCCCGCGTCGCCCGACAGCGCGCCCTCGTGCGCCGCGGCGTCGATGCCTTGCGCCAGCCCGGACACGACCAGCCATCCCTGCTCGCTCAGCGCGGCCGCAAAAGCGCGCGCGTTGGCCAGTCCCTGCGGCGTGGCGTGGCGGCTGCCGACGACGGCCACCGCGCGGCGCAGCAGGCGCGCCGGGTCGCCCTGCACGTACAGCAGCAGCGGGGGGTCTGCCGTCTGCAGCAGCAGCGGCGGGTACGCCGGGTCGCCCAGAGTCAGTGCGTGGCGGTCGTCAGCGCCGTCGAGCCAGGTCCGGGCCGTGGCCAGGCGGTCTTCGAAGCCGGGTGGCAGGTCGCGCAGCGCCTGCGCCAGGGTGGGGCCGACCAGGGTCTTCAGGCCGGCGGGCGTAACCCGGAACACCGCTTCTGGCGTGCCGCAGGCGGCGAGCAAGCGGCGCGCCGTGCCGCGGCCGACGCCGGGCGTCTCGAGCAGCCTGAACCAGGCTGAGAACTCGTCGGCGCTGAGCAAGACCGCCGCCCGACGCCGGTGGTTCAGGGCTGGGTGAAGCGGTCGCCGGCGCGAACCGGGTCCTGCACGTTGAGGATCAGCGCGTAGGAGACACGCTCGAAGACGCGGAAGACGAACAGCAGGCCGTGCCGTTCATCGGGCAGCCGCAGCGCGGCCTTGTCGGCCGTGGTCTTGTCGACGGCGACGGTGCCGGTGCGCCACAGCGCCAGCACGTGGCCGCGCTCGATGCCTTCGCGCTGGCCGCGGTTGAGGGCCACGACCTGGTTCTGGCCGCCGCGCAGCCCGTCGCCGTAGATCGAGACCACGCGGCCTTCGACCGGACTGCCCGGCGCACGCGGCACGTAGGCCACCAGTTCCTGTTGCGGCACCGGCGACAGCCGGTCGCCGACGATGGCTTCGAGCCGCGTGCTGGTGACGCGGAAGCTGGCCGGCACGATCATCGGCTTGCCGGCCACGGCGGTGGTCTCGCCGGGGCGCGTGACCTCGGCGGTGCCGACGAAACGGCCTTCGTAGCCCAGCACCTCGGAGGTGATCGGGTCGCGCAGCGGCACCAGTTCGCGGAAGAGGCGGAAGTCGCGCGCGCCGCCCAGGTCGCCGCGCACGTAGGCGGTCTCGCCACGCGAGACCATGACGCGGCCTTCCTGCGTCGCCACGATGCGCGGCGCCTGCTCGAGTTCGTTGCCGTTGAAGACCACGGCCTCGGTGAGGAAAGGCGCGATGAGGTGCAGCGGGATGGCGGCGATGGCGCCGTTGTCCATCAGCTGGCTGCGCACGCGCGGCGACAGGCGCACGGTGTTGGTGGGCGCGCCGCCCGCGCTGCCGGCCAGACGCAGGCGGGCGCGGCCGTCGGACTTGTCGAGCACCAGCACCTGGCCCGGGTAGATCAGGTGCGGGTTGCGGATCTCCTGCAGGTTCATGCCCCACAGTTCGGGCCAGCGCCAGGCGCTCTTGAGGAACAGGCCGGAGATGCCCCACAAGGTGTCGCCGGGCTGCACGGTGTGCGAGTCGGGCGCGTTGGGCGCCAGTTCGGACAGCGGCACGCCGGCCTGCGCCACGCGCTGCGCGGTGTCGCGCCATTCCTGGGTCACGGGCAGACGGCTGGTCTGGGCCAGGAGTGCGGGTGCGGCACCCAGCAGCCCGGTGCCGGCGCCGGCCAGCGCGGCCAGGCGCAGCAGGGAGCGGCGGCGTTGGAGTTCGTTGAAGCTCATCACGCTGGGGGTTCTCCGGGCGGCGGTGGGGTCGATGCGAAAATGCCGCAGTCCCAACGGTGGGTGCAGCCGGCCGGCGGGACCGGTTTCGTCAAGCCCCAGTTTCGGCTTTGCCCGCCCGGTCCGGAACACCAGCCGCGCTGCGGCGACAATGCTCACATGGTTTCACAGATTCTGCCCGTAAACCCTTGATGCCGCAAACAAAGTGAGCACCGCCGTGCCCTGCCGTGAGCCCCTTCACGGGGCCGGCCGTTGCGTTCGCTCCACAGCTGTTGCCAGCTGTTTCGAGATGCCCCGTTTCGCCTCCATTGCTGCTTTTATCGCTGTACCGACATGGCCCGCCTGAACATCCTTTTCTACCCCGACCCCCGCCTGCACACGGTTGCGCGCCCGGTGGCCAGCGTCGACGAGCGCATCCGGCGCCTCGTCGACGACATGCTCGAGACCATGTACGCCGCCGACGGCGTCGGCCTGGCGGCGACGCAGGTCGACGTGCACGAGCAGGTGATCGTGATGGACACCTCCGAGCAGCACGACCAGCCGCAGGTGTTGATCAATCCTGAAATCACCTGGCGCAGCGATGAATTCGCGGTCGCCGAGGAAGGCTGCCTGTCGGTGCCGCAGATCTACGACCGCGTCGAGCGCAACGCCCGCGTCAAGGTGCGCGCGCTCGGCCGCGACGGCCAGGCCTTCGAGTTCGAGGCCGAGGGCCTGGGCGCGGTCTGCGTGCAGCACGAGATGGACCACCTGCTGGGCAAGGTCTTCGTCGAATACCTGAGTGCGCTCAAGCGCGACCGCATCCGCACCAAGATGCTGAAGAAGGCCCGCGACGACCAGCGCTAGCGCGCTTGCTCACCGCCCGACCGCCCATGAGACTGGCCTTCGCCGGCACCCCCGAGTTCGCCCGCGTGGCGCTGCAGGCCCTGCATGCCGCCGGCCACGAGCTGGTGCTGGTGCTGACCCAGCCCGACCGCCCGGCCGGACGCGGGCTGAAGCTGCAGGCCTCGCCGGTGAAGCAGTTTGCGCAGGCGCACGGCCTGCCGCTGGCGCAGCCGCGCAGCCTGCGGCTGGACGGCAAGTTCCCCGACGACGCGCAGGCAGCGCGCGACGCCCTGCTGCAGGCGGCGCCGTCGCTGATGGTCGTTGCCGCCTACGGCCTGATCCTGCCGCCGTGGGCGCTGACGCTGCCGCCGCTGGGCTGCCTGAACATCCACGGCTCGCTGCTGCCGCGCTGGCGCGGCGCGGCGCCGATCCAGCGCGCCATCGAAGCCGGCGACGCCGCGACCGGCATCACGATCATGCAGATGGACGCCGGCCTGGACACCGGCGACATGCTGCTGCGGCAAGCCACTCCGATCGCCGCCGACGACACCTCGGCGACGCTGCACGACCGCCTGGCCGATCTGGGCGCCGGGCTGATCGTGCAGGCCGTGGAGCTGGCCGGGCAGGGCGCCTTGCGGCCGCAGCGCCAGCCCGAGGCCGACGTCAGCTACGCGTACAAGATCGACAAGGCCGAGGCCGCCATCGACTGGTCGGCGCCGGCGGAGGTGCTGGAGCGCCGCATCCGCGCCTTCGACCCCTTCCCGGGCTGCAGCACGGCGCTCGGTGGCCAGGCGCTGAAGGTCTGGCGCGCCTGCGCCGTTGCGGGCCAGGGCCGGCCGGGGCAGGTGCTGCAGGCCGATGGCGAGCAGCTGGTCGTGGCCTGCGGCACCGGCGCGCTGCAGCTGCTGGAGCTGCAGCTGCCCGGCGGCCGGCGCATCGGCACGCGGGAGTTTTTGCGCGGGCATGCGCTGGCGCCGGGCGCGGCGGCCTGACGACGGGGGCTGAAACCGCGTCCTCAAGCGGCGCGGCCTGGCGGCCGATAACCCGGGCAGCACTCCTCAGTCCTGCCAGCCTCCTGCCATGCGCCGTACCGTCCTTGCCCTCGTTTCGCTTGCCACGCTGGGCCTGGCCGGCTGCGACATGCTCGGCATCGAAGCGGCGGCCGTGACGGCGGCGCGGCGCGAAGCGGAAAGCAAGGCCATCGGCGCCGGCTGCCGGCACGCGGCGCGATCGGTCGAGCAGTGCTACAGCCTGAACAAGAAGGCCGACAAGGCCGCCGTGTTTGCGGGCTGGAAAGAGATGAACGAGTACATGGCCGAGAACAAGATCGAAGCCGTGCCGCCGCTGCCCGAGCCGGCGGCCAGCGCACCCGTCGCTGCCGAGAACGACGAAGCCGAGACACCCAAGCCGGCGAAGGTGGCGCAGAAGAAGCAGTGACGGCCGGCCGCTGCGGCCGCGCCTGGCTGGCGACGCTCCATCGCGCTTTGCTGCAGTCCGTCACGCGCCGCTGGCGCCGCGGCGCCGGGGTCGGCACAGTGGCTGCACGTCACTTGATCCGGAGCGAGCCGATGAACACCTCCCTGCGCCAGACCCTGGCCCACCGGGTAGCCCCCGCGCTGCTGTGCCTGTCGCTGCTGCCCCAGGCCGTGCAAGCCGCCACTGTCAATGGCTCGGGCCGCAGTGCCACCGAGACGCGCAGCGTCGGCGAATTCCAGGCCGTCAGGCTCAGCGGCTCGATGGACCTGCAGGTGCGCCAGGGCACGACGGCGTCGGTGCAGGTGACGGCCGACGACAACCTGCTGGCGCTGCTGGAGACCGTGGTCGAGTCCTCGGCCCACGGCCCGACGCTGGACATCCGCTGGAAGAAGGGCACGAGCCTGCACACGCGCACCAAGGTGCTGGTCACGGTGGTCACGCCCAGGCTGACGGCGCTCGTGGCCGCCGGGGCGGGCGACATCCAGGTCGACGCCTTCAACACGCCGGCGCTGAAGCTGTCGATCGCGGGCTCGGGCGACGCGCGCTTCGACGGCCTGACCACCGAGGACCTGGGCATCACGATCGCCGGCAGCGGCGACGTCGGCGGCACCGGCAACGCCACGCGCATGACGGTCAACATCGCCGGCAGCGGCGACGTCGGCGGCACCGGCAACGCCACCGTCAAGAGCAAGATTGCCGGCAACGGCAGCGTGCACAAGCGCTGAAGCGCCCGCGCAGGCCGGCCCGGCGACAATCGGGCCGGTGACACCTGCCACCCCGGCGCCCGTCTGGCGCCACCCCGAATTCGCGCGCGGCGCCCACGAGATGCTGGGCACCGCGATCGGCATCGCCGCCTGGGGCCTGATCACCGGCGTGGCGATGGGCAAGAGCGGCCTGCCGCTGCCGCTGGTGGCCCTGATGTCGTTGTTGGTCTTTGCCGGCAGCGCACAACTCGCGGTGCTGCCGCTGCTGGCCAGCGGCGCGCCGGTGTGGGTGGTGTGGGCGACGGCGCTGTGCGTGAACCTGCGCTTCCTGATCTTCAGCGCGCAGTGGCGACCGTACCTGATGGTCTACCCGTTCTGGACCCGGCTGCGCGTGGCCTACGTCTCGGCCGACCTCAACTTCGTGCTCTTCATGCGCCGCTTCCCGCAGCCGCGGCCTTCGCCCGAGCAGTTGCCGTACTTCTGGGGCGGCGCGGCGCTCAACTGGATGGCGTGGCAGGTGCCGTCGCTGGTCGGCATCTTCCTGGCCGACGCGGTGCCGGTGCACTGGGGCATCGGCTTCGCCGGCACGCTGGCGCTGCTGGGCATCGCGCTGTCGCTCCTGAACGACCGCGCCACGGCGGTCGCCGGCGCGGTGGCTGGCTGCGCCGCGGTGGCCGCGTACGCCATGCCCTACAAGCTGAACATCGTCGTCGCCATCGCCGCGGCGGTGGCGATGGGCCTGCTGATCGACCACACCGTGCCGCGCACGGCGGCGCCAGTGGACGATGGGACCTGAGCATGGGCTCTCTGGAAGGCCTGATCGCCATCGCCGGGCTGACGCTGATCACCATCGTCACGCGCGGCTTCTTCTTCCTGACGCGGCGCGAGGTCCCGATCCCCGACTGGCTGCGCCAGGGCCTGCACTACGCGCCGCTGGCGGCGCTGACGGCCGTCGTGCTGCCCGAGATCGTGCTGCTGCAGGGCCAGCTCATCGGCACCTGGCAGGACGCGCGGCTCTTTGCCGCCGCCGCCGGCGCGGCCTACTTCTGGTGGCGGCGCGGCATCCTGGGCACCATCTTGTGCGGCATGGCGGTGCTGCTGCCGCTGAAGCTGGGCCTGGGCTGGTAGGCGCGTCCCTAGAATCGCGGCCAACGTGTCGCCACCGGAAAGTCCCCCATGAACGTGCTGCGCCTTGCCGACCTCATCGCCCAGGGCCGCGTCAGCGGCCAGCGCGTGTTCATCCGCGCCGACCTCAACGTGCCGCAGGACGACGCTGGGCAGATCACCGAAGACACCCGCATCCGCGCCAGCGTGCCGTGCATCCGTATGGCGCTGGACGCCGGCGCGGCGGTGATGGTCACCTCGCACCTGGGCCGGCCCACCGAAGGCGAATTCAAGCCCGAGGATTCGCTGGCGCCGGTGGCGGCGCGGCTGGCCGAGCTGCTGGGTCGCCCGGTGCCGCTGGTCGCCAACTGGGTCGACGGCGTCGCCGTTGCGCCGGGCCAGGTGGTGCTGCTGGAGAACTGCCGCCTGAACAAGGGCGAGAAGAAGAACAGCGAAGAGCTCGGCCGCAAGATGGCCGCGCTGTGCGACATCTTCGTGCACGACGCCTTCGGCACCGCGCACCGCGCCGAAGCCAGCACCTACGGCATCGCGCAGTACGCCAAGATCGCCTGCGCCGGGCCGCTGCTGGCGGCCGAGATCGACGCCATCACGAAGGCGTTGGCGCGTCCGTTGCGCCCGCTGCTGGCCATCGTCGCCGGCAGCAAGGTCAGCACCAAGCTGACGATCCTGCAGGCGCTGGCAGCCAAGGTCGACGGCCTGATCGTCGGCGGCGGCATCGCCAACACCTTCATGCTGGCCGCCGGGCTGCCGATCGGCAACAGCCTGGCCGAGCCCGACCTGCTCGACCAGGCCCGGGCCGTGATTGCCGCGATGAAGGCGCGCGGCGCTGCGGTGCCGATCCCGGTGGACGTGGTGGTGGCCAAGGCCTTCAAGGCCGACGCGCCGGCCACCGTCAAGGCCGCCGCCGACGTGGCCGCCGACGACCTGATCCTGGACATCGGCCCCGAGACGACCGCCCTGCTGGCAGCGCAGATCATGGCCGCCGGCACGGTGGTGTGGAACGGACCCGTCGGCGTGTTCGAGTTCGACGCCTTCAGCCACGGCACCGAAGGCATCGCGCGGGCGATTGCCGCCAGCAGCGCCTTCAGCATCGCCGGCGGCGGCGACACGCTGGCGGCGATCGCCAAGTACGGCATCGAGAATGACATCGGCTACATCAGCACCGGCGGCGGCGCCTTCCTGGAGGTGCTGGAAGGCAAGACGCTGCCGGCCTTCGAGATCCTGTCGCGCCGCGCGCAAAACTGAAGCGCCCACGGGGTATCGAATCGGGCGCCGAATCGGGCGCCGATTGGCGCTAATCTCCGCTGCCGACAAGTCAAACAGGAGACCGCCGTGGCCAAGCCCCTTTCCGACGCCGAAAGCCAGTTGCGCGACGCCGCGCTGGAATACCACCGCAGCCCGACGCGCGGCAAGATCGCCGTCACACCGACCAAGCCCTTGTCCAACCAGCGCGACCTGTCGCTGGCCTACTCGCCCGGCGTCGCCTACGCCTGCCTGGCAATCGAGGAAGACCCGACGCTGGCCGCCGAATTCACGAGCCGCGGCAATCTGGTGGCGGTGGTCACCAACGGCACGGCGGTGCTGGGCCTGGGGGACATCGGCCCGCTGGCCAGCAAGCCGGTGATGGAAGGCAAGGGCTGCCTGTTCAAGAAGTTCGCCGGCATCGACGTCTTCGACATCGAACTGGCCGAGCGCGACCCCGACAAGCTGATCGACATCATCGCCGCGCTCGAGCCGACGCTGGGCGGCGTCAACCTCGAGGACATCAAGGCGCCGGAGTGCTTCTACATCGAGCAGAAGCTGCGCGAGCGCATGAACATCCCGGTCTTCCACGACGACCAGCACGGCACCGCGATCATCTCCTCGGCGGCTTTGCTCAACGGGCTGGAACTGGTGGGCAAGAAGATCGGCGAGGTCAAACTCGCGGTCAGCGGCGCCGGCGCGGCGGCCATCGCCTGCCTGGACGTGATGGTGGGGCTGGGCGTCAAGCGCGACAACATCTACATGTGCGACAGCAAGGGCGTCGTGCGCGAAGGCCGCGGGGACCGCCTGGACGAATCCAAGCAGCGCTACTGCCAGCGCACCGACGCGCGCACGCTGGCCGACGTCGTCAAGGGCGCCGACGTCTTCCTGGGCTGCAGCGCCGCCGGCGTGCTGTCGGCCGAGATGGTGCTGACGATGGCCGACAAGCCGATCATCCTGGCGCTGGCCAATCCCGAGCCCGAGATCCGCCCCGAACTGGCCAAGGCCGCGCGGCCCGACTGCATCATCGCCACCGGGCGCAGCGACTACCCGAACCAGGTCAACAACGTCCTGTGCTTCCCGTACATCTTCCGTGGCGCGCTGGATTGCGGCGCGACCAAGATCACCGAGGCCATGAAGCTGGCCTGCGTGCGCGAGATCGCCGCACTGGCCAAGGCCGAGACCAGCGTCGAGGTGGCCGCCGCCTACCAGGGCAAGGAGCTGAAGTTCGGCCCCGACTACATCATTCCGACACCGTTCGACGTGCGGCTGATCCTGCGCATCGCGCCTGCGGTGGCACAGGCCGCGGCCGAGTCGGGCGTGGCGACGCGGCCGATCGCCGACCTCGAGGCCTACCGCCAGACCCTGTCGCGCTTCGTCTACCAGACCGGCATGTTCATGCGCCCGGTGTTCGATGCCGCCAAGGCCGCCTGCAAGAAGGACACAGCGCGCGTGGTCTACGCCGAAGGCGAGGACGAACGTGTGCTGCGCGCGGTGCAGGTGGTGCTGGACGAGGGCATGGCCAAGCCGGTGCTGGTGGGCCGGCCCGAGGTGGTGAAGATGCGCATCGAACGCGCCGGGCTGCGCCTTGCGGCCGGGCGCGACTTCGAGCTCGTCGACCCCGAAAACGACGCGCGCTTCCGCGACTACTGGGAGACCTACCGCGGCCTGATGGCGCGCCAGGGCGTGAGCCCCGAGGTGGCCAAGTCGGCGGTGCGGCGTTCCAACACCATCATCTCGTCGCTGATGCTGCGCCGTGGCGAGGTCGACGCCATGATCTGTGGCCTGGTCGGCCGCTACGACGGCCACCTCGAGCACGTGCAGCACATCATCGGCGGCAAGCCCGGCGTGCGCACGATGGCGGCCATGAACGCGCTCATGCTCGACCAGCACACCCTCTTCATCACCGACACCTTCGTCAACGAGGAGCCCAGCGCCGAGGAACTGGCCGACATCGCGCTCATGGCCGCCGCCGAGGTGCGGCGCTTTGGCGTGCCGCCGAAGGTGGCGTTCCTGTCGCACTCGATCTTCGGCTCGTCGTCGCGGCCCTCGGCGCAGCGCATGCGCGCCGCCTACACGCTGTTCCGCGCCCAGGCGCCGCACATCGAGTGCGACGGCGAGATGCACGGCGACGCGGCGCTCGACGAGAGCGTGCGCAAGGGTTACCTGCCCGAGACCACGCTCAGCGGCAGCGCCAACCTGCTGGTGCTGCCCAACCTGGACGCCGCCAACATTCTGTTCAACGTGCTCAAGATCACCGGCGGCCACGGCGTCACGGTGGGCCCGATCCTGCTGGGAGCGGCCAAGCCGGTGCACATCCTCACCCCCAGCGCGACGGTGCGCCGCATCGTCAACATGACGGCGCTGGCGGTGGCCGACGCGGTGGAAAGCGAGAGCGCGGCAGCGGCGCGATAGCAGCACGGCAGCCATCGGGGACGGCGCGCCGCGGCGCGGTAATTCGGTGGTAACTGCAGCCTGCATGCGGCCTCCATAATCGCCGGCTGCATTGCACTGGAGCGCGACGCCATGACCCGAGCCACCAAGATCGTCGCCACCCTCGGCCCCGCTTCGAGCGACCCCGAGGTGCTGGAGCGCCTGCTGCTGGCCGGCGTCGACGTGGTGCGGCTGAACTTCAGCCACGGCAAGGCGCAGGACCACATCGACCGCGCGAACCTGGTGCGCACGGTGGCAGCCAAGATCGGCAAGCCGGTCGCGTTGATGGCCGACCTGCAGGGCCCGAAGATCCGTGTCGGCAAGTTCGCCGAAGGCAAGGTGATGCTGATGCCGGGCGCGGCCTTCGTGCTCGATGCGCGGCGCACCGAACCCGGCGACATCGGCGGCGTCGGCCTCGACTACAAGGAACTGCCGCGCGACGTGCGTCCGGGCGACACGCTGCTGCTCAACGACGGGCTCATCAAGCTCACGGTCGAAGCCGTGCGCGGCGACGAGGTGCACACGCGCGTCGTGCTGGGCGGCGAGCTGTCCAACAACAAGGGCATCAACAAGGCCGGCGGCGGACTCACCGCACCGGCGCTGACGGCCAAGGACATGGAGGACATCAAGACCGCGGTGTCCTTCCAGTGCGAGTACCTGGCGGTGAGCTTTCCGAAGAACGCCACCGACATGGAGATGGCGCGCCAGCTGGCCAACGTGGCCGGCGAGGCGACGCGCCACAAACCGGCGCTGATCGCCAAGATCGAGCGCAGCGAGGCGATCCCGCAGCTGGAGGCCATCCTGCGCGCCAGCGACGGCATCATGGTCGCGCGCGGCGACCTCGCGGTGGAGGTCGGCAACGCCGCCGTGCCGGCGCTGCAGAAACGCATGATCCGCATGGCGCGCGAGATGGACAAGGTCGTCATCACCGCGACGCAGATGATGGAGAGCATGATCCTGGCCCCGGTGCCGACGCGCGC
>JAYUPN010000089.1:0-12632 GCA_043760065.1 Rubrivivax sp.
CGGCGACCTGATCACGCTGGACGTGGCCGGCCGCCGGCTTCACCTGCACGTCGACGACGACGAACTCGCGCGCCGCCGCACCGCCTGGACCGCACCAGCGCCGGCCATGGACAGCGGCTACTGGAAGCTCTACATCGACCACGTGCTGCAGGCCGACGAAGGCGCAGACCTCGACTTCCTGCGCGGCCGACGCGGCGCCGCCGTTCCCAAAGACAACCATTGAAGGAACCGAGATGAGCAGAGTTGCCGTCGTCACCGGCGCAGGCAGCGGCATCGGCCGCGCTTGCGCGTTGGCCCTGCTGGCCGAGGGCTGGACCGTGGGCCTGCTGGGCCGCCGCGCCGAAGCCTTGCAGGAAACGGCGGCCGCCGCCGGCGCTGCGTCGGCCAACGCCTTCTCGCTGCCCTGCAACGTCGCCGACGACGCGGCCGTCGCCGTTGCCTTCGAAAGCGTCAAGCAGCGCCACGGTAGGCTCGACCTGCTGTTCAACAACGCCGGCGGCGGACTGGCGGCGAAGACACCCGACCTCGTGACGGCGGCCGAGTGGCGCCAGGTCGTGGACGTCAACCTGAACGGCGCTTTCTACTGCCTGTCGCAGGCCTTCAAGCTGATGAAGGAGCAGTCGCCGATGGGCGGCCGCATCATCAACAACGGCAGCATCTCGGCGCATGCGCCGCGGCCGGGGTCGATCGCCTACACCGCGACCAAACACGCGGTCAGCGGCCTGACGAAGACGGCAGCGCTCGACGGCCGGCCCTACGACATCGCGGTCGGCCAGATCGATATCGGCAACGCAGCCAGCGAGATGACGGCGCGCATGGTTGCCGGCGTGCTGCAAGCCGACGGCAGCACGCGGCCCGAGCCGCGCATGGAGCTGCAGGCGGTGGCCGACACCTTCATGGCCATGGTGCGGCTGCCGCCGAGCGCCAACATGCTGTTCGCCACCGTGATGGCCACCAAGATGCCCTACGTGGGCCGGGGTTGAGGATCGGTCCCGGTGCTGCGCGCTGTTCCGCAGGGAATCATTGACACGCGCGACTTGAGATCTCCTAGGAGCGTGGGCGCGCAGGTGTCAAGGTGCATGTGCTGCTGGATTGGGTCGGCAGCGTGAAGATGGACGACGGCCTCCTGGACGAGATGCGCCAAGCCACCATCGAGATCAAGCGCTTCCACGAGCCGCATTGGTCGAACTGGGGCCGATTGAACAACCGCACGCACCGCAAGCTGCTGGTGCTGGACGGTCAGCTGGCATTCACCGGCGGCGTGGGCATCGCGGACCACTGGCGCGGCGCCGCCCGCCATCCGGGCGAGTGGCGCGATACGCAATTCCGCGTCGCCGGGGCCGTGGTGGCGCAGATGCAGTCGGTGTTTCTGGACAACTGGATGCGTGCCACCGGCAAGGTGTTGCACGGCGAGGCCTACTTTCCTGCGTTGAAACCGGTGGGGACCTACGCAGCGCAAATGTTCAGCTGTTCGCCCAGTGGCGGCAGTGAAAGCATGCAACTGATGTACATGCTGGCCATCACCGCGGCGCGGCGCAGCATCGAGCTGGCCAACTCCTACTTCGTGCCCGACGCGTTGACGATCCGGATCCTGACCGAAGCCGCGCGCCGCGGCGTCAAGGTGCGCATTCTCACGCCCAGCGGGCTGATCGATTCAGAGACCGTGCGCAAGGCCTCGCGTGCCAGCTGGGGACCCTTGCTCGAGGCGGGCGCGCTGATTGCCGAATAGCAGCCCACGATGTAACACGTCAAGGGGCTGGTCGTGGACGGCACCTTCAGTTCGGTCGGTTCGACGAACTTCGACAGCCGCTCGTTCCGCCTCAACGACGAAGCCAATCTGAACGTGTTGAACCCCGAATTCGGCGCCGAGCAGCGCCTGGTGTTCGAAGCGGATTGGGCCAAGGGCCGGCTCATCACGCATGCCCAGTGGCTGGCCCGTCCGTGGACTGAAAAACTGCTCGAGCGCATGGCCTTGGTCTTTCGTTCGCAGCTTTGATCTCGAGCCCGGCGCGCCCACGCCATGCCGTGGGCGCTCTGGCCCACTTCAGGAAGTTCGTGCCCTGGCTCGTCCAAGCGCAGGTGCAACCCCGCAGCGAGGCGGTCGTGCCGCGCTGAACAAGTTGCGCGCCTGCCGGCAGCGGCCAGCGGATCAGGCCGGCAGAAAGCCCTCGATCGACAGGTAGCGCTCGCCGGTGTCGTAGTTGAAGCCCAGCACACGGCTGCCCGGCGCCAGTTCGGGCAGCTTCTGCGCGATGGCGGCCAACGTGGCGCCGCTGCTGATGCCCACCAGCATGCCTTCCTCGCGCGCACAGCGGCGCGCCATCTCGCGTGCGGCTTCGGCCTCGACCTGGATCACGCCGTCGAGCAGCGCGGTGTGCAGGTTGGCCGGGATGAAGCCGGCACCGATGCCCTGGATCGGGTGCGGCGACGGCGCGCCGCCGCTGATCACCGGGCTGGCGCTGGGTTCGACCGCAAACACCTTCAGCGCCGGCCAGCGCGCCTTGAGCACCTGCGCACAGCCGGTGATGTGGCCGCCGGTGCCGACGCCGGTGATCAACGCGTCCAGGCCGTCGGGGAAGTCGGCCGCGATCTCGGCTGCCGTGGTGCGCACGTGCACCTCGATGTTGGCCGGGTTCTCGAACTGCTGCGGCATCCAGGCGCCAGGCGTGGCGGCGACGATCTCCTGCGCCTTGGCGATCGATCCCTTCATGCCCTTCTCGCGCGGCGTCAGCTCGAAGCTCGCGCCGTAGGCCAGCATCAGGCGGCGGCGCTCGACGCTCATGCTGTCGGGCATCACGAGCACGAGCTTGTAGCCCTTCACCGCCGCCACCATCGCCAGCCCGATGCCGGTGTTGCCCGAGGTCGGCTCGACGATCGTGCCGCCGGGCTTGAGGGCGCCGCTGCGTTCTGCGTC
Source organism: Rubrivivax sp. (assembly GCA_043760065.1). Classification (GTDB taxonomy): domain Bacteria; phylum Pseudomonadota; class Gammaproteobacteria; order Burkholderiales; family Burkholderiaceae_C; genus Rubrivivax. The sequence goes on from JAYUPN010000089.1 coordinate 2,915, forward strand.
CTCCACCATCGCCAGCGCGATGCGGTCCTTGATCGAGCCGCCGGGGTTGCTGCGCTCGGACTTCACCCACACCTGCGCGGCGGGGCCGAACAGGCGGTTGATGCGCACGTGCGGCGTGTCGCCGATGGTGGCCAGGATGCTGGAAGCTTTCATGGCGGGCTCTGCTTTCTGCTCGGTGAAGGACGAACGCGTGGACGCTTGCGCGGCTTATACACGGCCTCAACTGCCGCTGCTCCCGCCAGGGCCACGAGCGTCGGGGTTTCCCCGTACCCGGCGGTCGCGCCCAGGCCCTTACGCTCAACCGATTGGCCTGACCACTTGACCAAGCAAGCCTGCTGCTTCCACCCCCTGCCATGCCCATCCAGGCCATCGAGCCGCGTCGCCTGTACCGCCAGATCGCCGAGCAGCTGCGCGCGCTCATCCACGCCGGCGAGTACCCCGTGGGCAGCCGCCTGCCGGCCGAGCGCGACCTGGCCGCGCAGCTGGGCGTGTCGAGGCCCTCGGTGCGCGAGGCGCTCATCGCGCTCGAGGTCGAGGGCCTGGTCGACGTGCGGGTCGGCTCCGGCGTATTGGTGCTGGCACAGCGCACCGCCGCGGGCAGCACGCGCGGCGTGGGTGATGCGTTCGGCCCTTTCGAGATCATCCGGGCGCGCCAGCTGCTGGAAGGCGAGCTGGCCGCGCTGGCCGCGCGCCGCATGCGCAAGACCCAGGTGCAGCACCTGCGCGAGGTGCTCGTCGCGATGGCAGCCGACATCGACGGCGGCACGATGCCCATCGACAACGACCGCGAGTTCCACCTCACGGTCGCCGCCGCCGCCGACAACGCGCCGCTGCTGCGCACCGTCACCGAGCTCTACGACGAGCGCAACAACCCGCTGTTCGAGACCTTCGGCCAGCACTTCGAAAACGCCGGCACCTGGCGCCTGGCGCTGGCAGAGCACCATGCCGTGGTCGACGCCATTGCCGGGCGCGACGCCGAAGGCGCGCGCCGCTCGATGCAGCGCCACTTGCAGCGCTCGCAAGGTCGCTACGCACGCATGGCGCTGCAAGCGCGGCTGCCGAAAGCGCGGCATGCGGCGGTCCGCACGGCCGCCGCCTGAGGCGCGCACGAAGCCCGCGCCGGACACCGCACATCCCAACCCCCAAGACCCAAGACCCCGAGGAAACGCATGACCGCAAGACTGCAAGGCAAGACCGCCTTCATCACCGCCGCCGGCCAGGGCATCGGCCGTGCCGTGGCCCTGGCCTTCGTGCGCGAAGGCGCGCGTGTGATCGCCACCGACATCAACGAAGGGCTGCTGGCGTCGCTGAAAGCCGAGTCCGGCTGCACCACGCAGCGGCTGGACGTGACCGATGGCGACGCCATCGAGGCTGCGGCCGCCGCGCACGGCCCGGTGAACGTGCTCTTCAACGGCGCCGGCTTCGTGCACGCCGGCAGCCTGCTCGATTGCAGCGAGGCCGACTGGGACTTTGCCGTCTCGCTCAACGTGCGCAGCCAGTTCCGCACCATCAAGGCCTTCCTGCCCGGCATGCTGGCGCAGGGCGGTGGCAGCATCGTCAACGTGGCCAGCGTCGTCGGCAGCATCAAGGGCGCCCCCAACCGCTTCGTCTACGCCACCACCAAGGCGGCAGTCATCGGCCTGACCAAGTCGGTGGCCGCCGACTTTGTCACGCGCGGCATTCGCTGCAACGCCATCTGCCCCGGCACCGTCGAGTCGCCTTCGCTGCGCGAGCGCATCGCCGCGCAGGCCGCCGCCAGCGGCCAGACGCTGGCCCAGGTGGAGGCGATGTTCGTCGGCCGCCAGCCGATGGGCCGCCTGGGCCGCGTCGAAGAAATTGCCGCGCTGGCGCTGTACCTGGCCAGCGACGAATCCTCGTTCACCACCGGCACCGCCCAGGTCATCGACGGCGGCTGGTCCAACTGATGAAAGCGACGCCATGAAACTCCTCCGCCACGGCCCCAAGGGGCAGGAAAAGCCCGCACTGCTCGACGCCTCGGGCCAGGTGCGCGACCTGTCTGCCCTCTTGGCCGACATCACGCCGGACCTGCTGTCGCCGCAGGGCCTGGCCGCGCTGCGCAGCATCGACGCCAGCCGCCTGCCGGTGGTGCCGCAGGGCACGCTGGCGGTGCCCTGGAGCGGCATGCGCAAGTTCATCGCCATCGGCCTGAACTTCGCCGACCATGCGGCCGAGTCCAACCTGCCGATCCCCAAAGAACCGATCGTCTTCACCAAGACCATCGACTGCGCCGTCGGCTGCAACCACGCCGTGGTGCTGCCGCAAGGTTCGGTCAAGAGCGACTGGGAGGTCGAGCTCGGTGTCGTCATCGGCAGCCGCGCCCGCTACGTCAGCGAAGCCGATGCGCTGGCGCACGTGGCCGGCTACTGCGTCGTCAACGACGTCTCCGAACGCGAGTACCAGATCGAGCGCGGCCCGCAATGGGACAAGGGCAAGGGCTGCGACACCTTCGGCCCCACCGGCCCGTGGCTGGTCACCGCCGACGAGGTCGGCGACGTGCAGAACCTGTCGATGTGGCTCGACGTCAACGGCAAGCGCTTCCAGACCGGCAACACCCGCACGATGATCTTCGGCGTGGCGCAGATCGTCAGCTACCTGAGCCGCTTCATGACGCTCAACCCAGGGGATCTCATCACCACCGGCACGCCGCCTGGCGTGGGCATGGGTGTCAAGCCGGCGCCGGTGTACCTCAAGCCCGGCGACGTGATGACGCTGGGCATCGAGAGGCTGGGCGAGCAGCGGCAGACCGTGCACGCCTGGGACCCCGAACTCATCGACGGATAAATGGAGCCCCCAAGCTCGCTGGCGCTCGCTACCCCCCGGGGGGGCCGTCCGCCAGCGGCCCGGCGAAGCCGGTTCCGCGGCGGGAAGCTTGATCAGCATACGGAGATCCCGCGATGACAGGCCCCTCGATACGCATCCATCCCGCCGACAACGTCGTCATCGCGCGCCGCCAGCTGCTCGGTGGCGCCGTGCTCGAGGGCGAGGGCGTCACCGTGCAAGGCCTGGTGCCGCCGGGCCACAAGATCGCCACGCGCGCCATCGCCGCCGGCCAGGCGGTGCGGCGCTACAACCAGATCATCGGCACCGCGACGCAGGCCATCGCGCCCGGCCAGCACGTGCACACGCACAACCTGGCCTTCAGCAGCTTCGAGCGCACGCACGAGCCCGGCGCCGGCGCCGTGCCGACGGCTCTTGTGGCCGAGCCGGCCACCTTCCTGGGCATCGTGCGGCCCGACGGCCGCGTCGCGACGCGCAACTACATCGGCGTGCTGACCAGCGTCAACTGCAGCGCCACCGCCGCGCGCGCCATCGCCGACCACTTCCGGCGCGACATCCACCCCGAAGCGCTGGCCGACTTTCCCAACGTCGACGGCGTCGTCGCCCTCACCCACGGCATGGGCTGCGCGACGGCCAGCGACGGCGAGGAACTGCAGGTGTTGCGCCGCACGCTCGGCGGCTACGCGCGCCACGCCAACTTCAGCGCCGTGCTGGTGGTGGGCCTGGGCTGCGAGACCAACCAGATCCAGGGCCTCGTCGCGCAGGAGGGCCTGCAGGAAGGCGCCTGGCTCGTCACCTTCAACATCCAGGACACGGGAGGCACCAGCAAGACCGTGGCCCGCGGCATCGAGGAAATCAAGCAGCTGCTGACGCATGCGAACCAGGTGCAGCGCGTGCCGGTGCCGGCCAGCCACATCACGGTGGGCCTGCAGTGCGGCGGCAGCGACGGCTACAGCGGCATCAGCGCCAACCCGGCGCTGGGCGCGGCGGTGGACCGTCTGGTGCGCCACGGCGGCACCGCGATCCTGAGCGAGACGCCCGAGATCTACGGCGGCGAACACCTGCTGACGCGCCGCGCCGTCAGCACCGCGGTGGCCGACAAGCTGCGCGCGCGCATCGCCTGGTGGGAGGCCTACACCGCGCGCAACGGCATGCAGATGGACAACAACCCCTCGGCCGGCAACAAGGCCGGCGGGCTGACGACGATCCTGGAGAAGAGCCTGGGCGCGATCGCCAAGAGCGGCACCACCAACCTCGTCGACGTCTACCAGTTCGCCGAGCGTGTGGCGGCCAAAGGCTTCGTCTACATGGACACGCCGGGCTACGACCCGGTGTCGGCCACCGGGCAAGTGGCCGGCGGCGCCAACCTGATCTGCTTCACCACCGGCCGCGGCTCGGCCTACGGCTGCGCGCCGTCGCCGTCGCTCAAGCTCAGCACCAACACCGCGCTGTGGCTGAAACAGCAGGACGACATCGACATCGACTGCGGCGGCATCGTCGAGGGCCTGGACAGCGTGGACGCGTGCGGCGAGCGCATCTTCCAGCTCATGCTGGCCACCGCCTCGGGCCGCAGCACCAAGAGCGAACTGCACGGCTACGGCCAGAACGAATTTGTGCCCTGGCAACTCGGCGCGGTGATGTAGGCTGGCGATCCCGGGCACGCTGCAAGCCGTCGACCATGAGCTTCGTTCCCGCCATCGCCCCGCAGGGCGAGCCGACGCCCGAGCACTGGTGCCTGGCCTTCGTCGACGGCAAGCTGCTGCTGCCCGAGGACGAGAACTCACCGCTGCTGCCGCTGCCCGACCGCGGCTGGCAACCCTATGCCGAGGTGCGCCATTACCTGGGCCTGCTGAACGGACTCGACTGCTGGGCCCTGCGGCTGGGACAGGTGCCCGATGGCTGGCGCCCGGCGCCGTTGCGCGCCGCGATGATGGGCCTGTCGCAACCGCTGGCCGGCCTGGCTGGCCGCGCCGCGCAGGTGCTGGACTGGGACCGCACGCACCGCTTCTGCGGCGCCTGCGGCACGGCCACCGTTCACCAGGCCGATGAACGCGCGCGCCGCTGCCCGGCCTGCGGCCACACCGCCTACCCGCGCATCAGCCCGGCCATGATGGCGTTGGTGTGGCGGCCGGGCCAAGTCCTGCTGGCGCGCGCACCGCACTTCGTCAACCAGATGTACAGCGCGCTGGCCGGCTTCGTCGAAGCCGGCGAGTCGATCGAGGACTGCATCCGTCGTGAAGTGGCCGAGGAGGTGGGCGTGCAGGTCGGCGCGCTGCGCTATTACGGCAGCCAGAGCTGGCCCTTCCCCAACAGCCTGATGATCGCCTTCACGGCCGAATGGACCGGCGGCGAGATCGTGCCGCAGCCCGGCGAGATCGAGCATGCGCAGTGGTTCGACATTCACGCGCTGCCCAACATCCCGCCGCGCTTTTCGATCTCCGGGCACCTGATCCGCGACACGGTGGCGGCCATGGCCGCCGCGCCGGCATGAGATGGAACATCGCCGCACAATGCGCTGCCACAACGCTCACCCTCCGGAGGCCCTCATGCCCTTGCAACGATCTGCCCTTCGCAACGCCTGGCTGCCTGCCGCCGGCGCTGCCGCGCTGCTGTCGCTGGCGCTGCTGGGCGGCTGCTCGGCCCTGATCGCGCAGAACCCCTCGTCGGCATTGAAGCCGGTCAACGCGGTGGCCGACGGCGCCGACGAGCGCGTCATGCTCAAGGGCTACGACGTGGTGGCCTATTTCACCGAGAACCGCCACCGCCTGGGTTCGCCGCAGTTCAGCAGCGTCTTCGAAGGCGTCACCTTCCGCTTTGCCAGCGCCGAGCACCAGCGCCTGTTCGACGCCGAACCGCGTCGCTACCAGCCGCAGTACGGCGGCTACTGCGCCAACGGCCTCGTCTACGGCATTCCCTGGGGTGGCGACGGCGACACCTGGCTCATCGTCGATGGCAAGCTCTACATCAACGGGGGCGCCGACTCCAAGGCCGCGTTCTTGCTCGACGTGCCGGGCCACATCAAGCTGGCCGACAAGTACTGGGCCGAAGAAGTGCGCGGCAGCAACAGCTTCCTGCAGCGCGCCAAGCGGCTGGTCTTTCGCGTGCCGCACTACAAGAGTGGTGAAGAGCTGGACCGGATGGTCAAGGAAGCCGCTGCGCGCAAGGGCTGAGCCTGCGGCTCAGGGGTAGCCCAGCGCGGGCTGCCCGAATCCTTCAGCCGCGCGCCACCCGGGCCGCTTGATGAACAGATTGCTCAGCATGCCGCCCGGGTCGTAGGCCGGCCAGGTCTGACCGGGATGTGCGGCCTGCCACTGCGCACGGATCTGCGCCCCCGTCAGGTAGTGCGGCACCTTGTTGATGTACGCAGCCAGCGACTGCGCACGCCAGCCCTTGTCCGCGATCGCAGGCCACAGGCGGTCGGCATGCGCGACGTTCCAGGCCGCGTCCAGGCCCCAGGCCGTCTGGCCGATGACGTCGCCGAAGATGAAAAGCCGGCCGTCGCGGATGTGCCACGCACCGGGGTCGCTGCCGAGCTTGACGGCGAAGGCCGCGCCGCTGGCGCAGAAGCCGCCGTACTGCGGCTCGTAGCGCGCAGGTGCCGCCTGGAACAGCGCCTTGTGCTCGGCATTGGCAAAGTAGTAGCTGCGATCGGGCAGGTCGACCACGTGCTGCGCCGAGCCGCGCAGCGGCGCGCCGCGGGTGAAGTAGGCGACAGGGTCGTGGCCGAGCAGCATCACCGGCCGGCCCGCGGCGTCGGGCACCGTGGCGTAGGGCGTGCCGCAGCCCGACAGCAGCGTCAGCACGGCCAGCAAGGGGATCAGCAGCACCATCCAGCGACGTTTCATCTCGGCTCCTTGGTTCAGGTGCACGCCGCCGGCCTGCAGCAGACGGTGGCGAATGGCAGACGGCGGGTGACCGGCCTGCACGACTGGCCGCCCATGCCGCGCGCTTCAGCCCGCCACATCGACCACCAGCGTGTGCACGCCGACGCGGCAGCTGCCGACTTCGACGTGCAGCCGGCCCTGCCCCTGAACGACCAGGGTCACGAACTTCTCGTGCCCGTTGCCGCGCGTCCAGGGCGAGAACACGCTCGGCCCGCCGTACAGGCCGCCACCCCAGCCGTCGAGGTGGCCGATCTCCAGCACCGCCTCGGCCGGGGCCAGCAGCGTCAGGCCTTCGGCGCGCGCCTTCAGGCGCAGTGGCTCGGCGTGCGGCAGCGCCTTCGCCGACGGCGCACCGCAGGTGCCCAGGTAGCCGTGGTTGGCGATGCGCAGGTGGATGCGCGTGTGGCTGTCGGTCTTGTCCTGCGCCACCACGGCAAGGCTGACGCGCGGCACCAGCGCCGCCACGCGCAGGAAAGCCGCGCTTTGCTGGTGGCAGGTCTCGGCCAGCCGCTCGTAGGGCGGGTTCCAGATGCCGACGCGCGGGTCGAAGCCGCCGACCTCGACCTCGCCCAGCTGCGGGTGCTGCACCTTCTTCCAGTTGCCGAAGATGCGGCCGGCGTTGTGCTGGCGGTCGAAGGCGGCGAGCGCGCGCATGTCCTTGCGCGCGAACTTGCTGTAGTGCTCGACGAAGGGCTTCTTGCGCTCGATGCCGAGTTGCTTGAACAGGTCCCACAGCTCCACCACGTAGGCCAGCGCGCCGCGCTGGTGGTAGGCGAAGTCGGTCAGGTCGCCGTGCAGCGGCTTGTCGGGTTCGTACAGGAACTCGTGGAAGCCGCTGACGCTGGCGTAGCCGGTGTGCTCGGTCATCCAGGCCTCGACCTGCTCGAAGATCGCCAGGTCGCCCGGGTTCATCTTCGCGTCCGGCTTGTCGCCCAGCGGGCGGATGAGCACGCCGCCGAAGGTGTGCAGGTTGAGCCAGACCATGATGTTGGGGTGGCGGATCGCGAACTCGATCACCGCGCGCGTTTCCGGCGCGCTGCCCGGGTAGTGGCCGGCGCCGGCTTGCTGCGGCTCGGGCGCCCAGCTGTACGGGAAGTTGCGGTTGAAGTCGTAGACGTTGTCGGACAGGAAGTACGGCTCGGGGATCGTGCGGCCGTCGAAGTTGGCGATGCGGCCTTCGGGGTACAGGCGGTAGTAGGGGCCTTCGTCCTCGGGCAGGCGCGCCACCATCACCGGCGGCACCAGCGGCTGGCCGTCATCGCCGCGCAGCTCGACCAGCTCGCCGTCGGGGTCGAGCTGGCGCATGTAGCCGGTCTGGCCGTCGCCGTCGATGTCTTCCGTCAGCCACCGCGCATGGCCCTGTGCGACGCGGTCGTCGACCGGGCTCGAGCGCACGTAGCGGCCACGCTTGAGCACTTCTTCGGCGCCATCGGGCGAGATGCGCGGCACGATGTAGAACAGCGTCTGCCGCAGCGCTTCGGCCATGTGCGCCGGCAGCGGCTTGCCACCGACGCTGGTGGCGCCGCCATGCAGCGCCAGGATGTCCTCGGCGATGGCCAGCGCGACGCTGGAGCCGCAGACCTCGCTGGCGTGCATGTTGCCGTCGACCCAGACCGCAGGCCGCGCCCGCCCGGCCTCGCCGGGGTCACGGCCGATGGTCAGCAGCGGGATGTCGCGGCCCGCGGCGCTGGTGCCGATCGAACCCAGGTGCGCGATGCCGGGGTGCTGCTGCGCCCAGGCTTGCAACTGGTCGACGATCTCGGCGTGGTCGAGGTACTTCTGGCGGAACATGCGGTCTCCTGTCGGCATGGGGTGCAGCAGCCGCATGTTGCATCAAGCGACAGCGGCGCCGCGGCGCGCCGGACTCCCGCAGGAGCCCGGGTCCGGCGTCAGTCGACGATGGCCTGCGACACCAGCTCCTTCATCATGCGGCGGTAGCCGGCGCGCAAGGGGCTCGGAGCCTGCGTCATGTAGACGGCGCAGACCTGCTCCTTGGGCTCGGCCCAGAAGAAGGTGCCGGCGTAGCCGGCCCACATGAATTCGCCGGCCGATCCTTGCACCGCGGCGTTGCCGTCGGCGGGCCGCACCAGGAAGCCGAGGCCGAAGGTGTAGCCGGGCGACCCCAGCAGCAGCGCGCCCGGGTTGGACGTGGTGTTGACGCCGGCCAGGTGGTCCGAGGTCATCATGCGCACCGTCGTGCGCGACAGGATGCGCGCGCCGTCGAGCTGACCGCCGCCCAGCATGGCCTGGCAGTAGCGCAGGTAGTCGCCCGCGGTGCTGACGGCACCGGCACCGCCGGAGTCGTTGCCCGGTTGCTGGCTGACGTCGATGAGCTTGTTGTCGACGCCGGTGGCCGGGTCCCTGGCAAAGGGCTGGGCCAGACGCGGCAGCTTGGAGCCCGGCACCATGAAGCCGCTGTCGGCCATCTTCAGCGGGCCGAACAGGCGCTGCTGCAGGAAGTCGCCCAGCCGCTTGCCGCTGACGGCCTCGATGACGCGGCCCTGCACGTCCACCGACAGGCTGTACTCCCAGGTCGTGCCCGGCTGCTGTGCCAGCGGCGCCTTGCCCAGGGCCTCGGCCATCTGCGCGCCGGGCAGCTCGCGGGCGTCGAAGTCCAGCGCCGGCTTGTAGACGCCGGCCTTGACGTAGGCCTCGCGCACGAGGGCGTTGCGCGTCAGTTCACCATAGGCGATGCCCGAGGTGTGGCGCAGCAGGTCGTAGATCGTCGGCTCGCGGTTGGCAGGCACCAGGCGGTTGTTGACGGCGCCGCTGACCGGGTCGAGGCTGGACACGCTGACCATCGCGCCCTTGAAGCTGGGCAGGAACTTCGACACCGGGTCGGTGAGCTGCACCTTGCCGTCTTCGACGAGCATCATCAGCGCCGTCGACACGATCGGCTTGGTCATCGAGTAGATGCGGAAGATCGAGTCCTCCTTCATCGCGTCACCGCCGGCGCTCGACAGGCTGCCGAAAGCCTGCGCATAGACCAGCTTGCCCTTGCGCGCCACCATCACCACCGCGCCGGGCAGCCGCTT
>JAYUPN010000090.1:0-4593 GCA_043760065.1 Rubrivivax sp.
CCGCGCGCTGGGCCAACGTGCTGGACTTCGTCGACTGGATCGCGCGCCGCTGCGGCGGCGAGCTCAGCGCCGACGGCGGCGCGTTCGAGTCCGAGCGGCAGAGCGTGCTGCAGGTGGCGCAGACCATCAGCGTCATCATCAGCCTGGCCGACCGCGGCGAGGAGCAGGACGTGGTGACGCTGTCGACCCTGCACGCGGCCAAGGGGCTGGAGTGGCCGCACGTCATCCTGGCCGGCATCAACGAAGGTCTGCTGCCGTTCAGGAGCGGCAGCGAAGGCAAGGACAGCGAGATCACGCCCGAGCGGCTGGAAGAAGAGCGCCGGCTGATGTACGTCGGCATCACGCGCGCGCGCCACACGCTGGCGGTGAGCACGCTCAAGCGCCGCAAGAAGGGCCGCGACACGGTGATGGGCGTTCCCAGCCGCTTCATCGCCGAGATGAAGCTCGACGAAGCCAAGGCGCAGGAAGACCCGCGCGAGCGGCTGAAGAAGCTGCGGGCGGCCCTCGTCGCGAAGTCGGCGGCTGGCGATGCCCTGGGCCAGGGCGCGGCTGCGGCCGCCCCCGCGGGCTGAAGCGCATGCGGCAGCCCGATCCCCGCCTGCTGGGCGCAGCGCTCGTGGTGTGCGCGCTGCTGGCCATCGCCTCGGCGCCGTGGGCGCTGGCGCTGCCGGCGCTGAACTTCGTCTTCAAGCCGCTGGCGACGCTGTGCGTGATCGCTTTTGCGTGGCCGCGTGGCATTGGCATGTCGGTGCAGCGGCGCTGGGTGCTGATCGGCCTGGCGTGCTCGCTGGCCGGCGACGTGGCGCTGCTGTGGCCACAGCAGGGTTTTCTGCCCGGCCTCGTGAGCTTTCTGCTGGCGCACCTGGCGTACCTGAAGGCCTTCACGGTCGAGCGCCGACTGGCCGCGCTGCCGTGGCCCTTCGTCGCCTACGCGGCGGTGGCGGGGCTGATCCTGTGGCGGCTGTGGCCGGGTCTGCCCGTCGCGCTGCAACTGCCGGTGGTCGCCTACGTGGTCTGTCTGGCTTCGATGGCGGCGCAAGCCGCCGTGCTGTGGCAAGCCGGCGCGGCGCGCGGCCGCGTGCTGGCGCTGGGCGGGGCGCTGTTCGTGCTGTCGGACGCGCTGCTGGCCACCAACAAGTTCGCCGGGCCGCTGCCGCTGGCGAGCCTGTGGATCCTGTCCAGCTACTGGGCGGCGCAGTGGTGCATCGCCAGCTGGCTGGCGCCGGCGCTCAGCGGCGCGCCGCCGGGCGTGCGCTCTTCCTGACGGCCGCGGCCGGGGCCTTCTTGGCCGGCACGGTCTTGCGCGTCTTGCGTGCGGCGGGCTTTGCTGCTGCGGCCGGAGCAGCCGCAACGGCGCGGCGCACCTTGGGCCTGGCCTTGGGCTGCGTCAGCAGCGCCGCTTCCAGTTCTTCCAGCGCGTCGACGGCATACACCGCCAGCCGTTGCAGGCTCGGCAGCGTGGCGTGGCAACCGGTAAAGCCGAAGTTCATCGATCCGGCGTAGCTCTGGCAGGTGATGTTCAGCGCCTGGCCGTGGGTGACGATCGACACCGGGTAGATCGCCACCAGCTCGGCGCCGCGAAAGTACAGCGGCTTGTCGGGCCCGGGCACGTTGGAGATCGTGATGTTGAACATCGGCCGCGTGCGCCCGCCGATGCCGGTGAGCAGCGTCACGATGGTCGGCGCCATCAGAAGCATCGTGTACTGCAGCATCGCCTGGCGCGGCAGTTCCTGCACGTGCGCCTTGGCGTGCTTGACCGAGGCCTTGATGGCCCGCAGCCGTTCGGTCGCGTCCTCGATGTCGGTGCCCAGCGTGGCGACGATGAAGCTGATGGCGTTGCCGGTGCCTTCGTCGTCGTGCGGCCGCACCGACACCGGGATGCCGGCGGTCAGCGTCTGCTCGGGCAGCGCTTCGCGCTCCAGCAGGAAGCGGCGCAGCGCACCGCCGCACAGCGCCAGCACGACGTCGTTGAGCGTGCACTGGCCGGCCGTGGCCAGCGTGCGCAGCCGCTGCAGCGAAAACTGCTGCGTCGCAAAGCGCCGCTTCTCGCGCACGCGGCCGTTGAGCACCGAGCGCGGCGACGCGAACGGCAGCACCATGCCCTCGTCCGGGCTGCCGATGCGGCCGACGATCTTGCCGAAGGCCGTCACCAGCTTGGGCAGCGACTGCGCCTGACCGCGCAGCGCCTGCATCGCCGCCGCGGCGGCGTTGGACCAGGTCGGCGCCGCATCCACGTCGGCGTCCTCGGCACGCTGGCGCCGCGGCGCGGTACCGGCAGCGGGCGTTCCCGATGCCCAGAAAGGCGGCAGCCCCGCGCTGTCCTCGCGGCTCGCGGCCATCGCGCGCTGCAGCAGCTTCATGCCGCTGACACCGTCGATGAGCGAGTGGTGCATCTTGATGAAGAGCGCAAAGCGGCCGTCGTCCAAGCCTTCGATCAGCGTGCACTCCCACGGCGGCCGGCTCAGGTCCAGCGGCGTGCTCTGCAGCCGGCCCACAAGTTCGCCGAGTTCGCGCTCGCCGCCGGGCCACGGCAGCGCGGCGTGGCGCACGTGGTGTTCGAGGTCGATCTCCTCGTCCTCCACCCACACCGGCACCGGGTTCTTGTTGAAGGCGTGCTTCAGGCGCCGGTTCCAGGGCGCGGTGAAGTTGCGGTGCTGGCGGAAGTCGGCCATCAACTGGCGCATGAAGTCCGGCGCGGCGTCGGGCGGCAGCCGGAACTGCAGCAGGCCGCCGACGTGGTTGGGCGTGGCGCGCGACTCGGTGAACAGCCAGGCCGAATCGAGCGGGTTGAGTCTCACGGGATTCATGGGCGCAGTCCTCTGGCGATCGGGGTCGGCAGTCTGGCGCTGCCGGTTGCACAGCTTACGCGACGCGCGGTGCCGCCCCGGACGTGACGATGCCGATGGCCGCCGGGCCGGCCCCTGCCTACACTGGCCCCATGCTGCAAGACACACGCCTCGAGCCGCCAGGCACCGACACCAGCGTCACCACCGTGCGCCACCTGCGCCAGGTGCTGCTGTGGCCGCTGCGGCTGGTGGCCCCCGACGACGCCCACGAGGCGGTCGACCCGCGCAAGCACTCGCCGTGGCAGCAGCTGCGCGAGATGGGCGACGCCACGCCCTGGCGCGAGCACGTCGACGAATACAACGGCGGCGCCGGCGGCTTCCAGGAGCGCCACTACAACGAGTTCGTCAGCTTCCTGCCCTACGTGCAGCGCTTCCTGTACGGCGAAGGACGGCTGCACCGCGGCGGCGGCAGCGACAGCAGCGGCTCGCCGATGCGCGTCTTCCGCCGCCGCGACATCGACGCCGTGCGCGTGACGCCGCGCGAGGGCGACGCGCCGCTGACGCTGCAGGTGGTGCACGTCGACCTCTACTTCTTCTACGGCGTGGACATCGTGCTGCTCAACGTCGAGGTCGCGGCCGACGACCTGCCGCTGCCGCTGGCGCAGGAACTGCTGTACCGCTTTGGGCGCGCCTACCCTGCGGGCTGGGACGCCGAGGGCCGCGCCCTGCACTGCATGGCCGGCGTCGAGTGGCTCGACGCCGCCGGGCAGGTGCTGTCGCGCAGCGACGCGCAACAGCGCGACACCTTCCTGGCCCACGTCGCCGAACACCGCGCGCCGCGCATCTCGGCGCACTGGGACTTCGTGCTCGCGCCGCTGGTCAACCACCACTCCAGCACGCCGGGGGCGCTGCGCTTTCGCCAGATCGAGTACTACCGCATGCCGATGATGGCCTATCTGGCGGTGGACGATCCGCGCGCGCTCACGCGCAGCGACTTCGTCCGCCTGGGCCTGGTCACCGGCGGCAGCGACGGCGGCTCGGGCAGCGAGGCGGCGCTGCCCTACGCCGACCCGCACCTGGCCGACTTCGAGCAGCAGTACTGCTACGACCGTTTCTGGGTCGAAGCCGGCGCGGCGCCGCACACGCGCTACCTGTGCTCGGGGCTGGCGCTGATCGCCGTCGGCGACGCACGCAGCACCTTCTACCGCTGCGCCGAGCGCGGCGTGCTGGCGCAGTTCAGGCACCAGCACTTCCTGCTGTTCCTGATCGCGCACTTCCAGAAGGCCACGCTGCTGATGGTGTCGGACCAGCTGGCCGAGGCGCTGACCCAACTCGACATCACGCGCCCGGACAGCGTCAAGCGCTTCAAGCGCCAGATCCGGCTGAGCTACGTCGCCTTCCTGGCCTTCACGCACCGCTACTGGTTCCACGAGGTCAGCGAGCAGGCGCAGGTCAAGGCCCTGTTCCACCTGTGCACGAGGCACCTGCAGATCGACGGTGTCTACGACGAGGTCAAGGAGCGCATCCGCGACATGAACAGCTACCTCGATGCCGACTCGCTGCGCCGCCAGGCCAACACCGTGGTGCGGCTGACGGTGGTCACGATCTTCGGCCTGGTGGGCACCATCACCACCGGCTTCCTGGGCATGAACCTGCTGGCCGAGGCCGACGCGCCGCTGTCGCGGCGGATGCTGTGGTTCGTGGCCATCCTCGGCCTGTGCTCGGCGTTGACGATCTACACGATCGTCAAGTCCAAACGGTTGTCGGACTTTCTCGATGCGGTGTCCGACGAGCGTTTGCCGCCGTG
>JAYUPN010000091.1:0-12596 GCA_043760065.1 Rubrivivax sp.
TCCTCGACCGTGCCGGCATGCTCGAGGTCGCCAGCGACGATCTCTACCTCGACAACCCGCACGCCATCCTGGAAACCTTCCTCGTCTTCCAGCAGACGCCGGGCCTGCAGGGCTTGAGCGCACGGACATTGCGCGGCCTGTACAACGCGCGCAACGTGATGGACGCCGGCTTTCGCCGCGACCCCATCAACCGCGAGCTGTTCATGGACATCCTGCGCCAGCCGCGGGGCCAGACGCACGCGCTGCGGCTGATGAACCAGACCAGCGTGCTCGGCCGCTACCTGTGGGTGTTCCGGCGCATCGTCGGGCGCATGCAGCACGACCTGTTCCACGTCTACACGGTGGACCAGCACATCCTGATGGTGGTGCGCAACATCCGCCGCTTCTTCATCCCCGAGCACGCGCACGAGTACACCTTCTGCAGCCAGCTCGCGGCGCAGTGGGACAAGCCCTGGCTGCTGGTCGTGGCGGCGCTGTTCCACGACATCGCCAAGGGCCGCGGCGGTGACCACTCCGAGCTGGGTCAGCTCGAGGTGCGCCGCTTCTGCCGCGAGCACGGCGTCGAGCGCGACGACGCGCAGCTCATCGCGTTCCTGGTCCAGCACCACCTGACGATGAGCCGCATCGCGCAGAAGGAAGACCTGTCCGACACGCAGGTGATCCTGGAGTTCGCGCGCCAGGTGGCGACGCCGCGGGTGCTGACGGCGCTGTACCTGCTGACGGTGGCCGACATCCGCGGCACCAGCCCCAAGGTGTGGAATGCCTGGAAGGGCAAGCTGCTGGAGGACCTGTACCGGCTGACGCTGCGCGCGCTGGGCGGCGCGCAGCCCGACGCCGGCGCCGAGATCGAGGCGCGCAAGCAGGAGGCGCGGCAGAACCTGGCGCTGCACAGCGCGCTGCCGCGCACCGAGGAGCCGCTGTGGAAGACGCTGGAGGTGAGCTACTTCGCGCGCCACGACGCTGCCGACATCGCCTGGCACGCGCGCGCGCTGTGGCGCCACGTGGCCTCGGCCGAGCCCGTGGTGCGGGCGCGGCTGTCCTCGGTCGGCGACGGCTTGCAGGTGCTCGTCTACACGCCCGACCGGCCCGACCTCTTCGCGCGCATCTGCGGCTACTTCGACAGCGCCGGCTTCAGCATCCAGGACGCCAAGATCCACACCACGCGCGCCGGCTACGCGCTGGACACCTTCCAGGTCGTGGCCACGCCGAGCCACGCGCCGGACAACCCCGCGGACTACCGCGACCTGATCTCGCTGGTCGAGACGCAGGCCACGCTGGCGCTGTCGTCGAGCGGCCCGCGGCCCGATCCCCGCAGCGGCCGCGTCTCGCGCCGCGTGCGCAGCTTCCCGGTCACGCCGCGCGTGTCGCTGGCGCCCGACGAACGTGCGCAGCGCTGGCTGCTGACGGTGTCGGCCAGCGACCGCTCGGGCCTGCTCTACGCCATCGCCCGCGTGATGGCCAGGAACCAGGTCAACCTGCAGCTGGCCAAGATCACGACGCTGGGTGAACGTGTCGAAGACACCTTCCTCGTCGACGGGCCCGAGCTGCAGAAGCCCAAGGCGCAGCTGCGCATCGAGACCGAACTGCTCGACGCCGTGGCGGCCCCGGCTTGAACGGCCCCTCCACGATGAGCCTCAAACGAATCGGCGCCGAAGACGCGCTGCTGCGCTGGTCGGAGTTCGACACCGTGGTCGACGCTCGCAGCGAAAACGAATACGCCGAGGACCACCTGCCCGGCGCGCTGAACTGGCCCGTGCTCAGCGACGCCGAGCGCGCCGCGGTGGGCACTGAGTACAAGCAGATCTCGCCCTTCTACGCGCGCAAGCGTGGTGCGGCGCTGGCAGCGATGAACATCGCGCGCCACGTGCAGACGCACGTCATGGACAAGCCGCGCAGCTGGCGGCCCCTGGTGTACTGCTGGCGCGGTGGGCAGCGTTCGGGGTCGCTGGCGCTGGTGCTCGACCAGATCGGCTTTGCCGTGCACGTGCTCGACGGCGGCTACCGGGGCTTCCGGCGCGCCGTGCTCGACCAGTTGCCGGCGTTGCCCGGCGCGCTGAACTTCCGCGTCCTGTGCGGCCGCACCGGTTCGGCCAAGAGCCGCTTGCTGCACGCGCTGGCCGAGCAAGGCGCTCAGGTGCTCGATCTCGAAGCGCTGGCCTGCCACCGCGGCAGCGTGCTGGGGCTGGTGCCGGGCGAGCAGCAGCCGTCGCAGAAGGCCTTCGAGACCCAGGTCTGGCAGGCGCTGCGCGGCTTCGACCCGGCGCGGATCGTCTACGCCGAAGGCGAAAGCCGCACCATCGGCCGCCTGCGCCTGCCTGAGTCGCTGCTCGAGCGGCTGCGCGCCAGCCCCTGCGTGCAGGTGCAGATGACGGTGCCGGCGCGGGTGCAGTTCCTGCTGCACGACTACGCGCACTTCGTCAGCGACATCGATGCCTTCTGCGAACGCCTGCAGGCGCTGCGCGAGGTGCGCGGCGCAGCCGTCGTCGACGCCTGGCAGGCCCGGGCGCGCGCCGGCCAGGTCGAGCAGGTGGTGCACGACCTGCTGGTGCTGCACTACGACCCGGTCTACACGCGCTCGATGGACCGCAACTTCAGCCAGATCGACCAGGCCGTGGTGGCCGAACTGAGCGACGCATCGCCGGCCAGCCTGCAAGCAGCGGCGCGCCAGTTGCTGCTGGACGAACACCCCGCGCTGGCAGCGACCGACTGACCGGCGTCAAGCTCAGCCCGGCGCGGCGCGTCCAGAATCCGGCACCCGAACCCGACCGCCCCATGCCGCACCGTCCCGACTCACTTCCGCCCGCCATCGGCGCTGCGCTGCGCCAGCATCCCGTGCGGCAGGTGAGGCTGTCGCAACCCCTGCGCTGGCTCGCACGCGGCTGGCAGGACCTGCTGCGCTGCCCGCTGCCCGGCATCGTGCACGGGCTTGCGATGTCCGGCTTCGGCGCGCTGCTGATGCTGCTCGCCGGCGACCGCTTCTGGCTGCTGGCCGGCGCCTTCAGCGGCTTCCTGCTGGTGGCGCCGCTGGTGGCCACCGGACTTTATGCCGTGAGCCGGGCGCTGGAACGGGGCGCGCCTGCGGGCCTGGGCACGGCGCTCGCCGCCTGGCGGCCGCGTGACCGCCGGCTGGTCGTGTTCGGGCTGCTGCTGGCGCTGGCCGGCACCGGCTGGGTGCTGACCTCGGCGGCGCTGATCACGCGCTGGGCGCCGGCGGCGGTGCTCAACCCGGCCGACTTCCTGCGCGTCGTGGTGCTCAGCGGCCATGTCGGCCTGTTCGAGGTCTGGCTGCTGCTGGGCAGCGCGCTGGCGGCGCCCATCTTCGCCTCCACCGTGGTCGCGCTGCCGCTGCTGCTGGACCGCTCGATCAGTGTGCACGCGGCGGTGCTGGTGAGCGTGCGCGCGGCGCTGCTCAACCCGGCGCCGATGGCGCTGTGGGCCACGCTCATCCTGATCATCACGCTGCTGGGCATGGCCACGATGCTCGTCGGCCTGGTGGTGGCGGTGCCGTGGCTGGCGCACGCCAGCTGGCACGCCTACCGCGATCTGGTCGAAGCCGAAGGCGACGGTTGATGTTCGGCTACAGCGAGGAGCAGATCGCCGAGTTCGGGCTGACCTTCGGCGTCGGCGCCTTCATGCTGTACATGGTGTTCATCATCGTGCAGCTGGCGCGCGAGTCCAAGGCCGGCCGCTTCGGCACCTTCGTGCTGTTCCTGGGCCTGGGCGTCGGGCTGGTGGGCTTCGCGGCCAAGTCGGTGATCAAGTTCTTCATGTCGGGCACCGGCTGAAGCCGGGCCTGCAGCCCGGCATTCACCCGCAAGGATCAGCGCCCCAGGCGCTTATCCCATGTGCAGGCCGCCGTTGCAGCTGAAGTCGGCGCCGGTCGTGAAGCCGGAATCCTCGCCCGCCAGCCAGGCGCAGATGGAGCCGATCTCTTCCGGCGTGCCCAGGCGCTTGACGGGGATGGTGGCGATGATCTTCTCCAGCACCTCGGGCTTGATCGCGCGGACCATGTCGGTGCCGATGTAGCCCGGGCTCACGGTGTTGACCGTCACGCCCTTGGACGCCACTTCCTGTGCCAGCGCCATCGTGAAGCCGTGCATGCCGGCCTTGGCCGCCGAGTAGTTGGTCTGGCCGGCCTGGCCCTTCTCGCCGTTGACCGAGCTGATCTGGATGATGCGGCCCCAGCCCTTTTCCACCATGCCCGGCACCACCTGCTTGGTGACGTTGAACATGCTGTTCAGGTTGGTGTCGATGACCATCTTCCAGTCCTCGGGCGTCATCTTCAGGAACATGCGGTCCTTGGTGATGCCGGCGTTGTTGACCAGCACCTCGATCGAGCCGTGCTCGGCCACAGCCTTTGTGAAGGCGTCGACCGTGCTCTGCCAGTCGGCGACATTGCCCACCGAAGCGTAGAAGGTGTAGCCCAGCGCCTTCTGCTCGCCGATCCACTTCACGTGGTCACGACTCGGGCCGCAGCCGGCGATGACCTTGAAGCCTTCCTTGTGCAGCCGCTGGCAGATGGCGGTGCCGATGCCGCCCATGCCGCCGGTGACGTATGCGACTTTCTGTGCCATGTGTCTCTCTCCTGGTTGATGAATCGATGTTCAGCGTTCGACGGTCAGCGCCACGCCCATGCCGCCCCCGATGCACAGGCTGGCGATGCCTTTCCTGGCGTCGCGCTTGATCATCTCGTGCAGCAGCGTGACGAGGATACGGCAGCCGCTGGCCCCGATGGGGTGGCCGATGGCGATGGCGCCGCCGTTGACGTTGACCTTGGCTGTGTCCCAGCCCATTTCCTGGTGCACCGCGCAGGCCTGCGCGGCGAAGGCTTCGTTGATCTCCAGCAGGTCCAGGTCCTGCGCCTTCCAGCCGGCACGCTCGAGCGCACGCCGGGCCGCCGGCACCGGGCCCATGCCCATGATCGCCGGGTCCAGGCCCGCGCTGGCGTAGCTGGCGATGCGCGCCAGCGGCTTCAAGCCCAGCGCGGCGGCCTTGGCGGCCGACATCACGACCACGCCAGCGGCGCCGTCGTTCAGGCCCGATGCGTTGCCTGCCGTCACGCTGCCGGCCTTGTCGAAGGCGGGGCGCAGGCCGGCCAGGGCCTCGGCGCTGGTCTTCTTGTTGATGAATTCGTCGGCCGCGAAGACGATCGGGTCGCCCTTCTTCTGCGCGATGCTGACCGGCACGATCTCGTCCTTGAAGCGTCCCGCTTCCTGCGCCGCGGCAGCCTTCATCTGGCTGGCCAGCGCCAGCGCGTCCTGCGCTTCGCGGCTGATGCCGTACTTTTTGGCCACGTTCTCGGCCGTGATGCCCATGTGGTACTGGTTGTAGACGTCCTGCAGGCCGTCGACGATCATGCTGTCGACCATCTTCCAGTCGCCCATGCGCTGGCCGTCGCGGCTTCCCAGCAGCACGTGCGGGCTCGCGGACATGTTCTCCTGGCCGCCGGCGATGATGATGTCGCTGTCGCCGTCGCGGATGGCCATCGCCGCCAGCATCACCGCCTTCAGGCCCGATCCGCAGACCTTGTTGATGGTCATCGCCGGCACGCCGTTGCTGAAGCCGGCCTTGATGACGGCCTGGCGCGCGGCGTTCTGGCCCGAGCCCGCGGTGAGCACCTGGCCAAGGATGACCTCGCCGATCTGCTCGCTGCTCAAGCCGCTGCGCTCGAGCAGCGCCTTGAGCACCGTGGCGCCGAGCTCGGGCGCCGCGACCTTGGCTAGCGAGCCGCCGAACTTGCCGACCGCGGTACGCGCCGCGGCGACGATGACGATGTCCTGTTGTGCCATGGATGAAGTCTCCTGAAGTTTTGGGTTAGGCCTTGGCCTTGACGTAGCGGCCCGGGGCCGGTTCGATGGCCTTGAACTTGGCGCTGCCCGGCGTCCTGGGCGCGTTGACGAGCTTGCCGCCGTGTGGCTTGAGCCAGTCCGTCCAGGCCGTCCACCAGCTGCCCGGGTGCTCGGTGGCGCCGGCCAGCCAGTCTTCGGCCTTGGCCGGCAGCTTGGCGTTGGTCCAGTAGCTGCGCTTGCCCTTGGCGGGCGGGTTGATGACGCCGGCGATGTGGCCTGAGGCGCCGAGCACGAAGGTCTTCTTTCCTACGATCAGCGGCACCGAGGCGTAGGCTGCCGTCCAGGGCACGATGTGGTCCTCGCGCGAGCCGTAGATGAAAAACGGTGCCTCGATCGACGCCAGGTCGACCGGCTCGCCGCAGACCGTCAGCGCGCCGGGCTGCTTCAACTCGTTTTGCAGGTACATGTGGCGCAGGTACCAGCAGTACATCGGCCCGGGCAGGTTGGTCGAGTCGCCATTCCAGTACAGCAGGTCGAACGGCGGTGGCGTCTCGCCCTTGAGGTAGTTGCCGACGACGTAGTTCCAGACCAGGTCGTTGGGGCGCAGGAAGCTGAAGGTGGTGGCCAGTTCCTGGCCCTTGAGCAGCGCCGGGCCGCCGGGCGCGTTTTCGCCCAGCGTCATCTCGCGCATGCGCACCATCGTCTCGTCGATGAAGATGTCCAGGATGCCGGTGCTCTGGAAGTCCAGCAGCGTGGTCAGCAGGGTGACGCTGTGGGCGGGCTGTTCACCGCGCGCCGCCAGCACCGCCAGCGCCGTCGACAGGATCGTGCCGCCGACGCAGAAGCCCAGCGTGTTGATGGTCTCGGCGCCGCTGATGGCCTGCACGGCGGCGATCGCCGCCAACGGGCCCTGCTCGATGTAGTCGTCCCAGGTCCTGGTCTTCAGCGACTCGTCCGGGTTGCGCCAGCTCATCACGAAGGTGCGGTGGCCCTGCTCGACGGTGTAGCGGATGACGCTGTTCTCGGGCTGCAGGTCCAGGATGTAGAACTTGTTGATGCAAGGCGGCACGAAGAGCATCGGCCGCTCATGCACCTTGGCCGTCAGCGGCTGGTATTCGATGAGCTGGAAGAGTTCGTTTTCGAACACCACGCTGCCGGCGGTGGTGGCGACATTGCGGCCGACTTCGAAGACGCTTTCGTCGGTCTGCGAGACGTGGCCCTTCTGCAGGTCCTCGACCAGGTGCTGCACGCCGGCGGCGATGCTTTCGCCCTTGGTCTGCACGGCCTTCTGCAGCGCCTCGGGGTTGAGCGCCAGGAAGTTGCTGGGGCTGGCCGCGTCGACCCACTGCTGCACCGCGAAGCGGATGCGGGCCTTGGTCTTGGCATCGCCCTGGACGCTGTCGGCCATCTGCATCAGCGCGCGCGAGTTCAGCAGGTACAGCTGCGCCGTCATCGCCGCCGCCGGGTTGCTGAGCCATTCGCTGCCGGCAAAGCGGCGATCCCCCAGCGCTGCCGCTGGCGCCGCGTTGCCGGGGCCAGCCTGCAGGCGCTGCAAGGACTGGTTCCACATGTCGGTGGCCTGCTGCAGGTAGTCGGCCTGGATGCGCGTCAGCTGGTCCACCGGCACGTTCAGGCCGGTCATGCTCTTCATCGCTTCGGCGACGGATTTTCCGAAGGCGTCGGCACTGGGCAGCGCGGGGGCGGGGTTCGGGCTAGGCTTGGCTTTCAAGGCGCTGTCTCCTGGTGGGGCCTCCGGCCAAACGGCCAGCGGATCCTATGTTTGTGGCTGGTGTCGCGTTGTACGCCACTGCGCTGACTGCTTCATGACGAAACTTTTCATATAGCGATACTTTGAATCATAATACGGCATGTACCTGGTGGCCATTGCGTGGATTTACGTAGTGCTGATGATGGCGCTGGCCGAAGCCATCTCGTCGCAGGGCACTGTTCTCGGCGCGGCAATCACCTTCGTCCTGTACGGCGTGTTGCCGCTGGCACTGCTGATGTACATCCTGGGCACGCCGATGCGGCGCCGGCGCCGGCGTGCCGAGGAGTCAGCGGCGCCAGACGGCAGCAGCCAGGCGCCCGGTGACGCCGTCGCGCCGGAAGGAAAAGAACCTTGACTCGTCTTCGACGGTGCACGCCGGGTCCTGGCTGATGTGCGCCACACCCGCTGCGGCCAGCCGCTGCCGCGCCAGATGCTGCAGATTGGCCCGCCAGCGCGGGGCGCCATCGGGGCGCGGGCTGTAGACGAAGGCTGCCGGGTCGGGCGCAGCAGCTGATTGGCCGAAACCTTGCAGCACGTCGGCGCCGACCTCGAACTGGCGCGGACCGATGCACGGGCCGAGCCAGGCGACGACATCGCCCGGGGCGACGCCCGCACCGTGCTGCAGCGAGCGCAGCGTGGCCTCAAGCACGCCTGCGGCGAGTCCCCGCCAGCCGGCATGCGCCGCCGCCACCGCACGGCCGTCGCGGGCTGCAAACAGCACCGGCAGGCAGTCGGCCACCTGGACATTGCAGGCCAGGCCGGGTTCGGTGGTCCAGACGGCGTCGGCCGGCTCGTCGGTGTCGGCTGGCGCAGCGCCGCTCAGCCGCAGCACGTTCACGCCGTGGACCTGGCGCAGCCAGATCGGCCGGGCAGCCAGCGCCGCGGCCCAGCGGGCCCTGTTTTCGGCCACCGCCAGCGGCTCGTCGCCCACCGCCACGCCCAGGTTCAGGCTGCGCCAGGGCCCGCTGCTGACACCCCCATCGCGCAGGCTCATCGCCGCGCCGACGCCGGGCGGTGTGGGCCAGTCGGGGCGCAGCAGCGGCAGCGTCACGGGTGCTGCGGCCTCACTCGAAGTCGGGGCAGTTCTCGGGCCGCGTGTTTTCGAACGCGGGCAGCTTCATGCACGCATCGAACACCCGCATCACGTGGGGCACGTGCTCGGTGCGGCACTCGAAGCGGCGCGCATTGAAGATCTGCGGCACGAGCACGCAGTCGGCGATCGTCGGCGCGTCGCCGTGGCAGTAGGTGCCCGGCCGCGCAGCCAACTGACGCTCGACCACCTCGAGGCCGGTCTCCACCCAGTGCCGGTACCAGCGGTTCTTGTCGTCCTCGCCGATCTTGAGATCGCGCACCAGGTAGCGCAGCACGCGCAGGTTGTTCAGCGGGTGGATTTCGCAGGCGATGTCCTGCGCCAGCGCACGCACGCGGGCGCGCTCGATCGCCGTGCCGGGCAGCAGGCTCGGCTGCGGGTATGTCTCATCGAGGTACTCGATGATGGCCATCGACTGCGTCAGGCTGTGCTCGCCGTCGCGCAGCAGTGGCACCAGACGTGACGCCGAGACGGCCGCGTAGGACTCTGTGAACTGTTCGTTCTTGGCCAGGTGGACCGACTTGTAGTCGTAGTCCAGGCCCTTGAGCGCGAGCGCGATGCGCACGCGGTAGGACGCCGAAGAACGGCAGAAGTTGTAGAGCTCCATCGCCATCACCTCACCCGCACCTTGAGTTCGCCCAGACCGGCGATGGCACCCTCCATCAGGTCGCCGCGCACCACCGGCCCCACGCCCGCGGGCGTGCCGGTGAAGATCAGGTCGCCTGGCTGCAGCATCCACGCCGCGCTGAGGTGCTCGAGGGTCTCGTTGACGCTCCAGATCAGCTCCTTCAGGTCGCCCTTCTGCTTGATCACGCCGTTGACGGCGACCGTGATCGCGCCGCTGGTGAGCTCGCCGGTGCGGCTCTTGGCCACGATCGGGCCGATCGGCGCGCTCTGGTCGAAGGCCTTGCCGATGCACCAGGGGCGACCCTGCTTCTTCATCTCGCCCTGCAGGTCGCGGCGCGTCATGTCCAGGCCGACCGCATAACCCCAGATGTGCCGCGGCGCATCGGCGGCCTTGATGCCGCTGCCGCCGGTGCCGATGGCGACGACGAGCTCGATCTCGTGGTGGAAGTTGTTCGTCAGCGTCGGGTAGTCGATGACGCCGGTGGCGCCGTCAGCCACGGCGACGAGTGCGTCCGCCGGCTTCATGAAGAAGAACGGCGGCTCGCGGCCGGTGAAGCCCATCTCCTGGGCGTGTTCGGCGTAGTTGCGGCCGACGCAGTAGATGCGCCGCACCGGGAACTCGCCGCCGCCGGCAACGGGGACGCTGATTGGGGCGGGTGCTGGAATGACGAAGCTCATGGCGAGATGCAGGGTAGCTGGAAGGACTTGGGATGATGCCATGCAAGCCCTGGGCACCGGCGGCGAGCTGGGCGCCGCCGCTACACTGCGCCGCATGTTCCAGCCGCGCCGCATCCAGCATTGCCGTGTCTGCGGCGCCCCGGCCGTCTACCGCGTGCCGGCAGACGACAACCGCGAGCGCGCCACCTGCACCGCCTGCGGCGAGATCCACTACGAGAACCCGCTCAACGTCGTCGGCACCGTGCCGGTGTGGGGCGAACAGGTGCTGCTGTGCCGGCGCAACATCGAGCCGCGCCACGGCATGTGGACGCTGCCGGCCGGCTTCATGGAACTGGGCGAGACGACGGCCGAAGGTGCACTGCGAGAGACCGTCGAGGAGGCCGGCGCCAACGTCGAGATGCAGGGCCTGTTCAGCGTGCTCAACGTCGTGCGCGTCGGCCAGGTGCACCTGTTCTACCGGGCACGCATGCTCGACACCTCGCTCGACCCGGGGCCCGAAAGCATCGAGGCGCGCCTGTTCCGCGAAGACGAAATCCCGTGGGACGAACTGGCATTCCGCACCGTGCGGCAGACGCTGGAGCTGTTCTTCGAGGACCGGCGGCGCGGCAGCTTCGGCGTGCACGCGATGGACATCGGCTGAAAAGCAAAAGCCCGCCGAAGCGGGCTTTGCAGCGGGGCCTGGGCGGTGCGGCTCAGGCGTGCGCGGCGCGCAACTTGATCGAGAACTCTTGCAGCGCGGCAATGCCGCTTTCCTCGGCCTTGCGGCACCAGGCTTGCAGGTCCACCACCAGTTGCTCGGCCGAGACATTGGTGCGCGTCCACAGCGCACGCAGTTCCTCGCGCATGGCCACCAGCTTGGCCAGCTTCGGGCTCTCGCCCAGCGCCGCGGCCAGGCTCGGCTTGACACCTTGCGGGATCTTGTCGTCGTCGCGGTGCAGCCACGCCTGCGCCAGGCGCATCTGGCGCATCAGCGCGCCATTGCCCCTGCCTTGCGCCTTCAGGCGATCGACTTCGGTGCCCACCGCGCGCTTGAGCTCGGTGGCGTAGCGCGCCATGACCTCGTAGCGGTTGGTGATGATGGCTTCCAGCGTGTTGCCGTCGGCGAGCGTTCGCACGCCGCCCAGCTCGAGCTTCGGCGGCACCTTCTTGACGTGCGCCAGGCCGACCATCTCCATGGCGCGGATGTAGGCCCAGCCGATGTCGAACTCGTAGGGCTTGACCGAAAACTTGGCCGACGTCGGGTAGGTGTGGTGGTTGTTGTGCAGCTCTTCGCCACCGATCAGGATGCCCCACGGCGACACGTTGGTCGATGCATCCGGCGCCTCGAAATTGCGGTAGCCCCAGTAGTGGCCGATGCCGTTGATGACGCCGGTGGCCCACCAGGGGATCCAGACCATCTGCACCGCCCACACGGCGGCGCCGACGGCGCCGAACAGCGCCAGGTTCAGGATCAGCATGATGCCCACGCCCTGCCAGGTGAAGCGGGTGTAGACGTTGCGCTCGACCCAGTCGTCGGGCGTGTTGTGGCCGAACTTGACGAGCGTTTCCTTGTTCGTCGCCTCGACGCGGTAGAGCTCGACGCCGGTCAGCAGCAGCGCCTTCAGGCCACGCGTCTGCGGGCTGTGCGGGTCGTCGACGGTCTCGCACTTGGCGTGGTGCTTGCGGTGCACGGCCACGAACTCCTTCGTGATCATGCCCGTGGCCACCCACAGCCAGGCGCGGAAGAAGTGCGACACCACGGGGTGCAGGTCCAGCGCCCGGTGCGCCTGCGCGCGGTGCAGGAAGATGGTGACGGCGGAGATGGTGATGTGTGTCGTCACCAGCGTGTACAACACGACCTGCCACCAGGACGCTGCGAGCAGCCCGTGGGAAAGCCATTCCACGAGCGCGTCGTGCGCCAGCCAGAGTTGGTCCATCAGCAAGTCCTTGCCTTGTATATTGGTTACAGGCTGATTGTAGGCGTCGGGGCGCTGCGGGGGTTGTGGATATTGCTTAGTGAGAAGGCCCCAATCGCTGCGATCGCTTCAAGTAACGCACCGAGATCGATGCAGATGGCGGCGAGATGCTGACTTTTCAACGTCTTTGCCAGAGCGCGGCAAAGAATCCGTCGGTGTGGTGGCGGTGCGGCCACAGCCGCAGGAAAGGCCCCGCAACCAGCGGGGCCGGGTCGTCGACCCGCGCGGCTTCAAGCGCGGTCAGGGCCGGCAGCACCGCGAAGTCGCTGCCGTGGGTCTGGTTGAAGGCTTCGGCGACCCTTTCGTTTTCCACCGCCAGCAGGCTGCAGGTGGCGTAGACGAGCCGGCCGCCGGGCTTGAGCAGCCGCGCGGCGCTGGCCAGGATCGCCGTCTGCTTGGCTTGCAGCTCTTCCAGTGCCTTGGGGCTCTGGCGCCACTTCAAGTCCGGGTTGCGCCGCAGCGTGCCCAGGCCGGAACAGGGCGCGTCGACCAGCACGCGGTCGATCTTGCCCGCCAGGCGCTTGATGCGGTCGTCGCGCTCGTGCGCGATCTGCGCCGGGTGCACGTTGGACAGGCCGCTGCGCGCCAGCCGCGGCTTGAGCGCCTCGAGCCGATGGCCTGAGGTATCGAAGGCGTACAGCCGCCCGGTGTTGCGCATGCTGGCACCCAGTGCCAGCGTCTTGCCGCCG
>JAYUPN010000092.1:0-4575 GCA_043760065.1 Rubrivivax sp.
CCTCGACGAAGGTGTTCTTGGTCAGCATCGTCAGCGTGGCGAAGCTGCCAATGACCAGACACGTCAGCGGCAGCGCCAGGTGCCAGAAGTAGTCGGCGATGCGCGCCGGCCACGACAGCTCCTCCCAGTTGTCGCTGGTCAGTCCGCGCAGCGGGAACCAGTCGAAGTAGGTGCCGCCGGCAAAGAGCACGATCAGCAGCAGGCCGAGCACGAAGCCCGGGATCGCGTAGCCCAGCAGCACGAACACCGTCGTCACGGTGTCGAAGCGCGATCCCTCGCGCACCGCCTTGGCGATGCCGAGCGGGATCGAGATCGCGTAGGCGATCAGGAAGCTCCACAACCCCAGCGAGACCGACACTGGCAGCTTCTCCTTGATCAGCTGCCAGACATCCTTGTTCTGCAGGAAGCTCTTGCCCAGGTCGAAACGCGCGTAGCTGGCCAGCATCTCAAGGTAGCGCACGTGCGCCGGCTTGTCGAAGCCGTACATCTTCTTCAACTCTTCGACGCGCTTCTTGTCGATGTCGCGGCCGGCCTTGTAGCCGCCACCACCGCCCTCGCCGCCGCCCTTTTGCGAGGCCTGCGCCTCGGCCATGATCTGCTCGACAGGGCCGCCGGGCACAAACTGCATGACGATGAAAGTGATGGTCAGCGCGCCCAGCAGCGTGGGCACCATCAGCAGGATGCGCTTGAGGATGTAGGCCAGCATCAGGACTTCGCTCCGCTGCTCTTGTCCAGGCTCTTGTCCCACCAGGTCCACAGCGGCCAGGGGCCGAACTCGGCGATGCCGGTGAAGTAGGTGTCGGCGCTGAAGTACTTGGCCTGCACCTTGGGGATGCCGAAGCGGTTCCAGTACGACACGTTCTCGACGTTGTTGTACAAATCCGGGATCTGGAAGAAGCTCCAGGTCACGATGCGGTCCAGCGCCCGGCAGGCGTCGCGCAGTTGCTCCAGCGTCTCGGCGCGGCCGATGACTTCGATCAGCGCGTCAACGGCCCGGCTCTTGACGCCGCGGAAGTTGCTGTTGCCCTCTTCGGCGAAGGACTTCGAGCCCAGCAGCGCTGACAGCGTGCCGGCGTCGGGAAGCGTGAAGTCACCGGCGGCCAGCGCGATCATGTCGTAGTCGTACTTCTGCAGCCGCGTGCGGTACAGCGCGAAGTCGACCACGCGCTCCTTCATGGTGATGCCCAGCTTCTTCAGCAGCGCCTGCCAGTCGTTGTTGCCGCCTTCGCGCGGCGACAGATACTCGAACTCGAAGGCCTCGCCCTTGGCGTTGCGCAGCGTGCCGTTGTCGTCGAGCTTCCAGCCGGCCTGCGCGAGCAGGTCGCGCGCCTTCAGCAGGTTGGCGCGCAGCGCGCCCTGCGAGGTGTCGTTGCGCGGCGCCTTGAACGGCGGGCCGAACACGCGCGCCGGCAACTCGGCGCGAAAGGGCTCGAGCAACTTGAGTTCTCCGGGGCCGGGCAACCCCACGGCCGCGAACTCGCTGTTGTTGAACAGGCTCTCGGCGCGGATAAAGATGCCAGTGCGGTTGGTGTTCTCGAAGTCGTAGGTGTGCACCAGCGCCTCGCGCACCCGGATGTCCTGGAACATCGGACGGCGCATGTTGATGGCGTAGATCTGCATCAACTGGCCGTAGCCGGTGACGAAGGACTGCTTGACGATGCGCTTTTCATCCCACTTCACCCCTTTGTGCTGACGGACCCACGACCGCGCGCCGTACTCCTTGAGGATGTCGAACTCACCGGCCTTGAAGGCCTCGCGCGACACCGGCTGGTCGGTGTAGTTGCGGTAGACGATACGGTCGAAGTTGAAGTGGCCGCGCCGCACCGGCAGTCCTGCGCCGGCGGCAGCGCCGGCCTTGAAGGCCCAGTAGTTGGGGTTGCGCTCGAACTCGATGCGCCGCGGCATGTCGACCTTGGCAATGACGTAGGGGCCGGCGGCAATCGGATACTCGGTGGTTACCTCGTCGAACTTCTTGCCCTCGCCCCACTTGCGGCTGAAGATCGGCAGCGTGCCGGCGAGGAACACCTGGTCGCGCGTCTTCTCGCGCATCTCGAAACGCACGGTGCGGTTGTCCACCGCTTCGGCGCTGGCGATGCCGGCCAGTTGCGTCGGGTAGGTCGGCGAGGCACCCGGGCTGGTCAGCATCTTGAAGGTGTGCACGACGTCGGCCGAGGTCACCGGGTCGCCGTTGGAAAAGCGCGCCTCGCTCCGGATGCGAAAGGTCACCGACGAGAAGTCCGGCGATACCAGCATCGCTTCGGCCAGCAGCGCGTACATCGTCGAAGGCTCGTCGGCGGCCAGGTGCGCCAGGCCCTCGAACATGAACATCAGAACGCCGGCCGGCGCGTTGCCGCGCGTCGTGAAGGGGTTGTACTTGTCGAAGCTGGTGCGGCGGTCGGGGTTGCGCAGCCGCAGTGTGCCGCCGCGCGGCGCGGTGGGGTTGACGTACTCGAAGTGCGTGAATTCGGGCCCGTACTTGGGCGGGCCGTAGGCGGCGAAGGCATGCACCCAGCGGCCGGTGAAATCGCCGCCGCCGTCGGCAGGCGCTGTGCCGGGAGCCGCTGAGGTTGAGGGGCCGGCTGCTGGGGCAGCCTGCAAGGCTGCGGCCCAGGGAGTGGCGGCCAGCAGGGCCGTGAGCCGGCGGCGCCTGCGGCCCAGGTCGTCGAGTGAAGTCATGTCGGTTGCTGCTTGTCGCAAGGATCAGGCCGAGGCCTTGGGCGCGGACTTGAGCAGCCCCCGGCAAGTGCCACGCTGCTCGCCGGCGACGTCGACCTTGGCGCACAGCGCGTCGAGCTGGGCCCGCAGGCGTCGCAGGCTGGCGCTGTGTTTGCCGTCCTTGTTCCAGGCCTGCAGCTTGTCGCCCACGCGCTTGAGCCCGCGCACGCTGCGACCCTGGAAGGCGCCGGCGTCGGCAGTCGCTTCGGCAAAGAGCTTGGCCGCCGTCTTCTCGACCCGACCGGCGTCCTGCGGCGCCAGGTCGACGAGCGCCGAGAAGTAGCCGGCGCCCCACTGCAGCCGCGTTGCCGGACCGTCGCTCTTGTCCCAGGCCTGGGCGTACCAGCGCAGCGCTTCGTCCTTCTTGCCCAGCTTGCGCGCGTTGCTGCCCAGCTGGCTCATCAGGTAGTAAGGCGACAGGCTCTTGCCCAGGTTGGCCTTGAGCAGCGCCTCGCTTTCGCTCCACAGGCCGGCGCGGCCGAGCAGCGCGCCGGCGTGGGTGATGACGGCCATGCGCTCGTAGCCGTCGGTAATCTCGCGGTCGGCGCGCGCGACGTGTTCGCGCACGTCCTTCAGCAGCGGCTCGGGCAGCTGGAGCTGCACGGTGTCCTTCGGCAGATCGAGCCGCGCCAGCAGCACGCGGGCGTAGAGAGCGCCCATGCGGTCGTTGCGCGACAGCGTGGCGTCGGCCTCCAGCCGCTTGAGTGCGGTGTCGAAGGCCGCCAGCACCGGCGCGCGGCCGGGGCTGTCGTCGGGCTGCAACGCGCGAACGATGTCGTCGGCGCTGTTGGTCAGCACGTCCATGTGGGTGCGGCTTTGCGCCGGGTCGACCAGCACCTTGGTCACGCGGTCGCGCAGGCTGTCGTCGGCCTTCACGCCCTTGCCATCGTCGCTGGCGGCCAGTGCTTTCAGCCACAGCCGGGTCGTGGTCTCGACGTCGGCGGCCGGGCTGGCGCCTTGGGCCACCGCCAACTGGACCAGCGTGGCGGCCACCTCGGCCTTGGGCAGCAGTTGCTGCTCGTCGGTGTCCCAGGAATAAAAAGCCAGCATGCGCCAGTCGTTGCCCGCCAGCGCCTTGCCGGCCAGCGCGTCGGCCAGCACGTCCTTCACCGGGCGACCGCCGGACAGGCCGCTTTGCAGCACCGCCATCACCTGCGGCGCGTCGGCCTCGCCGGGCAGGCGCGTGATCTCCTGACCCTGCGGCGTGAACAGCACCACGGTCGGGTAGCCGCTGACCTTGAATCGGGTGCCAAGCTTCTGCGCCCCCGGCCGGTCGCCATCCACGTGCACCGCCACGAAGGACCGCGACAGCGCCGCGAAGTCTTGCCGGTTGAAGAGCGTGGCCTTGATCTGGTTGCAGGGCGGGCACCAGCTGGCGCCCCAGTAGAGCAGCACGGGCTTGGTTTCAGCCCGCGCACGGGTGAAGGCGCGCTCAATGTCAGCGTCGGAGGCGGCAGCTTGCCAGGCAACGTTGGTGGAGGGCAGGGCGGGCGCCGCCAAAAGTGGCGTCTGGTAGCAGGCCAACGCCAGCACCAGGCTGCCCGTGACGAGGTTAGGCTTCATGGCATGTAACTCCAGCGGGTGTGCAGGCCAGCCACCCGCACTCGCGGGGGTGGAATGCCAGCCAGCGGCCAATTGTGCGGCACGCGCTGCGCCCGTTCGTTCAAGATTTGGCTTAACCCTGGAGTCTGTCGGTCGCGCCGGCTCGATGTCTGCGCAAAATCACGGGTCTGCTTTGCGAGACAGGTTTCTTTACAGAAGTATGGGGTCAGGTCTTGCAATCAAAAAAATCCCCAACTAATATTCACCCATGGCAAGACCCTTGCGAATCGAATTTCCCGGCGGGCTGTACCACGTCAC
>JAYUPN010000093.1:0-12551 GCA_043760065.1 Rubrivivax sp.
CCCGGCACGGGCGCAGCGGGCCCCGGCGCGGCGCCGGTGCTGCCCGGCCGCGTGGCCAGCATCGACGCCGACGGCAACCTGCTGCTGGAGCGGGCGCGCAATGCCGCCGGCGAGCGCGTGCTGGCGGCGCACGCGCGCATCCCGACGCTGGGCTGGACGGTGTTCGTCGAGAGCCCGCGTGCCGAGGCCTTTGCGCCGCTGCTCAACACGCTGCTGCGCATGGCGCTGGTGCTGGCTGCCGGCCTGGCGCTGTCGGTGGTGGCCAGCTTCTTCCTGGTGCGCGCGCTGGTGCGGCCGATCCGGCTGCTGCAGGAAGGTGCGGCGCGCGTCGGCGCCGGCGAGCTGGACCACCGGCTGGAGGTCAGGACCGGCGATGAGCTGGAGACGCTGGCCGGTGACTTCAACCGCATGGCGGCCGAACTGAAGGCCTCCTATGCCGGACTCGAACGCAAGGTCGAGCAGCGCACGGCGGAGTTGAAAACCTCGCTGGAGCAACAGACCGCAATCTCCGACGTGCTGAGCGTGATGAGCGCTTCGGTCTCGGATTCGTCGCGAGCCTTCGACGCCATCGTGTCCAGCGCGCAGCGCCTGTTCGGCGTGTCGACCGTGGGCATCCTGCTGGCCGGGGAGGACGGCATGCTGCGGCTGGTCGCCCAGAGCCGAGAGATGGACGAAGCCTTGCGCGCCAGCTTCCCGATGCCGCTGGCCGGCACAGCCACCGAGCAGGCGATGCTGCAGCAGACCGTGCTGCACCTGCCCGACGTGCTGGCCGACCCCGACTACCCGCTGGCGCTGCGCGAGGCCGCCCGGCGCAGCGGGCAGTCCTACGCCATTGCGATTGCGCCGATGCTCTGGGAAGGGTGCGGCATCGGCTCTGTGTTCATCACGCAGACGCCGCCGCGCGAGTTTGCGCTGCAGCAACTCAAGCTGCTGCGCACCTTCGCCGACCAGGCGGTGATCGCGATCCAGAACGCGCGCCTCTTCAACGAGACCCAGGAAGCGCTTGAGCAGCAGACCGCGACGGCGGAGATCCTGCGCGTGATCAGCGGCTCGATCACCGACACGCAGCCGGTCTTCGACGCCATCGTGCACAGCTGCCAGCGCCTGTTCGCCGGCAAGGCGGTGGCGCTGGTGATGCCCAAGGCCGAACTGATCGAGGCCGTGGCCTTTGCCAGCGACGGCGCAAGCCGGGCCGCGGGCGGTTTCCTCGAGCCCTGGCCGCTGGACAGCGCCAGCGGCGCCGGTGCCTGCATCCTGGGCGCCGCCGTCGTTGCCGTGCCCGACACCGCCGAAGGTGCGAGGCGCTTTGCGCGCATGAAAGACCTGGCGCTGAAGCTGGGCTACCGTTCGGCGCTGTTCGTGCCCCTGTTGCGCGACGGCGGGGCCATCGGCTGCCTGGCGGTGCTGCGCGAGGAGGTGGGCGAATTCACCGAAAAAGAGGTCTCGCTGGCCCGGACCTTCGCCGACCAGGCGGTGATCGCGATCGAGAACGTGCGCCTGTTCAACGAGACCACCGAAGCGCTGGAGCACCAGACCGCCACCGCTGCGGTGCTGCAGGTGATCAGCGGCGCGCAATCGGATGTGCAGCCGGTTTTCGACGAGATTGTCGAATCCTGTCACCGCCTGTTTGCCAGCGAGATGATCGGCATCCAGATCGTCGATGACGACGATGCAACGCTGCGGCTGGCTGCCTACCGGGGCCAGGGCAGCGATCAACTGCACCGCCTCTATCCGCTGCCGCTGGCGGGCAGTTCGGCCGCGCTGGCCATCAGCGAACAGCGGGTGCTGCACACCCCCGATGTGCTGGGCGACGCGCATGCGGCGCCGTCGCTGCTGCGCACGGCGCAGCTGACCCGCCGCAACTTCTCGCACCTGCAAGCGCCGATGCTGTGGGATGGCAAGGGCGTTGGCTCGATCTTCCTCAGCCGGATTCCGCCGCGGCCCTATTCCGACAAGGAGATCACGCTGCTGAAGACCTTTGCCGACCAGGCGGTGATCGCCATCCGCAATGCGCGGCTGATCCAGGAGATCCAGCACAAGAGCCACCAGCTGGAGGTCGCCAACCGCCACAAGAGCGAGTTCCTGGCCAACATGAGCCACGAGCTGCGCACGCCGCTGAACGCGATCATCGGATTTTCCGAAGCGCTGACCGAGCAGATGTTCGGCGAGGTCAATGACAAGCAGATGGAGTACCTGCAGGACATCCACTCCTCGGGCCACCACCTGCTGAGCCTGATCAACGACGTGCTCGACCTGTCCAAAATCGAGGCCGGCAAGATGGAGCTGGACCTGTCGTGCTTTGACCTCGGACTGCTGCTCGAGCACTCGACGACGCTGGTGCGCGAGCGCGCCCAGCGCCACGGCCTGACACTCACCCTGGAGGTGGGCGACGGCCTGGGCGAATGGGTGGCCGACGCCCGCAAGGTCAAGCAGGCGGTGGTTAACCTGCTGTCCAACGCCGTCAAGTTCACACCCAACGGCGGCCGCGTGACCGTGTGCGCGCGTTTGCTCGACGCGGCCGGCGGCCAGCCCGGGCCGTGGGCCGAGGTCACGGTGTCCGACACCGGTGTGGGCATTGCGCCGCAGGACCAGGCGCTGGTGTTCGAGGAATTTCGCCAGGCCAGCGGCGACGTGCTGCGCAAGAGCGAAGGCACCGGGTTGGGCCTGGCGCTGGTCAAGCGTTTCGTCGAGCTGCACGGTGGCACAGTGAAGCTGAGCAGCGCGCCGGAGCAGGGCTCGACCTTCACCATCGTCCTGCCCCAACATGAAGTAAGCGTGCTGCAATGAGCCCTCGCGCGGCCGCACTCCCAGCGGCTCGCACCGAAGCGTGCAGCACGGAGGATTGCCAATGAGCACGATCCTGATCGTCGAGGACAACGAGAAGAACATGAAGCTGGTGCGCGACCTGCTGCAGCACCGCGGCCACCGCACGTTGGAGGCCACCACCGGCGAGGCCGGCGTGGCACTGGCGCTGGCCGGGCGGCCGGACCTGATCCTGATGGACATCCAGCTACCCGACATCGACGGCATCACGGCGCTGCAACGCATCCGCGCCGCCGGCTCGCTGGGCGCGGTGCCCTGCCTGGCGGTGTCGGCCTCGGTGATGCCCGACGACCAGCAGCGCGTCACCGCCAGCGGCTTCGACGGTTTCATCGCCAAGCCGATCTCGCTCAAGCCCTTCATGGCGGCAGTGGACGCGGCGCTGGCCAAAGGACGCGGGCCATGAGCGCTGGCGAGATCCTGGTCGTCGACGACATCGAGAAGAACGCGCGGCTGCTGGCCGATGTGCTGACGGCGCGCGGCTTCACGACGCGCACCGCGCTGTCGGGCGAGGCGGCGCTGGTGATGATCGAGCAGCAGCCGCCCGACCTGATCCTGCTCGACGTGATGATGCCGGGCCTGAGTGGCTACGAGGTCTGCCGCAGGCTGCGCGCCGACCCACGCCACGCCCTGCTGCCGATCGTGCTGGTGACGGCGCTGGACCCGGCCACAGAACGCGCCAAGGGCCTGGAGGCCGGTGCCGACGACTTCCTGAGCAAACCCGTCAACCAGGCCGAGCTGCTGGCGCGCGTGCGCTCGCTGCTGCGCATCAAGCACCTCTACGACGAGGTGCAGCGCCAGAAGACCGAGCTGGCGGGCTGGAACCGCACGCTGGAGCAGCGCGTGGCCGAAGGTGTGGCGCAGCTCGAGCGCCTGGGCCGGCTCACGCGTTTCTTCTCGCCGGCGCTGGCCGAGGCCATCGTCGGCGGTGGCGCCGACGACCCGCTGAAGAGCCACCGGCGCGAGATCGCGGTCGTGTTCCTGGACCTGCGCGGCTTTACGGCCTTCACCGAGACCTCCGACCCCGAGGAGGTGATGGGCGTGCTGCGCGAGTTCCACGCCGCGATGGGCGAGCTGATCGTGTCCCACGAGGGCACGCTGGAGCGCTTCACCGGCGACGGCATCATGGTCTTCTTCAACGACCCGGTGCAGGTGGCCGACCCGGCGGCGCGCGCGGTGCGCATGGCGCTGCAGATGCAGCAGCGCACAGCCGAGCTGGCAGCCGGCTGGAAGCGCCGCGGCTACGAGCTGCAGCTGGGCATCGGGGTGGCGATGGGATTCGCCACCATCGGTGCCATCGGCTTCGAGGGCCGCATCGACTACGGCGCCATCGGCAACGTCACCAACCTGGCCGCGCGGCTGTGCGGCGAAGCCGCCGGTGGCCAGATCCTGGCCGCGCCGCGCGTGGTGGCGGCGTTGGGCGAAGGATTTGCCGTCGAGGCCGCTGGCGAGCTGACGCTCAAGGGCCTGGCGCGCAGCGTGCAGGTGGCGCGGGTGCTGGGCGAGCGGGCCGGCAGCGCCGACGCCGTGGCGGCCGGCTGATCCGGCAGGCTGTGCGGTCGCCGGGCCGATCGCGTGCTTCAGCGCACCGACTGCGGCGGTGCGATCCGCCGCGCCGGCGCGGGCTTCTCGCCGAAGCCCGACGGCGGCCCGAACAGCGAATTCAGCCAGCCCGACATGCCGAACGCCCGGCCCTTGGCCCGTGCCGCCTGTTCGGCCTCGTCGACGCTGGCCGCCGCGCGCCGGAAGTGGCCGGCCAGAGAGGGCGCATCGGTGCCGGGCAGTGCATCGCACACCAGCAGCACGTCGCGTGCGTACAGCGGCTCCTTGACCATGCGGTGGCGGTCCAGGCCCTGGCCGATCTCGCGCACGAGCAGGAGGTGGATACGGTCGGCGATCTTCAGGCCATGGCGGGTGTGCATGGCGGTCATTGTTGGCTCGGACCTGCCACGCGGCCATCCCCCCGAAGCCTGATCCAGAGACCCCAGAACAATTGAAACTCCGCCGTCCGTGTAGGCTCGCGCTCCGGCGCCATCGACGGGTGCCACAGCCGCAGGATGCCCTCATGATGCCCTCCCACGTGACCCTGGTCGAAGTCGGCCCCCGCGACGGGCTGCAGAACGAAGCGCTGCCGGTGCCGGCGGCGCACAAGATCGACCTCGTGCACCGGTTGCAGGCCGCCGGCTGCCGCGAGATCGAGGTCACCAGCTTCGTCAGCCCCAAGTGGGTGCCGCAGATGGCCGACAACGCGCAGGTGCTGGCGGGCATCCGGCGCGCAAGCGGCGTGCGCTACTCGGTGCTCACGCCCAACATGAAGGGCCTGGAAGCGGCGCTGTCGGCCCCGCGCGAGCAGTGGCCCGACGAAGTCGTGGTCTTCGGCGCCGCCAGCGAGGCCTTCAGCCAGCGCAACATCAACTGCAGCATCGCCCAGAGCATCGACCGCTTCGCGCCCGTGGTGGCCGCGGCGCACGCAGCCGGCCTGAAGGTGCGCGGCGCGGTGTCCTGTGCGCTCGGTTGCCCGTACCAGGGCGAGGTTTCGGCCGACGAGGTCGAGCGCGTGGTGCTGCTGCTCAAGGGCATCGGCGTCGACCACTGCGGCGTTGCCGACACCATCGGCGTCGGCACACCGCTGAAGGTGCAGCGCGCGATGGAGCGGGCACTGAAGCACTACCCGCTGGCCGAGCTCAGCGGCCATTTCCACGACACCTACGGCCAGGCGCTGGCCAACATCCTGGCCTGCCTGGAGCTGGGGGTGCACATCTTCGACACCAGCATCGCCGGCCTCGGCGGCTGCCCTTACGCCAAGGGTGCCACCGGCAACGTGGCGACCGAGGACGTGGTCTTCATGCTGCACGGCATGGGCATCCAGACCGGTCTGGACCTCGACGCGCTGGTCGACGCCGGCGCGGCCATCAGCAGCGTGCTCGGCCGCGCCCCGGTGTCGCGCGTGGCGCGGGCGCTGCTGACCAAGCGCGGCGTGGCGCTGAGCGCACCGCAGACGGCCGCTGGAGCATGACAGAGCCGCGCCCCGAAGGCTTCCAGCGCGTCAGCCAGGCGCTGGCGGCGCGTGGACACGCGCAGGCGCCGCGCTGGCTGGAGGTGGCCGCACGCACCTCGCAGGAAGCCGCCGATGCGCTGGGCGTGGCCGTCGGCCAGATCGCCAAGAGCGTGGTCTTCAAGCGCAAGGCCGACGCAGCCACGGTGCTGGTCGTGACCAGCGGCGACCGCCGCGTCGACGAGGATCTGGTTGCCGCTGTGACAGGACCTCTCGCCCGCGCCGACGCCGACTTCGTCAAGGCGCGCACCGGCTTCTCGATCGGTGGCGTGGCGCCACTGGCGCACGCGACGCCGCCGGTGACGTTGATCGACCGCGAGCTGTTCCGCTTCGACGAGATCTGGGCCGCGGCTGGCCATCCCAACGGTGTCTTCCGCTTGTCACCGGCGGAACTGGTGCAGCTCACCGGCGCGCCGGTGGCCGACGTGGTGCAGGCGCCATGAGCCTGCCCGGCCGCCCGAAAGGCTCATACACCGCAGTGCGAAGCACGGAGGTTGCCTGATGAGCCTGCCCGGCCGCCCGAAAGGCTCATACACCGCAGTGCAAAGCACGGAGGTTGCCTGATGAACGAGCCCGTGCCGTCGCCCTGCACCAGCGTGTGCCGGATGGACGACGCCTCGGGCTGGTGCCAGGGTTGCCTGCGCACGCTGGACGAGATCGCCTGCTGGTCGCTGCTGGACGACGCCGAGAAGACGGCGGTCTGGCAGACGCTGGCCGAGCGGCGCCTGACGTGGACGCAGCGCCAGCCGGCGCCGGGGGTGTCTTGATGAAGCGCATCGTTTTTCACTTCGACCCGATCTCGCCCTTCGTCTACCTGGCGTTCGAGCGCCTGCCGCAGGAGCTGGAAGGCTGCAGCTACGAAGTCGAGTACCGCCCGGTGCTGTTTGCCGGCCTGCTGAAGGCGCATGCGCACAAGGGCCCGGCCGAGATCGAACCCAAGCGGCAATGGACCTTCCGCCATGTGCAATGGCTGGCCGCACGCCACGGCATCGAGATGCAGACGCCGGCGCAGCATCCCTTCAACCCGTTGCCGCTGCTGCGCCTGGCGCTGGCCACCGGCCCCAACCGACGTGTCGTGCAGGCCGTGCTGCGCCACGTCTGGGTCGGCGGGCACGATGCCAGCGACCCGGCGCGGCTGGCTTCGCTGCGCGAGCGGCTGGCGCCCGCACGCGACCCCGAAGGCGAGGAGGTGAAGGCCGAGCTGCGCGCGCTGACCGAATCCGCCATCGCCGACGGCCTGTTCGGCGTGCCGAGCTTCGCGCTCGAAGGCCGCACCTTCTGGGGCCTGGACGCGCTGCCGATGCTGCGCGACGCCTTGCAGGGCGGCGCGTGGTTCGACGGCCCGGCGTGGGCCGACGCCGCCGTGCCGCGCGGCGGCATCGTGCGGCGCTGAAGGGCGGCGTCGGCCCGTGCGACTTCAGTGCAACGCGCTGAGGCACGACGCCGCTGCTGCAGCGCCTGCGCGAGCACCTGGTCACGCCCCAAGTGTTGCTGGTGCTGGGCAACGTACCCGGTGCGCTCGCTCAGCTTGCCGGCGACCCGGGATTCGGCCCCCGCGCGCGCTGCGGAGTCTGTGCGCGTGTTCGTCGACCGCGCGCCGCTGAAGGTGTCACGTTTCGAGGTCGACGCCGGCAACGCTGCGCCGGTGGCCGAGATCTCGAGCGCTGGCTGTTGCCGACGCCCGGAGGCCGCACGTCGAGCGATTGCGCAGGCTGACGAGCCCTTCGAGCCGTAAGCCTGCGTTGGCTTCCTGTCAGAGCAGGGTCAGTCCCGCCGCCGATAGTTGCGCCCAGGTTCCGCCGTGAAGGTGGGGCAGGCCCCAAGCACTCTCGGAGACAAACATGGAAGCGAATCTGGCGTTGCGCATTGCCGCACACCCGTCGTACCAGGCACTCAAGGCGCGGCGCACCAGCTTCGGCTGGTGGCTCACCGCGGCCATGATGGTCGTGTACTACGGTTTCATCATGCTCGTGGCTTTCAACAAGCCGCTGCTGGCCACGCGGCTGGGCGACGGCGTCATGACGCTGGGTATACCCCTCGGGTTTGGCGTCATCGTGTTCACGGTCGTGATCACGGCCTTCTACGTGCGGCGCGCCAACGACGAGTTCGACCGTCTGTCCGAAGAAGTCCGCCAGGCGGTGACCCAATGAATTCGCGCAACCTCCTCATCGCACTGACCCTGGCGGCGGCCACGGGCATCGTGCTGGCCGCCGGCGCCGACCTCGGCCAGGCCGACAAGCAGGCCACCAACTGGACGGCCATCGGCATGTTCGGCGCTTTCGTCGCCTTCACGCTGTTCATCACCAAGTGGGCGGCCGCCAAGACCAAGAGCGCGGCCGACTTCTACACCGGCGGCGGCGGCATCACCGGCTTCCAGAACGGTCTGGCGATTGCGGGCGACTACATGTCGGCGGCGTCGTTCCTGGGCATCTCCGCGGCCGTCATGGCCAGCGGCTTCGACGGCCTGATCTTCTCGATCGGCTTCCTGGTCGGCTGGCCTGTGATCACCTTCCTGCTCGCCGAGCGGCTGCGCAACCTGGGCAAGTTCACCTTCGCCGACGTCGCCGCGTTCCGCTTCAGCCAGACGCCGGTGCGCGTGTTCGCCGCCAGCGGCACGCTGGTTGTCGTCGCGTTCTACCTGATCGCGCAGATGGTCGGCGCGGGCCAGCTCATCAAGCTGCTGTTCGGCCTGGAGTACTGGATGGCCGTCGTCATCGTCGGCGCGCTGATGATGGTCTACGTGCTGTTCGGCGGCATGACCGCCACCACCTGGGTGCAGATCATCAAGGCGGTGATGCTGCTGTCGGGCGCCACCTTCATGGCCTTCATGGTGCTGCTGCACTTCGGCTTCAGCCCCGAGGCGATGTTCGCGCAGGCGGTGCAGATCAAGACCGACATCGCGGCCAAGGGCGGCAAGCCAGCCGAGGAGGCGGCGAAGATCGGCTTCTCGATCATGGGGCCGGGCGGCTTCGTCAAGGACCCCATCAGCGCCATCAGCTTCGGCATGGCGCTGATGTTCGGCACCGCAGGCCTGCCGCACATCCTGATGCGCTTCTTCACCGTGCCCAACGCCAAGGAAGCGCGCAAGTCGGTGCTGTGGGCCACCACATGGATCGGCTACTTCTACTTGCTGACCTTCATCATCGGCTTCGGCGCCATCACCTTCGTGCTGACGAATCCGAACTTCCTCGACGCCAAGGGCGTGCTGATGGGCGGCAACAACATGGCGGCCATCCACCTGGCCAACGCGGTGGGCGGCAACGTGTTCCTGGGCTTCATCTCGGCGGTGGCCTTCGCGACCATCCTCGCGGTGGTGGCCGGCCTCACGCTGTCGGGTGCCAGCGCGGTGTCGCACGACATCTACGCCACGGTCATCAAGAATGGCAAGGCCGACTCCAAGGCCGAGTTGCGGGTCTCCAAGATCACGACTGTGTGCCTGGGCATCGTCGCCGTGGTGCTGGGTATCGCGTTCGAGAAGCAGAACATTGCCTTCATGGTCAGCCTGGCGTTTGCGATTGCTGCAAGTGCCAACTTCCCGGTGCTCTTGATGAGCGTGCTGTGGAAGGACTGCACCACCAAGGGCGCGGTGATCGGCGGCTTCCTGGGCCTGATCAGCTCGGTGGCGCTGACGGTGGTCTCGCCCGCGGTGTGGGAAGCCACGCTCGGCAACCCCAAGGGCAGCGCGCTGTTCCCGTACGCCAGCCCGGCCTTGTTCTCGATGACGATCGCCTTCGTCAGCATCTGGCTGTTCAGCATCCTGGACAACAGCAAGCGCGGTGCGCAAGACCGGGCCGGCTTCCTGGCCCAGCAGGTGCGCTCCGAGACCGGCATCGGCGCCTCGGGCGCGTCGGGCCACTGAGCGGCGACGGGCTGACGCAGGTCAGCCCCAAACAAGGGATCGCGGGCTTATCGTCTGCGGTCCCTTTTTCACTTTCCAGACCATGACCACCGCCGCCGCCGAACCCCAGCGCGAGATGCTGTCGCTGGTCACCGCGCGCATCCGCGACGCCTTCCTGCGCAGGCCGTTCTACGTCGATGGCGGCACCGACCTCGTCAGCGTCTGCCGCGAACTCGCGCAGCGCGGCCAGACGCAGGCGCTGGTGCGCGATGTGCAGGGCGGCCGCGAACGCATCGGCATGTTCACCACCACCGACCTTCGCGACGCGCTGCTGCGCGGCGTGCCGCCGCAGCAGCTGGCGGTGCGCGAGGCGGCGCGCTTCGACCTCATCACCATCGAGGCCGACGCCGACCTCTTCGAGGCGCTGTGGCTGATGGTGCGCCACCGCGTGCACCGGCTGGTGGTGCGCGACGGCCCGGCCACCGACGCGCCGATCCTGGGTGTGCTGGGCCAGCTCGACCTGGTCAGCTTCGTCGCCAACCACTCGCACATCGTGGCGCTGCAGATCGACGAGGCCGCCAACCTGGCCGAGCTGCGCGCAGCAGCGCAGCGCACCGACGAGATGGTGCGGCTGCTGCACGGCAGCGGCATCCGCATCGAGCGCATCACGCGGCTCGTCAGCGAGCTCAACACGCGGCTCTTCGCCCGCCTGTGGGCGGTGCTCGCGCCGCCCGATGTGGTTGCCAACAGCTGCCTGCTGGTGATGGGCAGCGAAGGCCGCGGCGAGCAGATCCTGAAGACCGACCAGGACAACGCGCTCTTGCTGCGCGACGGCTTCGATGCGCCCGGCCTGGCCGAGCTGGCGCGCGCGTTCAACGCCGCGCTGGCCGAGCTGGGCTACCCGCCGTGCCCGGGCAACATCATGCTCACCAACCCGCTGTGGCGGCAGCCGTTGGCGTCGTTTCGCGACACCGTTCGCGGCTGGATCTACGGTCACGACGCCGAAGGACCGATG
This sequence comes from Rubrivivax sp., assembly GCA_043760065.1. Classification (GTDB taxonomy): domain Bacteria; phylum Pseudomonadota; class Gammaproteobacteria; order Burkholderiales; family Burkholderiaceae_C; genus Rubrivivax. The sequence continues at coordinate 10,729 of JAYUPN010000093.1, forward strand.
CACCTGGCGATCTTCTTCGACGCCGCCTGCGTCGCCGGCGACGCCTCGCTGCTGCACGAAGCGCGTGCGTACCTCGACCGCATCCTGAGCGGCCAGGACCAGTTCCTGGCGCGCTTTGCCGCCGCCGCCGACCAGTTCCAGGAGCCGGGCAACTGGTTCACGCGCCTGACCTCCAAGCGCGACGAGACGGCGCTCGACCTCAAGAAGCTGGGCACCTTCCCCATCGTGCACGGCGTGCGCGCGCTGGCGCTGCAGCACGGCGTGCGCGAGCAGGGCACCGCGGCGCGCGTGGCCGCGCTGCAGCGGCTGGGGCGCCTGGACGAGGTCATGGCGCGCGACCTCGTCGACGCGCTGCACCTGCTGATGGGCATCCGTCTGAACCACCAGCTGCAGCAGCGCGCGGCCGGGCGGCTGGCCAGCAACGAGGTGCGGCCGTCGGCGCTGAGCACGCTCGAGCGCGAGCCGTTGCACGACGCGCTGGCCATCGTCAAGCGCTTCCGGCTGCACCTGCGGCAGCACTTCAAGTTCGACAGCCTGTGAACGGGGAGATCGCATGAAGAACCCCCAGACTGCGGGAACGCTGCTCGCACAGCGCCTGCTGGCGCTGTTCGGCGCCGGCGCGCTGCTGTTCAACTTCCCGCTGCTCAAGCTGTGGTTGAGCGACGGCACCGTGGCCGGCCTGCCATTGCTGCCGGTGGCGCTGTTCCTGGCCTGGGCGCTGCTGATCGGGCTGCTGGCGCTGCTGATGGAATCGCGCGACGAGAACTGACCTATGACCCTGCTGTCGCCCACGCTCGTGCTCGGCGCTTCGCTGGCCTACCTGCTGGCGCTGTTCGCCGTCGCCTGGTGGGCCGACCGCCGCGCGGCTCGGGGCCGCAGCGTCATCGGCAACGCCTGGGTCTATGCGCTGAGCATGGCTGTCTACTGCACCGCCTGGACCTACTTCGGCAGCATCGGCCGCGCCGCCAGCGGCGGCGTCTGGTTCCTGCCCATCTACCTGGGGCCGACGCTGGCCATGGTGCTGGCTTGGGCCGTGCTGCGCAAGATGGTGCGCATCGCGCGCAGCTACCGCATCACGAGCATCGCCGACTTCATCGCCAGCCGCTACGGCAAGAGCCGCGCGCTGGCGGCGCTGGTGACGCTGCTGGCGTTGGTCGGCGTGGTGCCCTACGTCGCGCTGCAGCTCAAGGCCGTGGCCAGCGGCTACGAGGTGCTGACGGGCGCCGGCGCCGCAGGGCAGGGCACGCCGATCATCGCGCTCATCGTGGCGCTGGTGCTGGCCGGCTTCACGATTGCCTTCGGCACCCGCCACCTCGACAACACCGAACGGCACGAAGGCATGGTGGCCGCGATCGCCGCCGAGTCGGTGGTCAAGGTGCTGGCCTTCCTGGCCGTCGGCGCCTTTGTCACCTGGGGCCTGTTCAGCGGCCCGGGCGACCTGTTCGCGCGCGCCATGGCGCACCCCGAAGTCGGCCAGGTGCTGCGCGGCGACCCTTCGCGGCCCTTCGCCTTCGACCAGTGGCTGGCGCTCTTGCTGCTGGCCGGCATGAGCGTGCTGCTGCTGCCGCGCCAGTTCCAGGTCATGGTGGTGGAGAACGTCGACGAGCGTCACATCGGGCGCGCCGCCTGGGCCTTTCCGGCCTACCTGCTGCTGATCAACCTCTTCGTGCTGCCGATTGCGCTGGGTGGGCTGCTGTACTTCGGCGCGCAGTCCGGCGAGGGGCCCGCCTTCGCGGGCCGGGTTGACGCCGAGACCTTCGTGCTCAGCCTGCCGCTGGCCGCCGGCATGCCGTGGCTGGCGCTGGTGGCCTTCATCGGCGGCT
>JAYUPN010000094.1:0-12512 GCA_043760065.1 Rubrivivax sp.
ACCTGCCAGTCTCGCCCTTCGCGCCGGCAACGGCCCTGTCAGCGGGCCTCACACGCCATCGGGCGTGAAGTCAAGTTCCACACGGAACGGCATAGAGCCTGTGCAGTTGGCGGTGCAAGAAGTTCTGCATTATGAAGCCGTTTGAAAACTTCGACTCCGCTAAGCGTGAACTCAAAGTTGCGATTGGGGAGGTGTTCTTGGCTTGGGGAAGCATCGAGCAGATGTTGCACCACTGCATTGATCGCCTCGAATGGCTGTCGCCGCCAAAGAAGCCCAAGCGAGAGCGAAGAATGAAGGAGCTCTTAGACTACTTCGTTAAATGTCATGAGTCTCACTTTGGAATGTGCGAGAGGCACATGTCCAAAGTTTTGGAAATTCGCGATGAGATTCTTGCGGTAAAGGAGTTCCGGGACACTCTCGGTCATGGCACATCAATGGTCATTGAAGTTCCAGATGGAAACGTTCAAATGGCTCGCTACATGGGTTCAGTTTACGACGAGAAGTCGTTTGGAAGAAAGCGCGTATTCGAGTACTCATTGACATTCATTCGTGCGCTATCAAGGTCTGCAAATGAACTGCCAAACGCCTTATTCTTTACATGCGCAATTGTTGTAGATCTGCACGACTTGAGAAAAGCGGGCGCGATCTGATCATTGTGTATCGCCAGTCTCAGACGCCCAATGTGAACTTTGGGCTTCGAGTTGCTACGGATAGTTACTCACCCCGAGCGCGCCTTGCGTGCGACAAACTTTAACGCCGTCGTTGGATCATTCCTCTAGTAAATGAGTGACGAAATAAAACGCACTTCGTCCTGGCGCCTGTCGGTCGCCCCGATGATGGACTGGACCGACCGCCACTGCCGCGTGCTGCACCGGCTGATCACGCGTCACACACGGCTGTATACCGAGATGGTGACCACCGGCGCGCTGCTGCACGGCGACCAGGGGCGACACCTGGACTTCAGCGCGCAGGAGCACCCGGTCGCGCTGCAACTCGGCGGCAGCGAGCCGGCCGACCTGGCGCAGTGCGCGCGGCTGGCCGAGCAGTGGGGCTACGACGAGGTCAACCTCAATTGCGGCTGTCCCAGCGAACGTGTGCAGCGCGGCGCCTTCGGCGCCTGTCTGATGGCCGAACCCGAACTCGTCGCCGACGGCGTGAAGGCGATGCGCGACGCCTGCAGCCTGCCGGTGACGGTGAAGCACCGCATCGGCGTCGACCGCGTCGAGAGCTACGGCTTCGTGCGCGACTTCGTCGGCACGGTGTCCGAGCGCGGCGGCTGCGAGGTCTTCATCGTGCACGCCCGCAACGCCTGGCTGCAGGGCATCAGCCCCAAGCAGAACCGCGAACTGCCGCCGCTGCGGCCCGAGCTGGCGTACCGGCTGAAGGCCGACTTCCCGGCGCTGACCATCGTCATCAACGGCGGCATCGGTGACGACGGGGCGATCGCGATGCACCTGCAGCACGTCGACGGCGTGATGGTCGGCCGCCACGCCTACCACGAGCCCTTTGCGATGGCGGCCTGGGACGCGCGCTTCTTCGGCGACATGCACGCGCGGCCGACGCGTGACGCCGTGGAACAGGCCTTCGTCGACTACATGGAAAGCCTGGCCGAACGGGGCGTGCCCTGGTCGCACGCTGCGCGCCACATGCTGGGCCTGCGCAACGGGCTGCCCGGCGCGCGGCGCTGGCGGCAACTGTGGTCCGACCACCGGCTGAAGGCGCTGCCGCCGCGGCAGGTGCAGGAGCAGGCGGCGCAGGTGCTGGCGGTGCCGGCCTTGCCGTAGCATCGCGCCGGATCATCACGCCAGAGGTGCCGCCGTGGCTTCATCGACCCCCAAGACCGTTCCGACGCAGGCCAGCGTCAAAGACTTCATCGCCGGCGTCGACGATGCGACCCGGCGGGCCGACTGCCAGGCGCTGGTAAGGATGATGGAGCAGGCCAGCGGACAGAAAGCCTGCATGTGGGGTGACGCCATCGTCGGTTTCGGCACCTACCGGCAGCACTACGCCAGCGGCAGCACCGGCGACTGGCCGGTGGTTGCCTTTTCGCCGCGCAAGAACGACCTCACCGTCTACCTGATGCCGGGCTTCGATCAGCGGCACGACCTGCTGGCGCGGCTGGGCAAGCACAAGACCGGCAAGGTCTGCCTGTACCTCAAGCGGCTGGCCGACGCCGACGGCGCGGTGCTCCAGCAATTGATCGACGACTCGGTCGCCGCGATGGCCGCCCAGCGCATCACCTAGGACCCATCAGCCGTGACACGACCCTTGTTGGCCATCATCGGTGGCAGTGGCCTGTACGACCTGCCGGGCCTGAGCCAGACGCGCTGGGAGACCGTCGACACGCCCTGGGGCGCGCCTTCGGACCAGATCTTCCGCGGCCGCCTGGACGGTGCACACGGCGAGGCCGATCTCGCCTTCCTGCCGCGCCACGGCCGCGGCCACCGCATCCCGCCGTCCGAAGTGAACTACCGCGCCAACATCGCCGCGCTGAAGATGCTGGGGGCCACCGACGTGCTGTCGATCTCGGCCGTCGGCGGCCTGCGCGCCGACCTGCCGCCGGGCACCTTCGTCATCGTCGACCAGTTCATCGACCGCACCTTCGCGCGCGCCAAGAGCTTCTTCGGCACCGGCATGGTGGCGCACGTGTCGATGGCGCAGCCGGTGTGCGCGCGCCTGGGCGACCACGTGCAGGCGGCGTTGGTGCAGCAGGGCGTGACGCACGCGCGCGGCGGCACCTACCTGGTGATGGAAGGGCCGCAGTTCAGCACCCTGGCCGAGAGCCAGCTCTACCGCAGCTGGAACGCCAGCGTCATCGGCATGACCAACATGCCCGAGGCCAAGCTCGCGCGCGAGGCCGAACTCTGCTATTGCTCGGTGAGCATGGTCACCGACTTCGACTGCTGGCACATGGGCCATGAGGCGGTGACGGTGGATGCAGTGATCCAGGTGCTGCTGGCCAACGCGCAGGCGGCCAAGACGCTGGTGGCGGGCCTGGCGGGCCAGATCACGGCCGACAGCCAGGCCGCCGCCTGCGCCTGCCGACAGGCGCTGAGCTTTGCCCTCATCACCGCGCCCGAAGCGCGCGACCCGGCGATGCTGGACAAACTGCAGGCGATCGCCGGCCGGGTGCTGAAGGCGCCGGCGTGAGGACCACGGCGTGATCGTCGACGGCCGGCCGCTGCGACCGTTGCGCGCCTTGCCGGGGCGCCGGGCGGTGGAGGTCATCGACCAGCGCGCCTTGCCGCACCAGTTGCTGTTGCGGCCGCTGGCTTCGCCGCGCGACGTCTTCGTCGCCATCCGCGAGATGTGGGTGCGCGGCGCGCCGCTGATCGGCGCGGTGGCGGCGTACGGGCTGGCGCTGCAGGCGACACGCGACGCCAGCGACGTTGCGCTCGACAACTGCGCAGCGCTCTTGCGCCAGGCGCGGCCGACGGCCGTGAACCTGGCCTGGGCGCTGCAGCGCATGCTCGCGGCATTGCTGCAGACGAGCGTCGAACAGCGCGCGCAGCGCGCCTGGGACGAAGCCGATGCGCTGGCCGAGGACGACGTGCGCATCAACCACGCCATCGGCCGCCACGGCTTGCCCTTGATCGAAGCCGTCGCCGCGCGCAAGGCCGGGCCGGTGAACGTGCTGACGCACTGCAACGCCGGCTGGCTGGCCACCGTCGACTGGGGCACCGCGACCTCGCCGATCTACCAGGCCCACGCCGCCGGCCTGCCGGTGCACGTGTGGGTCGACGAGACGAGGCCGCGCAACCAGGGCGCCAGCCTGACCGCCTGGGAGCTGGGCCAGGCCGGCGTGCCGCACACGCTGGTGACCGACAACGCCGGCGGCCACCTGATGCAACACGGCCGCGTCGACCTGGTCATCGTCGGCTGCGACCGCGTCACCGCGCGCGGCGACGTCTGCAACAAGATCGGCACCTACCTCAAGGCGCTTGCGGCGCACGACAACGGCGTGCCGTTCTACGTCGCGATGCCGACCTCGACGCTCGACCTGGAGCTGCGCGACGGCCTGCGCGAGGTGCCGATCGAGGAGCGTTCGCCGCGCGAGGTGACGCACCTGCACGGGCGCAACGCGGCGGGCGAGTGGGTCGAGGTGCAGCTCGCGCCCGACGGCACGGCGGCCGCCAACCCGGCCTTCGACGTCACGCCAGCGCGGCTGGTCAGCGGCCTGCTCACCGAGCACGGTCTGGTCGCTGCCGACGAAACGGCGTTGCGGCGCCTGATGGCGAGCTCGGCATGACCGAAGACGATCTGCGCCGGCAACTGGTGGCCGCCGTGCAGACGCTGGATGCGCGCGGCCTCAACCGCGGCAGCACCGGCAACGCCAGCGCACGCTGGGGGCAGGGCATGCTGATCACGGCCACCGGCATGGGCGCCGAGGGCCTGCGGCCGCAGGACCTGGTGTGGGTCGGCTGGGACGGCGCGGTGCAGGGCGACTGGCAGCCGTCGTCGGAGTGGCATTTCCACGAGGCGGTGTACGCGGCGCGCAGCGACGTGCAGGCCGTCGTGCACACCCACGCCACCCACGCCACCGCGCTGGCCTGCCTGCGCCGGCCGCTGCCGGCCTTCCACTACATGGTCGCGGTGGCCGGTGGCGACTCGGTGCCTTTGGTGCCGTATTTCACCTTCGGCACGCCCGAGCTGTCGCTGGCCGTGGCCGCCGCGCTGCACGACCGCGACGCCTGCCTGCTGGCCAACCACGGCCTGGTGGCGGCCGGGGCCACCGTCGCGCAGGCCATGAAGGTGATGCTGGAAGTCGAGTCGCTGTGCCAGGTCTACCTGCAGGCGCTGGCCGTCGGCGAGCCGGCACTGCTGGGTGAAGCCGAGATGGCGCAGGTGATCGAGAAGTTCCGCAGCTACGGCCGCAGCGCACGGCGCTGAACGCGCTCGCCGGCCGCCCGGCGATCAGTTGCCGAGGCCGCGGCGCAGCCGCATGGCGCGGCCGATGCGGTCCAGTTCCGGCCCGTCCAGCAGGCGGCCTGCCAGCGGCAGCAGCTCGGCTTCTTCGCGCGCGATGTGGTGGTCGTAGCTGTCGGCGAAGGCCTGCGCCTCGGGCGCCTCGATGGTGGCCGGCAGTCCTTCGGCGACGCGCTGCAACAGCCGCCGCAGCGCATGCCAGCGCGCTTCCAACGCGCGGTGGTCGGCGCAGAGCGAGGCGACAAGTTGGCGCAGGCCCTCGTTGTCGGTGCCGGCGGTCGCCTCCAGCAGCGCCGGGAAGAGGTCGAGCTCCTCGTCCTCGTGGTGGTGGCGGCCGGCACTGTCGAAGTAACGCAGGACCGCGGTGGCGGCTTCCTGCGCGGCGCGGTCTGCGCCTTGCGCTGCCAGGTGCGGCACCAGCCGCAGCAGCGTCGCGGTCTGGCCCTGCACGCGCTGGTGGCAGGCGGCGAGCATCTCCAGCGGCACTTCGAAACCGGCCGCTGGCGCCGAGTGGCCGGGAAGGGTCATGGTCATGGCGTGGCCTTCATCCGCCGGGCTGGCGACGAGTCGGTGCGCTTCAGGGGCGCGATGCGCGCCGCGCGAGCGGTGCGCAGGGGCAGCGCCACCGCGGCGCCGCGGCGCAACGCGATGGGCAGGCTGCGCGTGGGCGCAGCGGCCGGGCTTGCCGTCACGTCGGCCAGCGTGGCGCCGTCGAGCGCCGCGAAGTAGGCCTGCAGCGCGTCGCCGAACAGGTGCTTCAGGCGGCAGGTGGGCGTCAGCGTGCACCGGTTGGTGCCGGCGTCGAAGCACTCGACGAGGCGGAAATCGGTTTCCGAAGCGCGCACCACGTCGCCGATGCGGATGTCGCGCGGGGCCTTCAGCAGCCGCAGGCCGCCGCCGCGGCCGCGCGTGGTCTCCAGCAGGCCCTGGCGCGCCAGGTCGTTGACCACCTTCATCAGGTGGTTCTTCGACAGGCCATGATGCACCGCCAGTTCGCCGATCGTCACCAGCCGCCCAGGGTGCCCCGCGCAGTACATCAGCACGCGCAGGGTGTAGTCGGTGTACTCGGACAGTCGCATGCATGACCCTAAAGATGCAGGCAGTGTATTGCTTTGATGGGGCGCCGTCATTAACATGCGCAATCAATGCATCTTTAAATCACCCATCCCTTGCCATGAGTCCACCGATCCCGATCCTGCAGGCCACGGCCACGGCCCCGGCTGCCGCAACCGCGCCTGCGCCACAAGGCTGGCCGCTGTGGCGTCTGGGCTTCCGTCCGTTTTACCTGGGCGCAGCGGCGTTTGCGGCGGCGGCGGTGCCGCTGTGGATCGGCATGCTGCTCGGTGCATGGCAGCCTTCTTTGCCGATGCCGTCGCTGCTGTGGCATGCGCACGAGATGCTGTACGGCTTTGCGGTGGCCGTGATCGTCGGCTTTCTGCTCACTGCCGGCCGGGCCTGGACCGGACTGCCGACCGCTCGCGGCGCGGCGCTGGCGGCGCTGTTCCTGCTGTGGTTGGCAGCGCGGCTGGCGCCATTTGCAGCGCCTTATGCGGTCTACGCGGCGCTCGACGTGTTGCTGCTGCCGATCGTCGCCGCGCTGCTGGCGCGGTTGCTGCTGCGCGCCGGCAACCGGCGCAACCTGCCGCTGGCGCTGATCCTGGCCTTGCTGGCGCTGGCCAACGCAGTGTTCCATCTCTCGGTGCTGGGCTTCGTCGACATCGCGCCGCTGCGCGCCCTGCACGCCGGACTGGCGCTGGTGTTGATGATCGAATGCGTGATCGCCGGTCGCGTGGTGCCGGCGTTCACGATGTCGGCCTTGCCCGGCCTGAAGCTGAAGGTGCCGCCCCGGCTGGAGCAGGCTGCCCTGGCCTGCACCGCCGTCGCGCTGGGGCTGTGGGTGCTGGCGCCGGCCGGGCCCGTGGCTGCGCTGACGGCCGTCGCGCTGGCCGCCGCGGCGGTGCTGCACGCCTGGCGCCTGGGCCTGTGGCAGCCGCTCAAGATCCGGCAGCGGCCTCTCCTGTGGGTGCTGCATGCCGCATATGCGTGGCTGCCGATCGGCTTCGCGCTGCTGGCCGCGGCGCAGCTGGGCTGGATGCCGGCGTCCGCCGGCGTGCACGCGCTGGCCGTCGGCGCCACGGGCGGCCTGATCATCGGCATGGTCACGCGCACGGCGCGCGGGCACACGGGGCGGCCGCTGCGCGCCTCATCGTGGGAGGTCGCGGCCTACGCCTTGATCACCGCGGCAGCCGTGCTTCGGGTGGTGTTGCCGCTGCTGGCGCCGCAGGCTTTGCTGGCCTGGCTGGTGGGCGCCGCGATGGCCTGGAGCGCGGCCTTCGGCATCTACCTGGCGGTCTTCGCGCCCTGGCTCTTGCGCACGCGGCTCGACGGCAAGGACGGATGATGCTTGGCGCCGCTCGCAAGCAGCAACCCGGACCCGCGGCATGACCTTCGTCGTCACCGAAGCCTGCATCCGCTGCAAGTACACCGATTGCGTCGACGTCTGCCCGGTCGACGCCTTCCGCGAAGGCGCCAACTTTCTGGTCATCGACCCCGACGAGTGCATCGACTGCGCGGTCTGCGTGCCCGAGTGCCCGGTCAGCGCCATCTACGCCGAGGAGGATGTGCCGACCCACCAGCTGCACTTCACGGCGCTCAACGCCGAACTGGCGCGCGGCTGGAAGCCGATCACGCGCACCAAGCTGGCCCTGCCCGATGCCGACGAGTGGGCCAAGATCGAGCACAAGCTGCCCGAGCTCAAGCGCTGACCGAACGCCTCCCCCGATGAAACCCAAGCACCCCGTCATCCCGGTCCTGCCGATCCTGCCGATCGGCCCCGCAGGGGCCGGCGCCGACAGCGAGACCTTTGTCTCGATGTACCAGAAGCAGCCCGACATCTACCCGCGGGCCGTGAAAGGCTGGTTCGCGACCTGGCGCTGGACCTTCGTCTGGCTGACGCAGATCTTCTTCTACGGCCTGCCGTGGCTGCAGTGGGGCGGCCGCCAGGCGGTGCTGTTCGACCTCGAGGCACAGCGCTTCTTCATCCTGGGCCTGGTGCTGTACCCACAGGACCTGATCTTCCTGGCAGCCTTGCTGGTGCTGTCGGCGCTGGCGCTCTTCCTCTTCACCGCCGTGGCCGGCCGGCTGTGGTGCGGCTACACCTGCCCGCAGACCGTCTACACCGAGATCTTCATGTGGGTCGAGCGCCACCTCGAAGGCGACCGCATCGCGCGCATGCGGCTGGACCATGCGCCGTGGAGCCTGCAGAAGTTGGCGCGCAAGGGCGGCAAGCAGGCGGCTTGGATCGCCATCGGCCTCTTCACCGGCTTCAGCTTCGTCGGCTACTTCACGCCCATCCGCGAGCTCGCCGCGGCCGTGCTGTCGTCGAGCGTCACGCCGTGGAACGGTTTCTGGATCCTCTTCTACGGCGCCGCCACGTATGGCAACGCCGGCTACCTGCGCGAGCAGATGTGCAAGTACATGTGCCCCTACGCCCGCTTCCAGAGTGCGTTGATCGACAAGGACTCGCTCGTCATCACCTACGACGTGGCGCGCGGCGAGCCGCGCGGTTCACGCTCGCGCAAGGCCAGCGCCAGCGCGCAAGGCCTCGGCGACTGCATCGCCTGCACGCTGTGCGTGCAGGTTTGCCCCACCGGCATCGACATCCGCGACGGGCTGCAGAACGAGTGCATCGGCTGCGCCGCCTGCATCGACGTCTGCGACGACGTGATGGACAAGATGGGCTACGCCAAGGGCCTGATCCGCTACTCGACCGAGAACGGCGTCGTTCATGGCTGGTCGCGGCTGCAGATGTTCAAGCGCGCCTTGCGGCCGCGCGTGCTGATCTACGGTGCGGTGCTGTTGGCAGCGAGTGCGGCCTTCGCCGCCAGCGTGGCGCTGCGCAGTCCGTTCCAGTTCGACGTCATCAAGGACCGCGGCGCGCTGGCGCGCGTGGTCGACGAAGGCACGATCGAGAACGTCTACCGCATCCAGATCATGAACCGCACGGAGCAGGCGCAGACCTACCGCGTCGATGCCGGCGGCATTGCCGGCCTGTCGACCAGCGCTGCAGAGCTGAGCCTGCCGCCGGCCGGCATCGGCTCGCAAGTGGTCAGCCTGCGGCTGGGTGCGGAAGCTGCACAACCGCTGCATGGGCAGTCGGTGCCGGTGCAGTTCGAAGTCCGGCAACTCGACCCGGCTGCAGGCGCAGCGCTGGCGGTGCAGCGCGAGAAGTCGACCTTCTTCGTGCCGCGCTGAGGATCAGTTGCTGCCCGCTTCGAGCGCGAAGCCGGGCCCGGCGCGCGCCTGCAGCGGGGGCACCACCGTCATGCCCGACGCAGCGCCGGCTGTCCACACGCCGCCCGGCGCCGCCGCAGCGTTGCTGCAGGTGCTCCGCCACCAGCCGCCCCGCGGAGCCGGTGGCGCCGTAGACGACGAGATCAAGCTTTCTGGCCATCGGCAGCCTCGATCGTTGCAGGCGCAGCGCTGCGCTCGGGCCAGGTGGCCAGCAGCAGTCCCGCCACCGCCAGCATGAGGGCCAGAACGTGCGGGCTGCCGAAGGGTTCGCCGAGCACGGCGATGCCCACGAATGCCGCGCCCACCGGCAGCAGCACCATGAACACGCCGGCGCGCGACGAAGGCACGCGCTTCAAGCCCTGCATCCACAGCCAGACGCTGACCATGCTGGCCGCCAGCGCATAGAAGACGAGCAGGCCCCAGGTCGAGCCCCGCACGGCCGCGAAGTCGAAGCTCCACGCCTGCCAGATCCCGAACGGCGTCACCAGCGCCAGACCCCACAGGTTGATCAGCGCGCTGATGCGCCGCGGCGAGACGTTGCTGGTGAGCTGCTTGCCGATGACCACGTAGCAAGCCTCGCAGAACACCGCACCCAGCAGCAGCACGTATCCCCAGGGCGACACGGCAGCGGCGGCACCCGGCTCGGCGCGCGCAAGCGCCAGGATCGCGATGCCGCTCATCGCGCAGGCGATCGCCACCATCACGCGCGCACGGATCGCCTCGCCCAGCACCGCGCGCGACAGCAGCGCGATGGCGGCAGGGATCGCCGCCATCGTCACGCCGGCAGCCAGCGCCGAGGTCAGCGCCACGCCGTACAGCATGCAGATGCTGAACAGGAAGTTGCCGAGAAAACTCTCCCAGAACAAGAGCCGGCGGTCGCGCGCCGACAGCGGCGCTTCACCCGGCGCGCGGCGCACCCAATGCGCCATCGCCACCGCCGCGATGCCAAAGCGCAGCCAGGCCAGCAGCAGCACCGGCAGCACCGCCACCAGCAGCTTGGACAGGCCGACGTAGCTGCCCACGAGCAGCGTGCTCGCCGCCAGCGACAGGTAGGCCCAGGCCGGCGGCGTGCCGCGGCCACCTGACAGCGTCGGGGCGGGCTTCAAGGCCGCGCCTGCCGGTGCAGCGGCGCGCAGCGGCTCAGCGGACTTTGCATCGCAGCCCCGTTCAGCGCCGGGCCAGCCCGACCTCGGGCAGGGCAGGGCGGTGCTGCAACGCGCGCGCCATGATCTGCTCGACGTGGGTGCGGTCGGCGTCGGGCAGCGGCAGGCGCGGCGGCCGCGTACGCGAGTTGCCGCGGCCCATCAACTGCTCGCACAGCTTGATGCACTGCACGAGGTCGGGGCGCGCATCCAGGTGCAGCAGCGGCATGAACCATTCGTACAGCGGCATCAACTCGGCAAAGCGGCCGTCGCGCGCCAGGCGAAACAGCGTCTCGCCCTCGCGCGGGAACGCATTGGACAGACCCGAAACCCAGCCCACGGCGCCGACGGCGATGCTTTCCACGACCACGTCGTCCAGGCCCGCGAAGAGCACGAAGCGGTCGCCGACGCGGTTGCGCGTGTCGACGAAGCGGCGCGTGTCGCCCGAGCTATCCTTGAAGCAGACGATGGTGTCGCAGTCGGCCAGGCTGGCCAGGATGTCGGGCGTGATGTCGTTCTTGTAGACGGGCGGGTTGTTGTAGACCATGACTGGCACGTCGGTGGCCTTCGACACCGCGCGGAAGTGAGCGGCTGACTCGTGGGGCTTGGACGAGTACACCAGCGCCGGCATCAGCATGATGCCGTCGACCCCGATGCGCGCTGCTTGCCTGGCGGTGTCGATGGCAAAGGCGGTGGTGAATTCGGCCACGCCGCAGATCACCGGCACGCGGCCTGCGGCTACCGACTTGGCGGCTTCAATCACCTGCAGTTTTTCAGAGCGCGACAGCGAGGTGTTCTCGCCCACCGTGCCGCACACCACCAGACCAGAAACACCGTCACGCACCAAGCCGTCGATGACCTTGGCGGTGGCATCGAGGTCAAGCGAGAAGTCTTCGCGGAACTGCGTCGTGACGGCAGGGAAAACACCTTGCCAGCTGATCTTGGCGGTCATGATTCAACTCCAGTTGGCGAGTGCGGCGATTCATCGTACATTTTATACAATCGACAGGTCAAGCCCCTTCAGTCTTTCAGGCCCGTTCAAGATGACAGCGATTGCCCCCGCCTGATGAAAGCCCGATGAAAGCCCGATGAATCCCCGCCTCGGCCACCGCACGTTGTCTGCCGCCATCGTCGAGCAGCTGCGGCGCGACATCCTCGACGGCACCTATGCCGCCGGCAAGCAGTTGCGCCAGGACGCGCTGGCCGCGAGCTTTCAGGTCAGCCGCATTCCCGTGCGCGAGGCGCTGTTCCAGCTGGAAGCCGAAGGCCTGGTGCTGATCGAACCGCACAAAGGCGCTGTCGTCTCGACCTTTTCACTGGCGGAGATTGACGATGTCTTCGACCTGCGCGTGCTGCTGGAACCGCGTTTGCTCGCTCAGTCCGTGCCACTGTTGAGCCCCGCTGACATTGCCGACATCTCGGCGCTGGACGCCGAGTTCACCGCAGCGATCAGCCGGCAGGATGTCGCGCAATGGGGGCAGTTGAACGCGCGCTACCACCTGGCGCTTTACCGCCACGCGCGCCAGCCACGCACGCTGGCCATCGTGACGGCGCTGCTGCAGACCAGTGATCGCTTCACGCGCCTGCAGATGAACCGCGCACCGGCCTTGACGCGTGCCGAAAGCGAACACCGCAAGCTGCTGCGCCTGTGCCAAGACGGCAAGGTGGTGCAGGCCTGCGACTACCTGGTGGTGCACATTGAAAAGGTGCGCCAGGACTTGCACACCTTGCTCAAGCGCACGGCGCGCGCCGCTGCGGCTGCCGCTGTCGATACAAAGACTGCGCCCAAGACCATCCCGCCCACCACACTCCGCCAGCGCCGGCCATGAATCAGACCACCAACCCGCCCACAGACACCGAAGCAGACACGCAAGCAGGCACGCGAATCATCGACTCCCACACCGGCGGCGAACCCACCCGCGTGCTCGTCAGCGGCGGGCCCGACCTGGGCGGCGGCAGCATGGCCGAATGCCTGCAGCGCTTTCGCGACGGGCACGACCGCTGGCGCCGCGCACTGGTCACCGAACCGCGTGGCAACGACGCCGTCGTGGGCGCCTTGCTGTGCGAACCGCAGGACGCGGCCAACGCCTGCGGGGTCATCTTTTTCAACAACGTCGGCTATCTCGGCATGTGCGGCCACGGCACCATCGG
>JAYUPN010000095.1:0-12483 GCA_043760065.1 Rubrivivax sp.
ACGTAGGTGGGTTTGTTGTTGTTCTGGTCCTTGCCGGCGGTCTTGCCCAGCGTCTCGGCGGACTGTGTCACATCCAGGATGTCGTCGACGACCTGGAACGCCAGGCCGATCGCCGCGCCATAGGCCGACAGTGCGTCCCAGGCGACAGCGGAGGTCGTGCCGCAGGCGGCGCCCATCAGCACGCTGGCCTGCAGCAGGGCACCGGTCTTGCGGCGGTGCATGTCGCGCAACTGCCGCTCGCTGAGCTCCTGACCGATGCTGGCCAGGTCGATGGCCTGACCGCCGGCCATGCCGGCGTGCCCGGCGGAACGCGCCAGCAGCGCCGCCAGCCGGGCCTGCAGCGCCGGTGCGACCCCATCGTCGGGGGTCAGCACCTCGAAGGCCAACGCCTGCATGGCGTCGCCCGCCAGCATGGCCTGGGCCTCGCCGTACTGCACGTGCACGGTGGGCTTGCCGCGGCGCAGCACGTCGTTGTCCATGCAGGGCATGTCGTCGTGGATCAGCGAATAGGCGTGGATCAGCTCCACCGCCACCGCCGCGCGCATCGCCGCTTCGCGATGGCCGGCCACCGCCTGGCAGGCCGCCAGCACGAGCAGCGGGCGCAGCCGCTTGCCACCGTCGAGCACGCCGTAACGCATCGCCACGCCCAGCCCGGCGGGCGCATCGGCCGGCACCCAGGACTCGAGCGCGGTCTCCACCAGCGCCAACTGCTCCCGCGCCCAGTTGTCGGCCTCGTCGACGATCATGCCGCGGTCCAGGGCTTGAGCATGCCGTCATCGAGCAGGCGCACCTGCTCTTCGACGGCCTGCAGCCGAGCGCGGCAGAAGGCCAGCAGTTCGGCGCCGCGCCGGTAACCGTCCAGGAGCTGGTCCAGCGGCAACTGGCCGCCTTCCATTTGCTGCACCAGCCGGTCCAGCTCGGCCAGGGCCTGCTCATAGCTGGCGGGTTCTTTCGGGGGGGTGACTGCGCTACGGGCCATTTCGGGAGTCGAAAACTGTCGGGCATTCTAGACAAACCCTCCACCCGGGCCCGATGTGTACCTGGGGGGGAATGCAGCCCGGTTGAGCTTGCAAAGACCGTGCGAGGCCGGCCCCGCTAGAAT
The DNA here is from genome assembly GCA_043760065.1 of Rubrivivax sp. GTDB lineage: Bacteria > Pseudomonadota > Gammaproteobacteria > Burkholderiales > Burkholderiaceae_C > Rubrivivax. The sequence continues at coordinate 1,103 of JAYUPN010000095.1, forward strand.
CGCCGGCCGCTGCAACCCCACCCCGGACATTGCAGCGCCGTCATGTCTGCGACACCAACGCCGGGGAACACGCCCGGCCTGGCTGTTCGAATGTCCTTTGCCAAGGAGGATCCGGTCGGATCATGTCGGACCTGAGCATCAGTCTCGAATCACTGGAGCGCAGCCGCGCCCAACTCCCGGTCAGCAGCTACTTCGACGAGGAACTGTTCCAGCGCGAACAGGCCCTCATCTTTCAGCAATCCCCCCGCTACCTCGGGCACGAACTTGCCGTGCCGCAGGTGGGCGACTTCCTGGCGTTGGCCCAGGAAAAGGAAGGCCGGGCCCTGGTGCGCAACGCCGGCGGCGTCGAACTGGTCTCCAACGTCTGCCGCCACCGCCAGGCCATCATGCTCAAGGGGCGCGGCCAGACGCAGTCCCACATCGTCTGCCCGTTGCACCGCTGGACCTACGACCTGCAAGGGCAGCTGGTCGGCGCCCCGCACTTCGAACAGGACCCGTGCCTGAACCTGCGCAACTATCCGGTCCAGAACTGGAAGGGCTTGTTGTTCGAGCACAACGGGCGCGACGTGGCCGTCGACTTGGCCAGACTCGGCCCGGCCGCCGAACTGGACTTCAGCGGCTACGTCTACGGCCAGGCCCACCTGCACGAATGCGACTACAACTGGAAGACCTTCATCGAGGTCTACCTCGAGGACTACCACGTCGGACCCTTCCACCCCGGGCTCGGGCAGTTCGTCACCTGCGAGGACCTGGCCTGGGAATTCGGCCGCCACCACTCGGTGCAGACGGTGGGCGTCAACAAGGCGCTGGCCAAGGCCGGATCACCGGTCTACCAGCGCTGGCAGCACGAGGTGCTGAAGTTCGGCAGTGGCCAGCCGCCGCAGCAGGGCGCGATCTGGCTGACCTACTACCCGACGGTGATGGTCGAGTGGTACCCGCAGGTGCTGGTGGTGTCGACGCTGTTCCCGCGCGGGCCGCGCAAGACGCTGAACCTGGTGGAGTTCTTCTACCCCGAAGAGATCGCGGCCTTCGAGCCCGCACTGGTGCAGGCGCAGCAGGCGGCCTACATGGAGACCTGCATCGAGGACGACGAGATCGCGCTGCGCATGGACGCCGGCCGTCTGGCGCTGATGGAGCGCGGCGACGACGAGACCGGCCCCTACCAGAGCCCGATGGAAGATGGCATGCAGCAGTTCCACGAGTGGTACCGGCGCGAGATGGGGCTCGACCCGGGCCTGGCCTGATGCCGTCGCGAGGGCGCTCGCTCCCACCCCGAGCGACGACGCGAAGCAACGCCGGGACCCGGTGACCGCCCCTTGGCTGGTGGTCATCGCCTCGCTGCTCTTCGCGGTGATGGGCGTGTGCGTCAAGCTCGCCTCGGCGCAATACGGTGCCGGCGAGATCGTGCTCTACCGCTCGCTGGTCGGCTTGGTCGTGATGGCGGCGGTGATGCGCTGGCGCGGCATCGGCTGGCGCACGCGCGTGCCGGCGATGCACTTCTGGCGCAGCGCCACCGGCACCACGGCGTTGTGCTTGTGGTTCGTGGCCATCGGCGGCCTGCCGCTGGCCACCGCGATGACCCTGAACTACATGTCGTCGGTGTGGATCGCGCTGTTCCTGGTCGGCGGCGCGGTGCTGCTTGCACCCGATCGCGGCGGCAGCGGACTCGTCGACGGCCGGCTGGTGGCGGCCGTGCTCGCCGGCTTTGCCGGCGTCGCGCTGGTGCTGCAGCCGACCATCGGGCAGGAACAGCTGTGGTTCGGCCTCGTCGGCCTGGGCTCCGGGCTGCTCGCCGCGGCCGCCTACCTGCAGGTGACGGCGCTCGGGCGCATCGGCGAACCGGGCGAACGCGTGGTGCTGTACTTCTGCGCCACGGGTGTCGCTTTCGGTGCCGCCATCGCGATGTCCACCGGCGGCCTGCGGGCACACACCGCGCTCGGCCTGGCGCTGCTGGCGGCCGTTGGTGCGCTGGCGACGCTGGCGCAGTGGATGATCACGCTCGCCTACGGCACCGGCGCGACACTGGGCATCGCGGCCTTGCAGTACCTGGGCATCGTGTTCTCGTACCTGCTGGGCATCGTCGTCTTCGGCGAGCGGCTGACGCTGCTGTCCGGCCTCGGCGTGTTGCTGATCATCGCGGCCGGCGTAGCGGCCACGCTGTTGCGCCCGCGACCGCGCAGTGACATCGTCGGACCCCCTGAAAGCTGAGAGACGCCATGCCGCACTCGACCCTGATCTCCGCCACTGAGCTGCAGGCCATGCTTGCAAGCCCTCAACCGCCGGTGCTGCTGGACTGCGGCTTCGACCTCGCCGACACCGCCGCCGGCGAGCGCGCTTACGCTGCCACGCACCTGCCCGGCGCCCGCTACGCCCACCTCGACCGCGACCTCTCGGGCGCCAAGACGCTCCGCAATGGCCGCCACCCGCTGCCCGGGCGCGACGCCTGGGCCACCCGCGTCGGCGCCTGGGGCATCCGGCCCGGAACACAGGTGGTGTGCTACGACGACCAGGGCGGCGTCTATGCCGCGCGCGCCTGGTGGCTGCTGCGCTGGCTGGGGCACACCGCGGCCGCCGTGCTCGACGGCGGTCGCGCTGCCTGGGCCGCCGCGGGTGGGACCTTGCACGACACCCTGCCGGCATCTGCCGGCGCCCCGCCCTACCCGGCCGCGACGCCGGCGATGCAGAGCGTCGATGCCGCCGGCCTGCAGGCCCGGCTGGGCCACGTCACGCTGCTGGACGCACGCTCGCCCGAGCGCTTCCGCGGCGAAGTCGAGCCGCTCGACCCGGTGGCCGGCCACATCCCGGGTGCGATCTGCCGCTTCTTCAAGGACAACCTGGGCGCCGACGGCCGCTTCAAGCCCGCCGCGCAGCTGCGGCTGGAATTCGCCGCGCTGGGCGACGAAGGCGGCGTCGTGCACCAGTGCGGATCGGGCGTCACGGCCTGCCACAACCTGCTGGCGATGGCGCACGCCGGGCTCGAACCCGGCGCGCTGTACCCCGGCTCGTGGAGCGAGTGGTGCAGCGACCCGGCGCGGCCGGTGGCCCGCGGCTGATCCCCGGTCGGCCCGCGTGTGCCGCTGGGTGTCAGGCTTGGTGCCGGGCTTGATGCCGGTCAATGCGCCGTCCCGGGCCGCAGGGAACACTTCATCCGCAGCGCAGTCTCAGCTGTGCTGAAGCAGCCACTTCGAGGAGTCTCCATGTACAAGCGCATCCTGTTCCCCACCGACGGTTCGGACATCACGGCCAAGGCCTTGCAGTCGGCCATCGGGCTGGCCAAACTCTGCGGCAGCGAGATCCATATCCTGGCGGTGAAGGAGCCCTTCCCGTACAGCGCGATCTCCGAGATGCAGCCGGTGCCGCCGCAGGAATTCTTCGACGCCCAGGAGCGCGTGGCCTCGGCCCGCGTCAAGACCGCCATCGAAGCTGCGGCTGCCGCCGGCGTGGCCTGCCAGGGCAGCACGGTCGAAGCGCTGCACCCGTGGGAAGCGATCCTCGACCACGGCAAGAGCAAGGGCTGCGATCTGGTGGTCATGGCCTCGCACGGCCGCCGCGGCATGAGCGCGCTGCTGCTGGGCAGCGAGACGCAGAAGGTGCTGACCCACAGCACGATGCCGGTGCTGGTGGTGCGCTGAACGGCAAGTCGGCTTGAGGCCTCGCGACGGCGCCGGCCCCGGGGCGGCCGCTGCCTGCCGCGGCAAGTTCAGTGGGCGTGCGAGACTTCCAGCAGGCTGCGGGCCAGCAGCACCAGCGCCAGCCCGGCGCCGAGCCAGGCCAGTTGTGACAGTGTCTCGCGCCACGTCAGGCGCTGCTGCAGTTGCGGCAGCAGGTCGGCCACCGCCACATAGATGAAGCTGCTGGACGCCACCACCAGCAGGAACGGCAGCACGTCGCCCCAGGGTTCGACCAGGTAGTAGCCGGTGATGCCGCCGGCCACGGCGGCCAGGCCCGACAGGCCGTTGAACAGCAGCGCCTTGCCGCGCGAGAAGCCGGCGTTGAGCAGCACGATGTAGTCGCCTGCCTCCTGCGGAATCTCGTGCGCCACCACCGCCGCCGCGGTGACCCAGCCCAGCGCCGGGTCGGCCAGGAACGCCGCGGCGATGATGACGCCGTCGCAGAAGTTGTGAATGCCGTCGCCCACCAGCACGCTGTAGCCGCCGCGGCCGGCCTGCTGGGCGTCGAAGTGGTGGTGGTGGTCGTGGCCGTCGCCCTGGTGGTGGTGGACGTGCCGGTACAACTCGGCCTTCTCCAGCAGCCAGAAGAAGAGCAGCCCGGCGAGCAGCGTGCCGAACAGCGCGTGCGGCGCGGCCTTGCTCTCGAAGGCTTCGGGCAGCACGTGCAACAAGGCCGTGCCCAGCAGCACGCCTGCCGACAGGCTGACCAGGTGCTTGACGAGCTTGCCGAGCACCGTCACCGTCAGCAAGGCGGCCAGCAGGATCGACAGCGCGCCACCGGCGAAGGTGGCCAACAAGATGTAGGCGAGGGTCATGGCGTCCAGGGTGCCGCCACGCGGGCACGTCGGCAGGCTAGTTGGGGGGCTCGCAGCCCACCTTGCGGACTCATGCTACCGGAGCTGTCAAGCGCCGCCCGTGTCACACCCGGCAGGTACGATCGCCGCATGCAAACCCTCGCGCAACCTGGCGCCGCGCTCGCTGCCGTCGACATGGGGTCGAACAGCTTCAGGCTGGAACTCGGCACGCTGCCGCAAGGTCGCTACCGGCGGCTGGACTACCTCAAGGAAACCGTGCGCCTGGGTGCCGGCCTGGACAGCAACGGCATGCTCACCGAAGAGGCGGCGCAGCGCGGCCTGGCCTGCCTGCGGCGCTTCAGCACGCGGCTGGCCGGTTTGGAGCCTGCGCAGGTACGCGCGGTGGCGACGCAGACGCTGCGCGAGGCGCGCAACCGCAACGCCTTCCTGCTGCGTGCGCAGGAAGCGCTGGGCTTCCCGATCGAGGTCGTCTCGGGCCGCGAAGAAGCGCGGCTGATCTACGCCGGCGTCAACCACCTGCAGCCGTCGCACGAACCGCGGCTGGTGATCGACATCGGCGGCCGCTCGACCGAACTCATTCTGGGACAGGGCCGCACGCCGATCGCCGCCGAGTCCTTCGGCGTCGGCTGCGTGAGCCTGTCGATGCGCTTCTTCGCCGGCGGCACCATCACGCAGGAGGGCTTTCGCGCGGCGCAGGTGGCGGCCGGCGCCGAACTCGAAGAAGCGCTGCAGCCCTTTGCGCGCGAGCGTTGGCAGCAGGCGCTGGGATCGTCGGGCACCGCCGGCGCGGTGTCGCAGCTGCTGCAGGCCGGCGGCGTCACCGACGGCCGCATCACCCCTGCCGGGCTGCGCTGGTGCATCGAACGCTGCCTGCAGGCCGGTCACGTCGACCGCATTGAGCTGCCCGGCCTCAAGCCCGAGCGCCGTGCCGTGCTGCCCGGCGGCCTGGCGATCCTGTACACGCTGGCCACGCACTTCGACATCGCGGCGCTGTGGCCGGCCAAGGGCGCGCTGCGCCAGGGCGTGATCATCGACCTGCACGAGCGGCTGCAGGGCGACGGCAAGCCGCACCCGGGCGACATGCGGGACGCCTCGGTGGCCGAACTGCAGCGCCGCTTCGAAGTCGACACCGCGCAGGCCGCGCGCGTCGGCTCGGTGGCGCTGGCGCTGTTCGATGCCGCCATGCCCGATGCCGAGGCCGAGACCCGGCGCGAGCTGGCGTGGGCCTGCGCGCTGCACGAGATGGGTCAGATGGTGTCGCACCACGACCACCACCGCCACAGCGCCTACCTGCTGGCGCATGTCGACGCGGCTGGCTTCTCGCAGAGCCAGCAGCGCCGCGTCGGCGAGCTGGTGCTGGGCCAGCGCGGCGGCCTGCGCAAGGTCGAGCCGCAACTGGCCAGCGAGACCTTCGCCTGGCAGGTGCTGTGCCTGCGCCTGGCCGTCATCAAGTGCCACGCCCGCGGCGCCGTCGACCCGCGGGCCTTGAAGCTGCGTGCGCGCCAGCGCGAGGCCCACCTGCAGTGGAGCGCAGGCTGGGCGGAACAGCACCCGCGCACGCTGTTCCTGCTGAACGAGGAAGCCGCCGTCTGGGCGCGCAGCGGGCCGCTGCGGCTGCTGGCGCCAGGCTGATCGGCCAACCGCGCAGCCAGCTGCGCGGCGCCGCGCGGCTTCAGACCTGTTCGGGCGAGACCACGGCGTGCAGCACGATCTGCAGCTCGCCGCCGCGCTGGCGAGCGCGCAGCCACCACACGGCGCACTTGCGCACCGGCCAGGCCTGCGGCTGGCCCGACAGCAGATACGCCGCGGCCAGCCCCAGCATCGGCTGGTGCCCCACCACCAGCACCGGTTCGCGGGCGTCGGGCCAGCGCACCGCGTGCAGCAGGCCCTCGACCGTGCCGTCGGGCGCCAGCGCCGGCACGGTCTTGAACTTGCGCTCGAGCGCCGCCGCCGTCTGCTGCGCACGCCGCGCCGGACTGGTCAGCACGCGCGTGCTGGCCGGCAGCTGCCGGTTCAGCCAGCTCGCCATGCGCTGCGCCTGGCGCTCGCCCTTGGACGTGAGGGCGCGGTCGAGGTCGTCCTCGACCTCCCGCATCTCCAGCGCCTCAGCGTGTCGCCACAGGATCAGGTCCATTGGGAGACCATTCGGGGCGGCCTGCTCAACGTCGCCGGTAGCGCTGCATCAGCGCCTGCTGAGCGCCCGGGCCGCTGTCGGCGGCGCGCTTGTAGCGTCCTTCGGCATCCAGCAGCCAGGCGTCGGGGCGATCGTGCAGGTACGGCACGAGGCCTTCGTCGATGACGCGCTGCCGCAGCGCCAGGTCGCGCACCGGCCAGGCCAGCTCGACGCGGCGGAACATGTTGCGGCTCATCCAGTCGGCGCTGCTGAGGTACAGCACTTCGTCGTCGCGGCTCGCGCCCCAGCTGAAGTACATGATGCGCGAGTGCTCCAGGAAGCGCCCCACCACCGAGCGCACGCGGATGCGGTCGGTGTGGCCGGGCACGCCGGGCGGCAGCATGCAGGCGCCGCGCACGATGAGGTCGATCCGTGCCCCAGCCTGGCTGGCGGCCACCAGTGCGGCGATGAGCCCCGGATCCGTGAGCGCGTTGACCTTGACGACGATGCGGGCCGGGTGGCCGGCGCGCGCAGCGTCCTCGACCTGCCGGATGTGGTGCACCAGGCGGCGGTGCAGCACGAAAGGCGCCGTGATCAGGTGCCGCGGCGCGCGCGCCTTGGTCTGGCTTGCGAGCTGCAGGAACACGGCGTCGGCATCGGCGGTGAGCCCGGCGTCGGCCGTCAAGTAGCCCAGGTCGGTGTACAGCGTGGCCGTGCGCGGGTTGTAGTTGCCAGTGCTCAGGTGCAGATAGCGGCAGAGCCGCTGGCCTTCGCGGCGCGTCACCAGCAGCAGCTTGGCGTGGGTCTTGAGGCCGACGACGCCGTACACGACCTGTGCGCCGACGGCCTCCAGACGCTCGGCCCAGTTGATGTTGGCTTCTTCGTCGAAGCGTGCCTTCAACTCGACCACGGCCAGCACTTCCTTGCCGCGCCGTGCGGCCTCGATCAGCAGGTCCATCAACGCGCTCTGCGCGTTGACTTCCGCCGTCGCGCTCTGCGCGCCGGTGCGGTAGATGGTCTGCTTGATGGCCAGCACTTCGGGGTCGAGCACCGCCTCGCGCAGGAACTGCACCACCGGCTCGAAGCTCTCGAAGGGGTGGTGCAGCAGCACGTCGCCGCGGCGCAGGCGCTCGAAGATCGATTGCTCGCGCGGCAGGCTCTGCGCCGGCCAGGCCGGCTCGAAGGGCTCGAAGCGCAGCGCAGCGCCGTCGGCCTGGTCGATGAGCTGGTTCAGCCGCACCAGGTTGACCGGGCCGTTGACCTTGTACAGCGCCACCTCGGGCAGGTCGAACTGCTCGAGCAGGAAACCCGACAACTGCGGCGGGCAGGTTCTGACCACTTCCAGGCGCAGGGCCTGCCCGAAGTGGCGCGTGCTCAGGCCCGTGCGCAGCGCCTGGCGCAGGTTGGTGACGTCGTCGGCGTCGACCTCGAGGTCGGAGTCGCGGGTGACGCGGAACTGCGAGAACGATTCGACCTCGCGGCCCGGGAACAGCTCGCCCAGGTGGGCGCGGATGACGCTGGTCAGCAGCACGAAACCCTGGCGGCCGCCGCACAGTGCGTCGGGCAGGCGGATCACGCGCGGCAACACGCGCGGCACCTTGACGATGGCGATCTGGTTCTGGCGCCCGAAGACGTCGCGGCCGCCGAGCTGCGCGATGAAGTTGAGCGACTTGTTGGCCACCATCGGGAACGGGTGGCTCGGGTCCAGGCTCACCGGCACCAGCAGCGGGCGCACCTGCGACTCGAAGAAGTCCGCCACCCACTGCCGCTGCCGCGCGTCGCGCTCGGCATGGTTGAGGACCACGATGCCCTGCTGCTGCAGCGCCGGCATCACGACGTCGTTGAAGAGTGCGTACTGCTCGTCGATGATCTCGTGCGCCGCCTGCGCCACCGCGGCGAGGTCGCTGCGCGTGACGCCCGACGCCGGCTGGCGCGTCGACTCGATGATGTCGGCCACGCGCACCTCGAAGAACTCGTCGAGGTTGCTGCTGACGATGGTCACGTAGCGCAGGCGTTCCAGCAGCGGCACGTCCTCGCGCTGGGCCTGTGCCAGCACGCGGCGGTTGAACTGGAGGATCGCGCGTTCGCGGTTGAGCAGCGTCAGGGTGCCCTGGGAGGCAGCGGGCGGGAGCGTGGCTGTGCCAGCGCCCCGGGAGTCTTCGGTCATCGCTTCAGTGTAGGCAATCGGTGTGTCCGCCGTGTGACAGCGGCGGCTCGGGCGGCGGCGCCCACTAAGTCGTTGACAATTCATCGCATGACGATCTCGGAAGCCAAGGCTCCTGGCGCCGTGCCGCTGGGCGGCGCGGCGCGCGACAGGCCGGCCGGCGCGGTCTGAAATACCAGGCCCAGGCACAAGCGCCATGTCCTCGCACATCACGCTGCGCCAGTTCCGCTACTTCATCGCGGTGGCCGAGAGCGGCAGCGTGGCGGCGGCATCGCGCATGCTCAACATCGCACAGAGTGCGGTCACCAAGAGCATGCAGGAGCTGGAAGACGAGCTCGGGCGCACGCTCTTCGCGCGCAGTTCGCGCGGCATGCGGCTGACGCCGCAAGGCCACCGCTTCCTGGTCAGCGCACGGCAAGTCCTGGCCACCGTGGCCGAAGCCACACGCGAGCGCGGGGGCGACGACGACGCCGCCGCGGGCCTCATCGGCACGCTGGCAGTGGGCGTGACGAGCCTGGTCGCCGGCTACTACCTGAGCGAGCTGTTCAGCCGCTACCGGCGCAGCTGCCCGCGCGTCGAGGTCTACGTCACCGAGGACACACCGCGCTTCCTGGAGCACCTGCTCATCAACGGCGAGCTGGACCTGGCGATCATGCTGAGCAATGCGCTGAGCGAGCCGCAGGCGCTGGTCGCCGAGACCCTGACGCGCAGCACCAGCCGCGTCTGGCTGCCGTCCAACCATGTGCTGTGCCAACAGGAAGAGCTGACCCTGGCCGCTTGCGCCGGCTGCGACCAGATCGTGCTGGAGGCCGACCGCATCGACGAGCTGATGCGCGCCGTGTGGTCGCGCCACCAGCTCAAGGTGCGCAGCATCCTGCGCACGAGTTCGCTCGAAGCCGTACGCTCGCTGGTCGGTGCGGGTGCGGGCATCGCGATCCTGCCCGACTTCCTCTATCGGCCCTGGACCCTGGACGCCGAGCACGTGGAAGTGCGCCCGCTGCGCGACGCCCTGCCCACCGTTGATGTCGGATTGGTGTGGCGGCGCGGCAGCGGCCTGAAGCCGGCAGCCGCCGAGTTCATCGAGCAGGCCCGCGAGAGCTCGCGCACGCGGCGGGCTTGATGCGACTGCGCCGTCGTTCGCGCGGGATGGCAGGCCGCCTTGACGCCTTGAGCCGGAGCTGAAGCGCAAGCTGGCGAAAGTCGACTGCACACGGGTTGCTGGCGTCTGGGCGTGACTGGGCAACGACGGCCCGCGACCCATAGCTGCCGGTCGGTCACCTCAACTTGCGTGAGATGCCAGCGCGACCGACGGCAATGCCTCGAAGCAGTGGCCCTGTGGCACCCTGCAGGTGCGTGTCCGCATCGCTCAGGAGAGGCTGTGGAGAAAGGACTTCATGCCATCTAACGTTGGCCCAGAGCAGCGCGACGCGGCAGACGCCGACTGGCAAGCGGAACGACAATGACCACGATGACCTGGAGCGGCCAGGCGGCGACTGCCGCAGCGCGTCGGCTTGAGCCAAAGGCTAGGCCGCACTTGAACCGCTGCGGCCAGGGACTCGATTGCTCCCGACGAGACGCTGCAGCAAGTAGGCGCCCCGAAAGCCGAGCAGACTGGCGAAGACAACAAGTAGAGGTTCCCACACAAACATGCTCCCCGTTCGCAGACCGTCGGCGCACTCGGGCGAGTTGGCTGCTCGGCATCGCGGATGGATTGGTCGTACGCCACGAGCCTGGGCCTTGTTCTGAGTCAGGGTGGCCGTCAGGGCAAGCCGAACTGGCGGCCGCCGGTCTGCGCGCCCACCACCCACTCGAGCGTCATCCGGCAGCCCGGGCCGCTGAACTGATCGAGCCCTTGTAGGTGGCCCTGCGCGAACCGCTGTTGCGCAGGCGTCAGTGTCACCTGCGGCTTGCGCAGGTCGATGTCGACGCGCGTGAGCGATGCGACGTGAGCCGCGACGAACAGCGCCGCCAGGTCGGCGCTGGCGCCGCCGACGCCGGCGCAAGGCCCGCGGGCGGCGGTGCCGGTCTGCGCGGCGGGGATGTAGTCGAAGTGCTCGCCGTCGTAGACCGCGGCATAGCGCGGCTGCGAAAGCTGTGTTCGCCAGAAGCCGGCCTGGTGCAGGTCGTCGAACTGGCTCGACGAGAACCGGTCGCTGCCCCACATGAAGAAGCTCGGCGCCTTGACCCGCCGGAGGGCCTGCTGCGCCAGCGCATTGACCGTGTACGGCCCCGACAGGCTGACGAGTGCGCCGACCTCGTGGCGCGACGCCACCAGTGCGGCAATCAGCGCGCCGTACGAATGCCCCGCCAGCGTGGTCGTGGCCGGGCGCCGGTCGACCCAGGGTGACCCGGCCCAGCCGCTGCGCAGCCACTCGATGTCGGCCAGCGCGCCGGCGACGGCCGCCGCCGGGTCGCCCTCGAACTGCTGCGCGTTGTGCGCCGGCACGCCCACGACGTAGCCGCAGCGGGCCACCGTCGCGGGCAGCTGGTTCCAGACCGACGCCCAGGGTGATGGCGTGGCCCCCTGGCGCGGCGGCATCCCGTGCAGGAACAGCATCACCGGCCAGCCCTGCAGGCAGGGCCGCAGCAGCGTGGCGTTGGTTCGCGATGCGGTGGGG
>JAYUPN010000096.1:0-4547 GCA_043760065.1 Rubrivivax sp.
TTGAGCTTCTGGCGCACGCTCTTCTTGCGCACGCCCTGCCCCGGCATGATGAAGGTGCGGCCGACGTAGCGGTTCTTGACGAAACCTTCGCGGTACGGCTTGCCCAGCCGGTGCGCGAGCTGCATCGCGCTCGGGCGGCTGCTCTCGGGGATCGGGATCACGACGTCGATCTCCGACGGCGGCAGCGTGCTGATGACGCGCTGTGCCAGCGTCTCGCCCAGGTTCAGGCGGGCGTGGTAGACCGACACGCCGTCCAGCACCGAGTCGGGCCGTGCCAGGTAGACATACTCGAACATGCAGGGGTTGAGCTGCGGCGACTCGGCGCACTGCCGCGTGTGGATGTGGCCCTGCAGGTCGATGTAGATCGCCTCGCCCGGCGCGACATCGCGCAGCAGGTGGTGGCCGGTGCCTTCCAGCGCCACCGACTCGCTGGCGACCATGAACTCGCGCCCACCGGGCGTGGTGCTCTCGCCGAAGCACAACGGCCGGATGCCGAAGGGGTCGCGGAACGCCACCAGGCCGTGGCCGGCGATGAGCGCGATCACTGCATACGAGCCCTTGATGCGCCGGTGCACCGCGCCGACGGCCTTGAAGACGTGCTCGGGCGTCAGCGCCAGGTCACGCGCGACCAGTTCCAGTTCGTGCGCCAGCACGTTGATCAGCACCTCGGTATCGCTCTCGGTGTTGATGTGGCGGCGGTCGATGTCGAACAGCTCCTCCTTCAGCGCCTGCGCGTTGGTCAGGTTGCCGTTGTGCACGAGCACGATGCCGTAGGGCGCGTTGACGTAGAAGGGCTGCGCTTCTTCTTCGCTGTAGGCGTTGCCGGCCGTCGGGTAGCGGCACTGGCCCAGGCCCACCTGGCCCGGCAGGCCGCGCATGTTGCGCGTGCGGAAGACGTCGCGCACCATGCCGCGGGCCTTGTGCATGTAGCACTTGGTGCCCTGCATCGTGACGATGCCGGCGGCGTCCTGCCCGCGGTGCTGCAGCAGCAGCAAGGCGTCGTAGATCAACTGGTTGACCGGCGAGGTGGAGATCGCGCCAACGATGCCGCACATGGTGGGTGAGGGTTCCTGGTGAGGACCGGTTCAGACGCGCACCAGGCGCGCCACCGGCTCGGGTAGCAAGGGCTTCAGGCTGGCCAGCGTGATGGACAGCCAGCGCGCGCCCTGCGACGCGCGCCAGCCCGGCGATTGTGAGGCCGGCGTCAGCGCCACCACGGTGGCCACCGCCAGCAGCAGCACCGCACCGCGCAAGGCACCGAAGCCGCCGCCGAGCAGCCGGTCGGCCACCGACAGCGGCGTCGCCTGGACCACCATCCGCAGCAGGCGTGCGAGCAGCGACCAGACGATCAGCGCCGCCAGGAATGCCAGCGTAAACGACACCCCCAGCCGCAGCGCCGAGCCCGCACTGCCCACCGGCAGGTGCGGCGCCAGCAACGGCGCACCCCACTGCGCCGCAAACCACGCCACCACCCAGCCGGCCAGCGACAGGCACTCGAAGACGAAGCCCCGCACCAGCCCGACCAGCACCGACACCGCCAGCACGGCCAGCAGCGTCCAGTCCAGCCACGAAAGGTCGGGAATCACAGCGCCAGGATGTTGGCCTGCATGCCGCCGGCCTTGATCTTGGAGGCCACCGCGTCGGCTTCCTGACGCGTCGCGTAGGGGCCGACGCGCACGCGCGTGCTCTTGCCGGCTGCCGTCTGGATCTCTTGCGTGTAGGTCTTGATGCCCTGCTTTTCCAGCTTCTGGCGCGCAGCACGCAGACGATCGGCGTCGGTGAAAGCACCCACCTGCACGACGAAGCGGCCGCCGGCTGCGGCGGCGGGGTCCTGGGCGGCGGCGGGCGGCGCCTTGGCGGGATCGGCCTTGCTGGGCTCGGGTTTCGCGGCTTCGGGTCTGGCAGGCGCCGGCTTCGGCGGATCCGGTTTTGCAGGCTCGGCCTTGGCAGGCTCGGGCTTGACCGGCTCGGGCTTGACCGGCTCGGGCTTGACCACTGCCGGCTTGGCTGCAACCGGCGGCGAAACCGGCGCCGGCACGGCAACTGGCACGGTTGGGTCAGGCCCCTTGGCAGGCGCCTTGGCAGGCCCGCTGTCGATGGCAGCGGCTGAAGGCGCTGGCGCCTCGTTGCCGGCATCGGGCGGCGGCGCAGGCAGCGGCTTCAGGCTCGGCACGACGGGCGCGGCGGCGATGCGCGGCGCAGCGCTTTGCGGCAGCAGGATCGGGGTGTCCATCGGCAGCGGCCGCGGCTGGGTCTCGAACAGCATCGGGAAGCCGACGACGCCCACCACCAGCAGCACGAGCGCGCCGATGAGGCGCCGGCGGGCCCGCGTGCGCGCTTCCAGCGGCGCCTCGTCGACCGACGCCAGTGCAGCTGCGACCTTGCCGCGCGCGCTCCGGCCCGGCTTGGGCGGCTCGTCGGCGGGGTTCCTGGCGCGGAAGAAGGGCAGGCGCATGCGCGATGGCGGTCAGCTGTGGGGGGGGTGGTCGCCGGGCGCGGAAGCCAGGTGCGGCGCCGTGAACCGGGGCAGCCCGTCCTTGAGAACGCCGCCGACGGTGTGGAAGGATCCGAAGACGACGATTCTATCGGCGGGGTCCGCGGCGGCCGCTGCCGCGCGCAGCGCTTCGGCGGGGCCGGCGTGGGTGTGGATCGCCGGCGCGCCACCGATGCGGCCGGCGGCTGCCGCGCGCACCAGGTCGGCCAGCTCGCCGGCCTTGGCCGCGCGCGCCGGCGGCAGGTCGGTGCAGTGCCAGACGTCGACCAGCGGCACGATCCTGGCCAGCAGCGACGGGATGTCCTTGTCGTGCATGGCGCCGAAGACGGCATGGGTGCGCGGGAAGAAGCCCATCGCGTCGAGGTTGAGCGCCAGCGCCGCCACCGCCTGCGGGTTGTGCGCCACGTCCAGCACCAGCGCCGGCTGTCCCGGCACGATCTGGAAGCGGCCCGGCAGTTCGACCAGCGCCAGGCCCGTCCGCACGGCTTGTGCGTTGATCGGCAACCGGTCCTTCAGCGCGATCAGCGCCGCGATGGCGCCGGAGGCATTGAGCAACTGGTTGGCACCGCGCAGCGCCGGGTAGGACATGCCGCTGTAGCGGCGCTTGAGTGGCCCGTGATGGCCGCTCCAGCCCCACTGCTGGCGGTCGCCCGAATGGTTGAAGTCGCGGCCGACCAGCCACAGGTCGGCGCCGATCGCTTCGCCGTGCGCCAGCACGCTCTTGGGCGGCACCGGGTCGCTGATGATGGCCGGCTTGCCCGGCCGCATGACCTGCGCCTTCTCCAGGCCGATCGACTCGCGGTCGGGCCCCAGCCACTGCGTGTGGTCGAGGTCGATGCTGGTGATGACGACGCAGTCGGCGTCGAAGGCGTTGACGGAGTCGTAGCGTCCGCCGAGGCCGACCTCCAGGATGATCAGGTCCAGCTCGGCCATCGACAGCAGCCGCACGATGGCCAGCGTCGTGAACTCGAACTGCGTCAGCGTGATGTCGCCACGCGCGGCTTCGACGGCCGCGAACTGCACCACCAGTTCTTCGTCGGCCACCGGCTGGCCGCCGATGCGGCAGCGCTCGGCGAAGTGCACGAGCTCGGGCTTCTGGTACAGCCCGACGCGGTAGCCGGCGTGGCGCGCGATGCTGTCGATCATGGCGCAGGTGCTGCCCTTGCCGTTGGTGCCGGCGACCACGATCACCGGCACCGTGAACTGGATGCCGAGCCGGCGCGCGACCTCGACCGTGCGCTCCAGCGACAGGTCCATGGTCTTGGGGTGCATCGCGGTGCAATGCGCCAGCCAGTCGGCGAGGGTCGTGGGTGTGCTCATCAAAGCAGCGCCGGGCCCGCGAGGGGCCCGGCGGTGGGAGGGGTATCGAGCCTAGGCCACCGCATCGGCACTCTGCCGCTGCAGCATGGCCAGCTGGCGCGCGATGGTGGAACGCAGCTGGCGGCGGTCGCAGATCATGTCCAGCGCACCGGTGCCGAGCAGGAACTCGCTGCGCTGGAAGCCTTCGGGCAGCTTCTCGCGCACGGTGTTCTCGATCACGCGCGGGCCGGCGAACCCGATCAGCGCCTTGGGCTCGGCGATGACGACGTCGCCGACGAAGGCGAAGCTGGCCGAGACACCGCCCATCGTGGGGTCGGTGAGCACGCTGATGAAGGGCAGCCTGGCCTTCGACAGCCGTGTCAGCGAGGCATTCGTCTTGGCCATCTGCAGCAGCGACAGCAGGCCTTCCTGCATGCGCGCGCCGCCGGTGGCGGTGAAGCTGACGAAGGGCACCTTCTGCTCGATGGCGGCCTCGACGCCGCGCACGAAGCGCTCGCCGACGACGCTGCCCATGCTGCCGCCCATGAAGTCGAACTCGAAACAGGCCGCGACCACCGGCACGCTCATCACCGCCCCGCCCACGACCACCAGCGCGTCGGTCTCGCCGGTGGCTTCGAGCGCGGCCTTCAGGCGCGCCGGGTACTTCTTGCTGTCCTTGAACTTCAGCGCGTCGACGGGCATCACCTCCTGCCCGATCTCCCAGCGGCCTTCGGGGTCGAGGAAGGCGTCCAGC
>JAYUPN010000097.1:0-4535 GCA_043760065.1 Rubrivivax sp.
GCTGCTGCTGGTGGCCACCGACCGGCTGCTGGCGCCGCGGCTGGCGTCGCGCGCGGCGGGCGCGAAGCCCGACGAGATCGCGGCCGAGCAGCACGCGCCGATCGTCATCTGCGGCTTCGGCCGCTACGGCCAGATCGTCGGCCGGCTGATCAACGCCAACGGCCTGAGCGCCACCGTGCTCGACCACAGCGCCGAAGCTGTGGCCAGCCTGCGCAACTTCGGCTGGCCAGCGTTCTATGGCGACGCGACGCGGCTGGACCTGCTGCGTGTGGCCGGCGCAGCCAAGGCGCGAGTCATCGTGATCGCCATCGACGACGTCGAGCAGAGCCTGGCCGTGGCCGACCTGGCGCGCGAACACTTCCCGCAGGCCACGCTGGTGGCGCGCGCGCGCAACGTCACGCACTGGTACGGCCTGCATGAGCGCGGCGTGCAGCACATCGACCGCGAGACGCTGGACTCGGCCTTGATGAGCGGCCGCCGCGTGCTGGAACTGATGGGCTGGGAACCGCACGCCGCGCGCAACCAGGCGCTGCGATTTCGCCTGCACTCCGAAGCGCTGATGCGCGAGATGGCGCCGCACCGGGGCGACGAGAAGAAACTGATCTCGGCCGTCAAGCAGGGCCGCGAGCAACTCGAGGCGATGTGGTCGCAGGAGCGCGAGCAGCGCCGCCGGCAGCGCGTGCGGCGCGGCGACGGCTTCACCGAAGAGCCGCCGCACGTCGACAAGCACGGCGACGACCGCGCTACTTGAGAGCGTCCGACAGCAGCTTGACGCCGGTGCAGAACATGCCGACGTAGGCCAGCCGGTAGAACCAGGTCGTGGCCACGCGGCGCACCAGCCACACGCCGGCCCACACGCCCAGCGGCGCCAACGGCACCAGCAGCACCGAGGTCAGCAGGTTGCGCGCGTCGAGCAGCCCCAGCGCCGCATACGGCACCACCTTGGCCAGGTTGATGAACGAGAAAAACACCGCCATCGTGGCGCTCAGCACGCGCGGGTCCATGCGCAGCGGCAGCAGGTAGGCGTACATCGGCGGCCCGCCGGCGTGGGCGACGAAGCTCGTGAAGCCCGACGCCACCGCGCAGCCCTGGCCGACCCAGGCCGGGGCCGGCGGTCGGTCGCGCTTGGGACGCGTGAACAGCCGCTGCGCCAGGAACGACAGGGTCAGGAAACCGAGCAAACCGGCCACCGCCTGCGGCGACAGCCGGCCCAGCAGGACAAAGCCGACGAGGATGCCGAGCGCGCCCCACGGCAGCAGCCAGCGCAGCAGCGCCGAGTCGCGGTCTCGCCACATCTGCTGCAGCCCGGTGGCGTCCATCACCAGCAGCAGCGGCAGCATGATCGCCGCCGCCTGCGGCGCCGGCACGGTCAGCGCCAGCACGGGCGTGGCGAGTGAGCCGAAACCGGCGGCAAAACCGCTCTTGGACAGGCCGATCAACAGCACCGCCGGCACGGCCACGGCGTAGAACACCGGGTCGTGCAGGACGGGCAGCGACTCAAGCAAGCCGGCAGGCCTCGTCGAACGTCAGGCGCGGGCTGCGCGCCAGTACCTTGGCCGGGTTGCCGTGGCCCAGCGTGCAGACGAAGTTGGTCTTGACGGTGCTGCCGGCCCAGAAGGCGGCGTCGAGCTTGGCGGCGTCGAAGCCGCTCATCGGCCCGCAGCCGAGGCCGAGCGCGCGCGCGGCCATGATCAGGTAGGCGCCCTGCAGGCTCGAATTGCGCATCGCCGTGGCTTCGATCAGCGCCGGCTTGTCGACGAACCAGGCCCGTGCATCGGTGTGCGGAAAGAGCTGCGGCAGCTTGTCGTAGAAGGCCATGTCCATGCCGATGATGACCGTCACCGGCGCTTCCATCACCTTGGGGTGGTTGCCGGCCGAGACGCAGGCTGCCAGCCGCGCCTTGGCTTCGGCCTCGCGCACGAAGATGAAACGCGCCGGGCTGCTGTTGGCCGAGGTCGGGCCCCACTTCAGCAGCTCGTACAGCTCGTGCAGCACGCGGTCGGGGACGGGTTGGTCGAGGTAGCCGTTCTGCGTGCGGGCTTCGGTGAAGAGCTGTTCGGTGGAGGTGTTCAAGGGGATCCTGGAGAGAGTGCAAGACGCAGCCGGCGCAAGCGCTGCGACGGGCGAGCGACAATTCTCCATGTTCCAGCCCTCGCAGACCGACGTGCGGTCTTTCTTCTGCGCCACCTACGCGCGCCAGCGCAGCGCCCATCTGCAACCGCAGCCGCTCGAGCCGATGCAGGCGCTGGCCGCACGCTGGATCGATGAACATCCGGAGTACCACGCCGACCTGGCCGACGAAGCGCAGGCGCTGCGGGCCGTCTACACGGTGGAGGAAGGCCGCACCAACCCGTTCCTGCACCTGAGCATGCACCTGTCGATTGCCGAGCAGGTGGCGATCGACCAGCCCACCGGCATCCGCCAGGCCGTCGAACTGCTGGCCGCGCGCCGCAGCTCGCTGCACGAAGCGCACCACGAGGTCATGGAGTGCCTGGGCGAGATGATCTGGAACAGCCAGCGCAGCGGCCTGCCGCCCGACGGCCTGGCCTACCTGGAAGCGGTGCGGCGGCGCGCGACGCGCTGAATCCCGGCGTGCGCAGCGCCTACTGCTTGGCGCCCAGCCCCATGCGCTTGGCGGCCTCGGTGTAGACCTTGGTGCGTTCCTTCATGAACGGCTCCATCTGCTCGACGCCGACGTTGACGAGCTCGAAGCCGCTCTTGAAGGCCAGCTCCTTCATCTCGGCATCGGCATTGAGCGAGGCAAACAGATCCGACAGCTTCTTGCGCGCTTCCATCGGCGTGCTCTTGGGCACGCCGATGCCGCGGTAGGCGCCGTCGACCCAGTCCACGCCCAGTTCCTTGAAGGTCGGCACGTCGGGCAGCAGCGGGTGGCGCTTGTCCATCGCCACGGCCAGCGCGCGCACCTTGGTCTTGTTGTTGATGGCGAACGCGGTGTAGCTCATCGCCGCGTCGACGTGGCCGCCGAGCACCGCCATCGTCATGTCGCCGGTGCCCTTGAAGGGTACGTAGCTCGTCTTCACGCCGAAGGCCTGGTTGAGCCGCTCGTGCGCCGCGTGGTTGGCCGAGTTCAGGCCCGACCCGCCCAGGTTGTAACGCCCGGGCTGCGCCTTCGCGGCCTTGACGAAATCGGCAAAGTTCTTGAACGCGCTGTTGTCCGGTACGACCAGTGCATCGGGCGTGTAGTGGTACCAGTACACCGGCGTCACGTCCTCGGTCTTGTACTGCACGTTGCCTTCCAGCGGCTGCAGCACCAGGTGCGGCAGGTTCACGCCCATGATGTTGAGGCCGTCGCCAGGCAGGGTGTTCATCTGGCCCCACAGCAGCGCGCCGCCGCCGCCGGCCTTGTACTGGATGACGGTGTCGATGGCGGCGCACTTCTTCTTCAGCACCATCTGCTGGTGGCGTGCGGAGATGTCGGACTCGCCGCCCGGCGGGAAAGCCTGCCAGTACATCAGGTTCTTGTCGGGGCAGCTCTGGGCCTGAGCAGCGCTGGCGACGAGCGCAAGCGCAGCCAGTGCAAGGAAGCGGGTCATCGTCGCGTCTCCGTCGTGTGGTTGTGATTGCACTCTACTTGATGATGATCCATTGCACCTCGAGCCAGTTGTCGGCGCGGTGCACGACCTCGACGTTGCTGCGCGCCGCCCAGGGCACGACCTGGCGGTGCAGCGGGATCAGGTGCACCTGCGCCTTGTACTCGCGCAGCGCGGCCTTGACGAGTTCCTCGCGCTTCTTCGCGTCGGCTTCCTGTGCCTGCGCCACGGCCAGCTGCTCGAACTTGTCGTTGCGCACGCGGCCGGAATTGAAGATGCCGACGCCGCTGTCGGTGGGGTAGCGCAGCACCGGCGTGATCGTCGTCTCGGCGTCGGTGACAGCGCCGCCCCAACCCAGCAGGTACAGGCTGGTGTCGAACTTCTCCAGCTTGGGAAAGTACAGCGAACGCGGCATCGGATTGACCTTGACCTTGACCTTGATCTGCGCCCACATGCCGGCCAGCGCGATGCATATCTCCTCGTCGTTGACGTAGCGGTTGTTGGGGCAGTCGAGCGTGACCTCGAAGCCCTCGGCCCAGCCGGCCTCGGTCATCAGCGCGCGCGCCCGGGCCAGGTCGAAGGGCAGCCGGGCCTCCAGCGCGGCGTCGTTGTAGGCGCCCAGCGGGCTCGGCGTCAGGCCGCCGGTGGGCACACTCTGGCCGTTCATCAGCTTGTTGCGCAGCGTGTCGATGTCGATGGCGTGGTACAGCGCCTGGCGCACGCGCAGGTCCTTGAACGGGTTCTTGCCCTTCACGCTGCTGTAGAGCAGTTCGTCGCGGTACTGGTCCATGCCGATGAAGATGACGCGGTTCTCGGGCCCGTCGATGATCTTCACGCCCGCCGTGTTGCGCAGCCGTGCCACGTCGCGCGGCGCGGGGTCGATGACAAAGTCGATCTCGCCCGAGACCAGCGCCGCCAGCCGCGTGGCGTCGTTGGCGATGCTGTTGTAGACCACCTCCTGCACGTTGCCCGTGCGCATGCCCA
>JAYUPN010000098.1:0-4521 GCA_043760065.1 Rubrivivax sp.
CGGACATGCGCGAGATGTGCACCGCGTAGCCGGTCTTCAGGATCTGCCAGATCTGCTTGGTGTCGCCGTCGATCAGCGCCAGCTCGCCGCTGTCGCGCAGCGTCACCGCGAACACGTTCTTCAGGTTGATCTTGTTTTGCTGCGACTTCGGCCGCTCCGCAGTGGGCACCAGCAGCTTCCAGCTGTCTTGCATGTCCTTCAGGCTGAACTCGGGCGGCACTGGCGGCGGCTGCTGGATGTAGCGCGCCATGATGTCGATCTCTTCCTTGCTCAGGATGTCGTCGTAGTTGACCATTCCGCCTTCGGTGCCGAGCGCGATGATCTTGTCCAGGCGCGCCGTGCCCAGCTTGAGCGTGCCGCCTTCCTGCGTCGACCCGTCGGCGTTCTTCTTGGTCCAGTGCGGCTCGAGGTTCTTGCCGGTGGCGCCCTTGCGCAGCACGCCGTGGCAGCCGGCGCAGCGCTCGAAGTAAATCTTCTTGCCGACCTCCACTTCGGCGGCGGTCATCGCGGGGGCTTGCGCGGGTGCCGTCTGCGCCAGCCCGGGGTAGGGCGCCAGGGCCAGCAGCAACGCAGCGAGAGGGGAAGGGGTGAGGGTCTTGCGCATGGCACTCCAGTGAAGGTCGGGGCGATGGGATGCAGCGATGGTCCGGCGCGCCGTGCGATGCGTCCTTGAACTGAGTCAAGTCGCACGGTGGTGGTCGTCGCGATGAGGCTTGATGTGGGTCATGGCGCAGCGGCAGGCCGCGCGGGATGCTTCGGCCCATGCACAGTCCGCACCCTCAGCCTGTTCTGGCCACCGCGCGGCAGTCTTTTTCCATGGCGTTGCTCGCCCTGTGCGCGCAGGCCGCGCTGGGCGACACCGCGCCCGCCGTTCAAACGCTCGTGATCACGGCCACGCGCAATCCGATGCCTGCACTCGATGCGCCGGCGTCGATCGGCGTCGTCACCGCCGAGCAGATCGCCGAGCGCGGCGCCGACAACGTCTTCGAGGCGCTGCGCGGCGAGACGGGCGTGTCGCTGCAGGGCCGCACGATCGGCGGGCGCACCGTGCTGTCGCTGCGCGGCACGGAGTTTCGGCACACGCTGTTCCTGGTCGACGGCAAACGCATCGGCGGCACCGATGGCGTGGTCGGTCACTCCGACTTCCAGTACGACTGGATCGCAGCCGAAGACATCGCCCGCATCGAGGTCGTGCGCGGGCCGATGTCGGTGCTCTACGGCTCCGAAGCGCTGGGCGGCGTGGTCAACGTCATCACACGCCGACCGACCGATCGATGGGCTTTCGCGGCCTTGACCGAAGGCCGCTACGGCGACGCCAGCCTGGGCGGCGACGGCCACCGCGCCGCGCTGCGCGCCAGCGGGCGCGTGACCGAAGGTCTCGCGCTGGCCGTGTCGTTGTCGGACACGCGACGCCAGTCGTTGGCCACGCAGGAGGATGCACGCCTCACCGAGCTGGAGGGCCGGCACAAGCGGGACGGAGCCGTGTCGCTGTGGTGGGCGCCGACACCCGGCCATGACATCGAGGTCGACCACCGCATCGGCGACGAGCAACGCTGGGCCGACCAGCGCGAGCGCAGCGGCGCACGGCGCTTCTTCCAGTCGCTGACCGACATCGATCGCCGGCACACGTCGCTCGGCTGGCGTGCGGCGTGGCAAGGTCCGTGGCAGGCCCAGAGCCTGCTGCGCGCCTACGAGTCACGCATCGACGTGGGCAATGTGCGCAACAACGGCGTGGCGGCCCTGCGGCCGAACGACTTCGTCGACCGCGTGCTCGAAGGCCAGGTCTCGGTGCAGCCCGCGCCGAGCCGCAGGTTCATCGCCGGCGCCGAGGCCCGTGACGAACGCCTGGCCAACATCGGCCTGCCCGGCGGCAGCGGCAGGGCGCGACACGACGCGGTCTACGGACAAGGCGAATTCGACCTGGCGCCTGCGCTGACGCTGACGGCCGGCTTGCGCCACGACCGCCATCAACACTTCGGCCACGCATGGAGCCCGCGTCTGTACGTGGTCTGGCGCGCGGCCCCGGGTTGGGCCATCAAGGGCGGCGTCGGCCACGGCTTCAAGGCCCCGTCGCTGAAGCAGATCTCGCCCGACTACCGCGAAGACGAAGGGCCCAACACCTACTTCGGCAACGCCACGCTGCGCCCGGAGTCGAGCGACGCCGCCGAAATCGGCGTGGCCTGGGAAGGCGCCGACGGCGCGGCGCAGGTGACGGCCTTCCACAGCCGCGTCACCGACCTCATCGTGCCGCGTCTGTTGCGCCAGGTCGGCCCGCGCGGGGAGTACCTGTTCGAAAACCTCAGCAGTGCTCGACTGCGCGGCATCGAAACGGGGCTGACGTGGCGCCTGCCCGCCGGCTTCACGGCCAGCGGCAGCTACACCTACCTCGAGGCCCATGACGGCACGGGCGCAAGGCTGGAAAAACGCCCGCGCAGCAGCGTCGGGCTGCGCCTGGGCTGGCAGTCGGGCCCGTGGCGCGCCGGCCTCGGAGCACAGTACACCGGCCCCCAGCTGCTGGCCTCGGCGACGCCGGGTCAGCCGCTGCAGCAGGCACCGGAGCTGACGCGCGTCGCGGCCCAAGTTTCGCGTGCGCTGGCCCACGGCCTGACGCTCAGTGGCGGGGTGGACAATCTCACCCGCTTGCGCCTGACCGAGGCCTCGCCGCTGTTCACCGGCGCGGAACCGCCTCGCACCTGGCGCCTTGCGCTGCGCGGCAACTGGTAGCACCCTCAACATGACAGCCGACTGATGCACCTCATCGAAGAGCCTGGTCCGGTGCCGTCGGGGCGCTTCGCGTTGTGGGAGCTCGGTTTTCGACCGTTCTACCTGTTGGCCAGCGTGTTCGCGGCCGTGTCCATACCGCTGTGGTCGCTGCAGTTTTCGGGGTTGCTGGGGCACGCCTACCTGGCGGGCCCGGCGTGGCACGCGCACGAGATGCTGTTCGGCTTCGCGCTCGCGGTGATCGTGGGATTCCTGTTCACCGCGGGACGGAACTGGTCGAACCAGCCGACACCCACGGGCGCGTGGCTGGCCGTCCTGGCCGCGTTGTGGGTGGCCGGCCGCATGTTGGTGCTGACGCCGTTCGGCTGGGCCGCAGCGCTCGTCAATGTCGCGTTCCCCCTGGCCGCCGCCATCTCGCTGGCGGTGCCGCTGTACAGGGCGCGCAACACGCGCAATTACGTCTTCGTCGGCCTGCTCACGGCCCTGTCGGTGGCCAGCGGTCTGGTGCATCTGTCGCAGCTCGGCGTCGTGGACCTTCCGTCCTGGGCGGGCCTGCAGATGGGCCTGGACATCGTGCTGTTCATCATCGCGGTGATGGCAGGCCGGGTGATCCCGATGTTCACCAACAACGGCGTGCCGGGGGCCGGGGCCACGCGCAACGCGGTTGTCGAAAAGTTGGCACTCGGGTTGCTGCTGGCGCTGGCGGCCGTCGACCTGATCGCTCCGAAGGGTTCGACCGTGGCGTTGCTCGCGGCGGCCGCATGCATCGCGCACACCGCGCGGTGGCTGCTCTGGAAGCCGTGGAGAACCCTTCGGGTGCCGCTGGTGTGGGTGTTGCAGCTGGCCTACCTGTGGGTGCCGATCCACCTGGCGCTGCGCGCACTCGTCGAGCTCGCTGCCGTGCCGCCGTCGGCTGCGACGCATGCCCTGGCCGTCGGCGCCGTCGGCGGCCTGATCATCGGCATGATGGCCCGAACGTCACGCGGCCACACCGGCCGTCCGTTGCGCGCCGACCGGTACGACATCGCCTGCTTCACGCTCGTGCTGGGCGCTGCCGTCGTTCGCGTGGCATGGCCCCTCTGGCTGCCTGCGCAGACGTTGGCCGCCATCCAGCTGTCGGCGCTGCTGTGGGCGATCGGGTTCGGTCTGTTCGCCGTGCGTTATGGGCCGACGCTGACCCTTGCCCGGATCGATGGCAAACGCGGGTGAGCGTGGGTGCGCGCGGCCTAGTGAACTCGATTTAAGTTCACATAATATACATTGTCGCGCATACAAACGTCACTTGGCTGGCGCGGGCCGCAGCTTCTCCAGCACGCCGTCCTTGCCTCCCGCCTTCGCGAAATCCGCGGCGTCCAGGCCGAGATCGTTCTTCAGCGTCGTGTCGGCGCCGCGCGCCAGCAAGTACGCGACGCCATCGACAGTGCCGTAACGCGCGGCCATCATCAATGGCGTGGTGCCGTTGGGGCTGCGTGCATTGAGCGGCGCGCCGCGTTCGACGATCAGCTGCAGCACCTTCGGCTCCGGACCCGTGGCGGCATAGTGAACCGGCGACCAACCGTCCTGGTGCAGGCGCGCGCCGCGGTTCAACAGGCGTTGAGCCCAGTCGTGATCGCCCTTGAGCGCCGCCAGCATCAGCGGGGTTTCGCCAGCGCCGTTGAGTGCATTCACGTCGAGGTCGGTACTGCGCCAGAGCGCGTTCGCCGTCCGCGGCGATTGGTCGCGCAAGGCCAGATGGAGCGCGGTCTGGCCTGCGGGGTCGCGCGAGTTGGGGTCGAAGCCGCGTTGCAACAAGGTGGCGAT
>JAYUPN010000099.1:0-4519 GCA_043760065.1 Rubrivivax sp.
GACGTGAAGGGCCAGCACATCGCTGTCTTCAACACCGAACACCTGAGCTCGATGTTCGAACGCGTGATCATCGCGTCGGGCACGAGCAACCGGCAGACCAAGGCCCTGGCCGCCAGCGTGCGCAACAGCGTCAAGGGACGCGGCATGGAGGTCATGTCCACCGAGGGCGAGGACAACGGCGAGTGGATCATCGTCGACTGCGGCGCCGCCGTGGCGCACATCATGCAGCCCGCGGTGCGCGAGTACTACCACCTCGAGGAGATCTGGGGCGGCAAGGCCGTGCGCATGAAGGTCGGCGAGGTCAACACCAAGCTCGTCAAGGCCAGCGAGCCCGAGCCTGCTGCACGCAAGACGCCGCACAAGACCGCCAAGCCGGCAGCAACGGCCGCCGGCGCCAAGCCCGCCACGCCTTCCAGGCCCGGCGTGTCGCGCAAGGCCGCCAAGACCGAGGCCGACAAGAAGATGGCCAACCGCACGGCCGCCTTCAAGCGCGTGGCCGCCAAGGCGCCGGCCAAGCGCTCGCAGCGCGACTCCACGGCGCCGGCGACGAAGACGGTCGTCGTCAAGTCGGCCGCCAAGCCGCCGGCGAAGACCAGCAGCAAGTCGCCGGCCCGCAAGGCTGCACCGCGCAAGGCGCCGGCGCGCAACCCGCGCGGCTGATGAAGCTGCTGGTGGTGGCCGTCGGCCAGCGCCAGCCGGCCTGGGCCGACGCCGCCTGGGCCGAATTCGCCAAGCGGCTGCCGCCCGAGATGCGGTTGGAACTCAAGGCGTTGAAAGCCGAGCCGCGCAGCAGCGGCAAGACCGCCGCGCAGTGCAGGGCCGCCGAAGCGCAGCGCTTCGAGGCCGCGTTGCCCAAGGGCGTGCGCCGTGTCGTGCTCGACGAACACGGCACGCGGCTGTCCACCGCGCAGCTGGCCGAGCGCATGCGCCACTGGCGCACCGATGGCCGCGACTGTGCACTGCTGATCGGCGGCCCCGACGGCCTGGACCCCGCGCTCAAGGCCGGCGCCGACGAGACGCTGCGCCTGAGCGACTTGACGCTGCCGCACGCCTTCGCGCGCGTGCTGTTGGCCGAGGCGCTGTACCGTGCCTGGTCGGTGCTCGAGGGCCACCCCTACCACCGCGAGTGAGTGGTGGTCCGGCGGCCGCGCCCCGCCGTGCCAGCACAATGAGCGGATGTCGCCTTCCCTGCCACCCCGCTTCGTCTACCTGGCTTCGCAAAGTCCACGCCGGCGCCAGCTGCTGGACCAGATCGGCGCTGCGCACGAGCTGCTGCTGGCCGGCCCCGAAGAAAATGCCGAGGCGCTGGAAGCCGAGCGCGCCGGCGAACTGCCCGCCGCCTACGTGCAGCGCGTCACCGCCGCCAAGCTCCAGGCGGCCGTGGCCCGACTGCAGGCCCGCGGGCTGGCGCCGGCGCCGGTGCTGTGTGCCGACACCACGGTCGCGCTGGGCCGTCGCATCCTGGCCAAGCCGGCCGGCGCGGCCGACGCGGCGCGCATGCTGGCGCTGCTGTCCGGCCGCACGCACCGCGTGCTGACCGCGGTGGCGCTGCACGACGGCCGCCGCGTGCGGCGCTCGCTGAGCACCTCGCACGTGCGCTTCGCGGTGCTGCCGGCGGCGGTGATCGAGGCCTACGTCGCCAGCGGCGACGCCTTCGGCAAGGCCGGCAGCTACGCCATCCAGAGCGCGTTGGCGGGCTGGATCGAGCACATCGACGGCAGCCACAGCAGCATCATGGGACTGCCTCTCTTCGAGACGGCGCAGTTGCTGCGCGGCTGCGGCCTGCCGCTGGCGATCTAGACTGCAAGCCATGGCCAACCAGGACATCCTCATCAACTGGGCACCGCAAGAGACGCGGGTGGCCATCGTCGAGAACGGCGCGGTGCAGGAGCTGCACATCGAACGCACGCTTGAGCGCGGCCTGGTCGGCAACGTCTACCTGGGCAAGGTCGTGCGTGTGCTGCCCGGCATGCAAAGCGCCTTCATCGACATCGGGCTGGAACGTGCCGCGTTCCTGCACGTGGCCGACCTTCACAACGGCTTGCCCAAGCCCGAGGCGCCACTGGTACCGATCGAGCGCCAGGTCTTCGAAGGCCAGACGCTGACGGTGCAGGTGGTCAAGGACGCCATCGGCACCAAGGGCGCGCGGCTGTCGACGCAGGTCAGCATCGCCGGCCGCATGCTGGTCTTCCTGCCGCACGACGACCACATCGGCATCAGCCAGAAGATCGGCTCGCACGAACTGCGCGAGCAGCTGCGCGCGCGCGTCACCGTGCTGGTGGGTGACGCCGGCGGCGGCTTCATCCTGCGCACCAATGCCGAAGAAGCCTCGGACGCCGAGCTGGCCGACGACATCGCCTACCTGCGCCGCGCCTGGGCGAAGATCCGCGAACGTGCGCAGAGCCACCCGCCGGGCACGCTGCTGCACCAGGACCTGACGCTGGCCGAACGTGTGCTGCGCGACCTGACGGTGGAAGCCACGCAGACCATCCGCATCGACAGCCGGCTGCAGTGCGACGCGCTCAAGGCCTTCGGCGAGACCTACATGCCCGGCGCGGTGGCCAAGCTCGACCTGTACCGCGGCGAGCGACCGATCTTCGACCTCTTCGGCATCGAGGAAGAATTGACGCGCGCGCTGGCCCGGCGCGTGGACCTGAAGAGCGGCGGCTACCTGATCATCGACCAGACCGAGGCGCTGACGACGGTGGACGTCAACACCGGCGGCTTCGTCGGCGCGCGCAACTTCGACGACACCATCTTCAAGACCAATCTCGAAGCCGCCGGCGCCATCGCGCGCCAGCTGCGGCTGCGCAACCTGGGCGGCATCATCATCGCCGACTTCATCGACATGACGCGCGAGGACCACCAGCAGGCGGTGCTGGCCGAACTGAAAAAGCAGCTCGCGCGCGACCGCACGCGCACCACGGTCAGCGGCTTCACGCAGCTGGGCCTGGTGGAGATGACGCGCAAGCGCACGCGCGAGAGCCTGGCGCACATGCTGTGCGAGCCGTGCCCCACCTGCCAGGGCCGCGGCCAGGTCAAGACCGCGCGCAGCGTGTGCTACGACATCCTGCGCGAGATCCTGCGCGAGGCGCGCCAGTTCAGCCCCAAGGAATTCCGCGTCATCGCCTGCGCCACCGTGGTGGAGATGCTTCTCGACGAAGAGAGCGTGCACCTGGCGGGCCTGAGCGAGTTCATCGGCCGGCCGATCTCGCTGAGCGCCGAGCCGGGGATGAACCCGGAGCAGTACGACATTGTTCTGATGTGAGGTTTCACGGGGTTTCACGCCGATCCACTTGCCACCCGCGAACCCGCATGAATCCTGGCGATTCCGGGTTTCAGCGCTTCTCCAGGGGCGAGCTGTCCATCGGTCGCTGTCCCGACATCGGCCTGGCCGACGCGCGCGCCATCGCCACCATCAAGCGCGCCGAGATCGTGCAGGGCCGCAACCCGGCCGCCGACAAGCAGAAGGCCAAGGCCACGGTCGCGAAGGACTGGACCGTGCGCGAACTAGCCAAGGACTACCGCGCCAAGAAGCTGGTGGGCCTGGCGCACAGCACGCAGGTGAGCTACGGCCGGCACCTCAAGCGCGTGGAGAAGAAGCTGGGCGCGCTGACCGTGCGCGAGATCGAAGCCTCCGATGTGGTCGCCCTCATCGAGGCCAGCGGATTGACCTGGGGCGAGTCGAACATGCTGCTGATCACCACCAAGTGCCTGTTCACGCACGCCTGCGGCAAGCGGCTGATCAACGTGAACCCGTGCCACGGGATCATGTTGTAGGCGCTGCTGGGCGAGCGCCCGCCGAAGCGACAGCAGTTGATGCTGACGCGCGACGAAATCGAGTTGCTGTTGGGCGCCGAGCTGCGCCGGCGCAATGCGCTGGCCATCCGCAATGCGGCGACGACTTATGTCCCGAGCCGGACTGACCACCTTTCGATGGCCAACCTGCAAGAAGAACAGCGACGATTCGTTCAAGGGCAAGGGTGACTCGGTGAACGGGGGACGGGGGACGGTCACGCCTCGCGCGATGACGACACAAGTGGTGGGTCACCTCCTGCCGGCTCTTTGCCGTGGACGCCGGGGCCATCGCGTACGGGCTTGGGACGTGGCGGAAATTGTCCATCTTTGACATCGCCTGATATCCTTGCGGCGACGCAGACGAAGGAGTGCAACCATGGGCATGAACGTCAACCTGACCCCGCAGCTCGAGGAGCTGGTTCGTTCCAAGGTGGCCTCGGGGCTCTACACCTCCGCCAGTGAAGTGGTCCGCGAAGCGTTGCGCCTGATGGACGAGCAGGACCGCCTGCGCGAGGCCAAGCTCCATCAACTGCGCGATGACGTGCGCCAGGGCATGGCCAGTGGCCCGAGCCCGCCCTGGAGCGCGGACGAGGTCAAGCGTGAAGGTAGAGCCCGCCGCGCGCGCAAGGCGGCGTAGCGCGCGATGGCGCAGTGAGCCGAGAATGAATCAACGAGCCTGAAATCGGATTGCCCTGTCGAATGCGCCTGCTGCAGTACAAGG
>JAYUPN010000100.1:0-12283 GCA_043760065.1 Rubrivivax sp.
GGGGCACCGCCAGCGGCCCGGCAGAGCCGGCTCCACGGCGGTCGCTTGAGGCGCCGCCGCCACAGGAAGCGGATCGTGGCTGAGTTGCTGGAGCTCCTCGCCGCCGCGCCCTTCTGGGTCAGCGTGCTGCGCATCGCCACGCCGCTGATCCTGGGCACGCTGGGCGTGCTGCTGTGCGAGCGCGCCGGCGTGCTCAACCTGGGCATCGAGGGCATCATGGTCGCCGGCGCCTTCACCGGCTGGCTGGCGGTGCACACCGGGCTGCCGTTGTGGGGCGGCGTGGCGGTGGCCGCTGCCACCGGCGCACTGCTCGGCCTGCTGCACGGCGTGCTGACGGTGACGCTGGCGCTGTCGCAGCACGTCGCCGGCCTCGGGCTGACGCTGCTGGCCACCTCACTGTCCAGTTTTGCCTACCGCGTGAGCTTCCCGAAGGTCGACACGCCGCCCACGGTGCAGGCCTTCGAGCCGATGGGCTGGCTGCCGATCCCGGTGCTCAACGCGCAGACGCCGCTGACGCTGCTGGCGCTGCTGCTGGTGCCCGCCATCGCCTGGCTGCTCTACCGCACGCCGCTGGGGCTGGCCGTCCGCACCGTGGGCGAAAACCCGGCCGCCGCCGAAGGCCAGGGCCTGAACGTCGCGCGGCTGCGCATCGGCGCCATCGTCGCCGGCTCGGCGCTGATGGGCGTGGCCGGCAGCTTCCTCACGCTGGCGGCCTTCAACGCCTTCTTCTTCAACATGGTCAACGGCCGCGGCTGGGTCTGCGTGGCGCTGGTCGTGTTTGCCAGCTGGCGGCCGGGCAAGGCGCTCTTCGGGGCGCTGCTGTTTGCCTTCTTCGACGCGCTGCAGCTGCGGCTGCAGCAGGCCGCTGGAGCTGGCCCGGGGGTGATGGGACTGCTGGGGCTGGAGCTGCCGTACCTGATGGCCATCGTCGCGCTGGTGGTGATGGCGCGGCGCGCGCAGGTGCCGCAGGCGCTGATGAAGCCGTACCGGGCCGGCGAACGCTAGGCGCGACGGGCCGGCCAGCCGGAGCTGCGCAGGGCCCGGCGCAGCATCGATGTCATTTGATCTACATTTCTGTATGATACGCTACATGACCTCTTCGGACCCCTTGTGGCAGCTGCTCATCGTCTCGCTGCCCACGGCCAGCGCGACGGCGCGCATGCGCATCTGGC
The DNA here is from genome assembly GCA_043760065.1 of Rubrivivax sp. GTDB lineage: Bacteria > Pseudomonadota > Gammaproteobacteria > Burkholderiales > Burkholderiaceae_C > Rubrivivax. Next base: position 1,173 of record JAYUPN010000100.1, read on the forward strand.
GCGCCATCAAGGCCCTGGGTTGCGCGGCCTTGCGCGACGGCGCCTACCTGCTGCCCGCGGGCAGCGGGCGCGAGCAGGCGCTGCAGGAACTGGCCGCGGAAAGCCTGCGCGAAGGCGGCAGCGCCTGGTTGATGGCGGTGCTGCCGCAGGCGGCGGAGGACCTGCAGACCTATCGCCAGCTCTTCGACCGCAGCGAAGACCACGCCGTGCTGCGCAAGTCGTGGCAGGAAGCCCGGCGCGGGCTGGCGGCGCTGGCGCCGGCCGAGCTGGCGCGGCTGCAGCGCCGGCTGCAGCGCGAGCTCGAAGCCGCGCAGGCGATCGACTTCTTCCCCGGCGAGTCCGGACTCGAACTGCAGGCCGCCTGGACCGACCTGAACCAGCGCATCGAAAAGCTGCTCTCGCCCGGCGAGCCTCGCGGCAGGGCCAGCGGCATCGCGCGCCTGGACGCCAGCGCCTACCAGGGCCGCACGTGGGCGACGCGACGGCGGCTGTGGATCGACCGCCTGGCCAGCGCCTGGCTGATCCGCCGCTTCATCGACCGCGAAGCCCGCTTCCAGTGGCTGGCCCGGCCCTCCGACTGCCCCAAGCGCGCACTGGGTTTCGACTTCGACGGCGCGACCTTCACGCACGTCGGCGACCGCGTGACCTTCGAGACGTTGATGGCCAGTTTTGGCCTCGAGTCGGACCCGGCGCTGTGCCGCCTGGCGGCGATGGTGCACGTGCTGGACATCGGCGGCGAAGCGGTCGCCGAGGCCCAGGGCTTCGAGGCCGTGGTCGCCGGTGCCCGCGAACGCCTGCACGACGACGACGCGCTGCTGGCCGACATCAGCCTGGTGCTCGACTCGCTGTACGTGCACTTCGAGCGCGAGACCCGGCGTGGCGGCGAGCGCGCCAAAGCCGGCTGACAGCGCACGGCCCCGAGTCGACCCCCGAGGAGACTGCGATGGACTATCGACTGCAAGCGCTGAAGCTCGACCCCGGTCGGCTCGACGGCCTGTCGCAGCAGCTGATCACGAGCCACCACGAGAACAACTACGCCGGCGCGGTGAAGCGGCTGCTCGCCATCCGCAAGCAGCTCGCCGCGCTCGACTGGGCCACGGCGCCGGTCTTCGTCGTCAACGGCCTCAAGCGCGAAGAGCTGGTGGCCGCCAACTCAGCCTTCCTGCACGAGCTGTACTTCGAAGCCCTGGGCGGCGACGGCGTGCTGCCGACGAGCGGCCTGTCTATGGCGCTGGAACGGGACTTCGGTTCGGTGGACCGCTTCCGCGCGGAGTTCACCGCGCTGGCCAAGGCCCTGGGCGGGGGCTCGGGCTGGGCCGTGCTGTCATGGTCGTCGCGCGAGGGGCGGCTGATCCATCACGGGGCGTCGGACCACACGCAGCTGCTGGCCGGTGCGACGCCGGTGCTGGCGCTGGACATGTACGAACACGCCTACCACATGGACTTCGGCGCCAAGGCCGCGGCGTATGTCGACGCCTTCATGAAGAACATCCTCTGGCAGGCCGTGCACCGCCGCTACGCTGCCGCCGTGGCCGGCGACGCCGTCGCGCTGGAGGACGATGCCGCTGCACGGGGCGCCACGCGCGGTCGCGTGATCGACGTCCGCCACGCCGAAGACTTTGCAGCCGCCGCCGACATGCTGCCCGACGCCACCTGGCACGACCCGGCGCAGGTCGACGCGTGGAGCACGCAGCTCGACGCCTCGCAAGCGCTGCTCGTCTACTGCGTCAAGGGGCTGGACATCGGCCGCTCGACGGCGCTGGCGCTGCGCGCACGCGGATTCGACGTGCGCTTCATCGCCGGTGGCATCGAAGCCTGGCGGCGTGCAGGCCGGCCGCTGCAAACCAAGGCAGCCCCTTGAGCCGGCGCGGCGCCGCTTCGGGCCCGGGCCGCGAGCAAGTCCAGTGAAAGCAGACGCGCCCCCGGCGCCGCCCGCTGCAGCACCGGAGCCGGTGAGCTTCTGGGCCGCCTTGCGCTTCTGGCTCAAGCTGGGTTTCATCAGCTTCGGCGGCCCGGCCGGGCAGATCGCGATCATGCACAGCGAGCTCGTCGAGCGCCGGCGCTGGATCAGCGAGCGGCGCTTCCTGCACGCGCTGAACTACTGCATGGTGCTGCCCGGCCCCGAGGCGCAACAGCTCGCCACCTACATCGGCTGGCTGATGCACCGCAGCTGGGGCGGCATCGTCGCCGGCGCGTTGTTCGTGCTGCCGTCGCTCGTCATCCTGGTCGCACTGAGCCTGGTCTACATGCGCTGGGGCGATCTGCCGCTGGTGGCCGGCATCTTCTACGGCCTCAAGCCCGCGGTCACCGCACTCGTGCTGCACGCGGCGCACCGCATCGGCAGCCGGGCGCTGAAGAACGCGTGGATGTGGGCGCTGGCGGCGCTGTCGTTCACGGCGCTGTTCGTCTTCGACGTGCCGTTCCCGGCCATCGTGCTGGCCGCGGGCTGCATCGGCGCCGTCGGGGCGCGCTGGGCGCCCGCCGTCTTTGCGCTGGGTGGTGGCCACGGCGCGGCCGCCACCGGCTACGGCGCGGCGCTGATCGACGACCACACGCCCACACCTGCGCACGCCCGCTTCTCGCGCCGGCGCCTGGCGCTCGTGCTGGGCACCGGCCTGGCGCTGTGGGCCGCCGTGATGGGCCTGCTGGTGGCCAGCCACGGCTGGCACGGGCTGCTGGCGCAGATGGGCTGGTTCTTCACCAAGGCCGCGTTGCTGACCTTCGGCGGCGCCTACGCCGTGCTGCCCTACGTCTACCAGGGTGCGGTTGAACAGCACCACTGGCTCAGCGGCGCGCAGATGATCGACGGCCTGGCGCTGGGCGAAACGACACCCGGGCCGCTGATCATGGTGGTCGCCTTCGTGGCCTTCGTCGGCGCCTGGATGCAGCCGGTGTTCGGCGACGGCTCGATGCTGCTGTCGGGCAGCGCGGCCGCGGTGGTGGTGACCTTCTTCACCTTCCTGCCGTCGTTCGTCTTCATCCTCGCCGGCGGCCCGCTGGTCGAGGCCACGCACGGCCGGCTCGGCTTCACGGCGCCGCTGTCGGCGATCACCGCCGCGGTCGTCGGCGTGATCCTCAACCTGGCGCTGTTCTTCGCCTACCACGTGCTGTGGCCGCAGGGCTTCGGCGGGCGCTTCGACGCCGCCAGCGCGCTGATCGCGGCGGGCGCTGCGGTGGCGCTGTTCGGCTACAAGGTGGGCGTGCTGCCGCTGCTGGCCGGCTGCGGGGCGGTCGGCCTGGCGCTGCGACTGGCCTTCTAGCTGCACGCCGGCGGTACGGCCGGCGTGGCCACGACCCGCACGAGCACCGGCCCGAGCAGCACGCGCCCCGCCGAGTCGCGCAGCGTCAGCAGCACGTCGCTGCCACTGAGCTGCGCCTGCAGCGCTGCTGGCGCGGTGCTGCCGTCGCTGTCGGCGCTGCCGAAGAAGCGCCCGCTCTGGCCCGTGACGGCGCCCCACTCGCCGCGGAACTGCACGCGCGCGCAGGGCGCGATCAGTTCGACCGTGTTGCCGCTGAGCGTGACCCGAACCTGGCGGCCGTCGATGGTATCGGCCAGCATTACCACCGCGGCGCCCGGCACCGGAGCCGCAGCCCCGGCGGGCGACGCGCAGGACAAGAGTGGCGCCAACTCGCCGCTGCACACCGAGGCCGGCAGCGCGCCGAAGGCCGCGAGGCCGCCGCCGGTCTCGCCGGTGCCGGTGCCGCCGACGCCGGGGCCGCAGCCGCCCAGCAGCAGCGCCAGGGCCGTCAGTGCAGGGGCCAGCAGCCGCAGACTCTTGGCGATGGACATTCAGCTCTCCCGCTCGCTGTAGAAGTAGACGCCAAAGCGCGCGCGGTGCCGGCGCTGGTCGGCCGGGGCCTCGGCGGCGTCGCCGTCGAAGCGCGTCTGCGCTTCGGCCATCACGGTCTTGAAGGCCGACTTCCAGGCCTGCAGCGACACCTGGTGCAGGCGGCGCGCCGAGTCGGCGGTGAGCTCGTCGACGAAGACCGCCTGCTCGAGGAAGTCGCCTTCGCCCTGCAGATTGGCCACCGCCGCGGCGGCGTGGTCCTGCAGGTTCTGGGCGAAGATCCACGACAGTTCCTCGAAGCCCTGGCGCGGCGCGAAGCCGGTGCGTTCGAGCACGATGCCGGCGTCGCTTTCGTGCACCACGCCAAGGCGCAGCAGTTCGTCGAGCACCGCCTTGGGCCGCACGTCGCGGCTGATGCCGGCCACCAGCGCGTCGAAGGAGCCCGGTCCGCCGCTGCGCGGCAGCGTGCGGCTGGCGCCCTGGCCATCGACGAAGTCGGCGCCGTTCATCCAGCGGCCCACGACCTGCGCCACCAGGCCCAGCGCGGCGGGCGCGGCAGCGTCGCCGGCGGCTGCGACAGGCGTGGCGCGGGTCAGCGTGCGCACGTCGCGGCGGTGCACACCCGACAGCAACGACACCGCGCTGTCGGTGGCCGCCATGCCGCGCGCGGCCAGTTCCTGCTGCGCGGCCTGCAGGAAGACGCGCTTGAGCGCGGCCACGAACACCGTGTAGGTGACGCCGTTGCGCAGCAGCAGTCGCACCAGCGGCCGCAGCACGCGCAGCACGCGGTCCAGCGCCAGCGTGGGTTGCGAGCTCACTGGACTACCCTCCGCGCTGCGCGCTCCGGGATGAGCGCTTGGGAGCGGCCCGGCGCGCTCATGCGGCGCAGCCCGGCGTGTCGCGGCGCGCGGACGACGGCGGGGAAACGGGACGCAGCGGGCAGGGCATGCGGGTCACAAGCTGAAACTTGACAAGGCTGGAATGCGTGGGATATTGTCCCACACACAGAATCACTTGTCGAGCGCCTGCGGGCGTCAGAAAGAAGGAACCCCCATGAACCACAGCCCTTGCATCTCCGCGCGCCGCGGCAGCAGCGCCCTGGCTGCCCTGTTCCTGCTCGCCCTGGCCGCCTGCGGCGGTGGTGGCGGCGACACAGCGCCAGCCCCGCCGGCGGCCGACAGCGGCGCCCTCGCCGTGTCGCAGCCGGGCGAGCTGACGCGCTACGCGCAGCAGCGGCTGCGCGCGCTCGACGCCCAGGGCAAGCTCGTCGGCGGCGGTGGCCTGCTCGGCGGGCCGAGCACGGCCGCCAGCCCCAGCCCGACCGCCGCCGCCGCGGCGCCGCCACGGTCGAGCACGATCGTGCAGGAAGCCGGCGTCGACGAGGCCGACCTCATCCAGACCGACGGCACGCACCTGTACACGCTGCAGCCGCGGGCCGGCGCCGGGGCCCAGGTGGCGGTCTACGCGCGCGCCAGCGACGGCCGCGCGACGCCGCTCAAGCAGCTCAACCTGGCCGCCGACGGCGCCGCGGACGTGCACACCGACGGCATGTACCTCAGCGCCGACCAGCGTGCGCTGGCCGTCGTCAGCCAGCACTGGTCACCGATGCCGACGCCCGAGGTCTGCGACGGCTGCCCGAGCACGCTGGTGGCCTGGATGCGCAGCAGCGTCAACGTGCAGCGCGTGGACGTCAGCACGCCGGCGTCGGCGTCGGCCGGCGAGCGCATCAGCATCGACGGCTTCCTGGTCGACAGCCGGCGCATCGGCGACTCGCTGGTCGTCATCACCTCGCACCGGCCGGCGCTGGGCGTGGAGTACCTGCCCGCCGGCGCCACCGCAGCCGAGCGCGAGGCGGCCATCGCGCGCCTGACGGCATCCGACCTGTTGCCACGCGTGCGCCGCAACGGCGGCGCCAGTGTGCCGCTGGTGGCCGACACCGACTGCTACCTGCAGACCTCCAACGCCTCGCAGGCGCTGCAGTTCACCACCCTCACGGTGTTCGACCTGCGCCAGCCGGCGCTGCCGGCGACCAGCCGCTGTTTCGTCGGCGGCAGCGAGGCGCTGTACATGTCGCCGAGCAACCTGTATGTCGCGACCACACGCTGGGCCTACCCGAGCGATGTCATGGCCCTGGTCTACCCGGGCAGCATCAAGACCGACATCCACAAGTTCGCGCTCGCCGGCGGCACGGTGTCGTACCGCGGCAGCGGCCAGGTCGACGGCCACCTGGGCTGGGACCCCGAGAAGAAGTCGTACCGCCTGAGCGAGCACAACGGCGACCTGCGCGTGCTCAGCTTCAGCGGCGAAGTCGGCTGGCTGATGACGCCCGACCCTGCCGTGGCGCCGTCGCCGGCGCGCCTGAGCGTGCTGCGCGAACGCAGCAGCGACCGGACGCTGCAGACGGTGGCGACGCTGCCCAACGCGGCACGCCCCGGCCACATCGGCAAGACCGGCGAACAGGTCTATGCCGTGCGCTTCGTCGGCGACCGCGGCTACGTCGTGACCTTCAGGCGCACCGACCCCCTGTACGTGCTGGACCTGTCGAACCCGGCCGACCCCAGGACCGTCGGCGAGCTCGAAGTCGCGGGCTTCTCCGAGTACTTGTTCCCGCTCGCCAACGGCCTGCTGCTGGGCGCCGGGCGCGATGCCGACAGCAGCGGTCGCGTGACGGGCCTGAAGATGGCGCTGTTCGACGTCAGCGACCCGGCGCGGCCCAGCCAGCGCGCGGCGCTGACCCTGGGCACGACCGGCAGCACGAGCGCGCTCGACGCGTCGCGCCACGGGCTGAACATGCTCGTCATCGGCAGCACGGCACGCATCGCGCTGCCGGTGAACCTGACGAGCACCGCCTTCGGCGGCTGGCAGTCGGGTCTGCAGCGGCTGGAGGTCGACACCGCGGCCGGCACGATGCGGTCGCTCGGTCTGCTGGGTGCCGCCAGCAACCGCGGCAACGTGCCGCTGTGGCTGGAGCGCAGCGCGCAGATCGGCGACCACGTCTACCACCTCGGCGGCGGCACGCTGCAGAGCTACGCCTGGTGAGGTGTAAGAGCAAATGTCACTGGCTTGCTTTGCTCATGCCCCCCTCGGGGGGCGGCGGCAAGGCCGCCTGGGGGCCCTATGAACCTGCGCGCACCGCGGCCATGAAGTCGGCCAGCTTGACGGCGTCGAGCCCGCCGTCGCTGCGCACGCCGGTGCACAGGTCCAGCCCGTGGGGCTGCACGGCGCGGATGGCCTGCGCCACGTTGTGCGCGCGCAGGCCGCCCGCCAGCCACAGCGGCAGCGGGTGGATGGCATCGCGGATGCGCCGGCTCAAGCCCCAGTCGTGCGTGCGGCCGGTGCCGCCGAGCTCCTTCACCGCCAGCGCCGGGTTGCCGCTGTCGAGCAGCACCGCGTCGACCAGCGGCGCGACGGACAGCGCTTCGTCCACCGAGGCCTCGCCGGTGACGTGGATCACCTGCACCAGCTCGACGCCCGGGCACAGCTGGCGCAGCAACCGCAGCTCGTGGTGCGGCACGTGGTCGACCAGCTGCAGCGTGGTGGTGCCCAGCAGTGCATGCTGCGCGGCGATGTCCTGCGCCCGCGTGCGCGCCGTCAGCAGGAAGGTGCGCACCGCCAGGCCGCGCAGCGCCACGGCCACCTGCGCGATGACTGCATCGGCGACCACGCCGGGGCCGCTGGGCATCGCCGACACCAGCCCCAGCGCGGCGGCTCCGGCGGCCGCAGCGGTCTGCGCTTCGGCGACGCTGGCGATGCAGCAGACCTTGACCCGCGGTGTCATGCGCTGACGGTCTCGCGGATCAGCGGCTCGGCCGGCGGTGGCGCGTCGGCCAGCCTGAAAGCCCGCTGCACCGCGGCCACCGCACCTTCGGCGGCCGAGGCGTCGGCAGCGTGAACCACGGCCAGCGGCTCACCCGCCGCCACAGGCGCACCCAGCGCCAGCACCTGCGCCAGCCCGACCCGCGGGTCGACAGCATCGCCCGGCTTGCGCCGGCCACCGCCCAGGCCCACGACCGCCAGGCCGAGCGCCCGCACGTCGATGAAGTCGACGAAGCCGGCACACAAGGCAGGCACCTCGCGCTGCACCGGCGCTGCGGCCAGACCGGCGTCGCGCAGCACGTCGCGCGGGCCGCCGAGCAAGGCCACCATGCGCGCAAAGCGCTCGGCTGCAGCGCCGGATGTGAGCGCCCGCTCGGCGGCAGCGCGTGCATCCTGAACGCTCACGCACAGTCCGCCCAGGTGCAGCAACTCGGCGCACAAGGCCAGCGTGACGCTGCGCTGGCGCGCGCAGCCGGGCTCGTTCTTCAGCAAGGCGATGGCTTCCTGCACCTCCAGCGCGTTGCCCGCGGTGCGGCCCAGCACCGCGTTCATGTCGGTGATCAAGGCCCGCGCCGGCAGCCCCGCGCCGGCCGCGGTGCGCACGAGGCTGCGCGCCAGTTCACGCGCCTGCGCCAGCGTCGGCGTGAAGGCGCCGCTGCCGACCTTGACGTCCAGCACCAGCCCCTGCAGGCCGGCTGCGAGCTTCTTGCTCAGGATGCTGGCGGTGATCAGGGGCACGCTTTCGACGGTGGCCGTGACGTCGCGGATGGCGTACAGGCGCCGGTCGGCCGGCGCCAGTTGCGCACTGGCGCCGACGATGGCGCAACCGGCGCCGCGCAGCGTGGCCAGCAACGTCGCGCGGTCGACGTCGACGCGGTAGCCGGGCAGCGCTTCGAGCTTGTCCAGCGTGCCGCCGGTGTGGGACAGGCCGCGGCCGCTGATCATCGGCACCACGCCGCCGCAAGCCGCGACGATGGGCGCCAGCATCAGGCTGACCTTGTCGCCGACGCCGCCGGTGGAGTGTTTGTCCAGGATCGGTCCGTGCAGCCCGGCAGCGGCCCACTGCAGCACCTCGCCCGAGTGCGTCATCGCCGCGGTCAGCGCGACGGTCTCGGCGGTGTCCATGCCGCGCAGCAGGATGGCCATCGCCAGCGCGGCGGCCTGGCTGTCGGCCCAGTCGCCGCTGACCAGGCCGTCGACGAAGGACTGCACCTGCGCCGCGCCGAGCACGCCGCCGTCGCGCTTGATGCGGATGATTTCCGCGGGATGCAAGGCCGGCTCAGTTCGAGCGCACGATGCGGTCCAGCGGACCTGGCGCGACGGTGGGGTTGCTGCGCACGAAAGCCTCCAGCGCATCGACGTCCATCATGCCGGTCCGCACGTCCTGGCCCTGCTTGAGGACGACGAAGTTGTCGCCGCCGCCGGCGACGAAGGCGTTGACGGTGATTCGCACCTTGTCGCCCGGCTCGACCGCGCGGCCGTTCAGGCGCACGCTGCCGGGCACGATGCGCTGACCGACGGGCTTGCTGGCGTTCCAGGCGTAGCTGAAGCCGCGGCTGACGCTGAGCACGCGGCCGTCGCCGGACTGGCCCTTCCACTGCTGCTCCAGCAGCTCGAGCAACTGCGCGCCGCTCAGCGTCATCGTCACCAGGTTGTTGTAGAACGGCTGCACCGAGAACAGGTCCTCGTAGCGCACCAGGCCGTCGGCCGGCTGTGGCAGCGCGGCGCGGATGCCGCCCGGGTTCATGAAGGCCACCTGTGCGCCGCCGTCCTCGGGCTTTTGCGTGGCCGCCAGTTGCGCGTCAGCGATGACCTGGCCGAGCGCGCTTTCGCCGGCGCGGTTGGTGTCGCGCGGCAGCGCCGCGCCGATGCGGCCGACGACACGCTTGGCCAGCGGCACGACGAGCCGCTCGTACTGCTCGATCAGCGCCGTCTGGCGCGGGTCCTTGGCGAAACTGGTGCGCGCGATGACGTTGTTGGCCACGGCGCTGGTGATGTCGCGCGTCTTCGGATCGAGCACGAGGTCGATCGCGCTGACCACGGTGCCGTACTTGTCGGCGCTGGTGACGAGGCGGCCGTCGATGCGGCAGTTGTAGGCACGGTGCGTGTGGCCGCTGACCACCAGGTCGACCGCCTTGTCGAGCTTCCTGACGATCTCGACGATGGGGCCGCTGACGCCGGGGCACTCGTTGTAGTCGCCGCTGGGCACGCCGCCTTCGTGGATCAGCACGACGATGGCCTCGATGCCCTGCGCGCGCAGCTGCGGCACGAGCTGGTTGACGGTCTCGGCCTCGTTGCGGAACTTCAGACCCGCCACGCCGGCCGGCACGACGATCGTCGGCGTCGCTTCCAGCGTCAACCCGATGAAGGCCACCGGGATGCCCTGAAAGGTCTTGACCTTGTACGCCGGCAGCAGCGTCTGGCCGGTGCGTTCGACCACCGTGCTGGCCGCCAGGTACTGGAAGCTCGCGCCCTTGAAGGCCGTCGGGCCCTTGCAGCCTTCGGTGGGGTGGCAGCCGCCGCGCTGCATGCGCAGCAGTTCGTCGGCGCCCTTGTCGAACTCGTGGTTGCCGACGGCCGCGATCTCCAGGCCCATCAGGCCCATGCTCTCGATCGTCGGTTCGTCGCGGAACAGCGCCGACAGCAGCGGCGTGGCGCCGATGAGGTCACCGGCCGCGACCAGGATGTGGTTGGCGTGCCCGCGGCGCAGCTCGTCGATGGCGCTGGCCAGGTGCTCGGCACCGCCGGCGTCGACGTTGATGGTCTTGCCTGGATTCGCCGGGTCATTGATGCGGATGCCGCCGCGCGGCGGGCGCAGGTTGCCGTGGAAGTCGTTGATCGCCAGCACGCGCACCTTCACCGGCTCGGTACTGACGGGGGTGCCGGGCGTGGCGCAACCGGCCAGCAACGCGGCGGCGACGAGACCAAGGGGGAAGAGCTTGCGCATGGGTATCGGACTCCGCAGATCAGAATTCAATAGGTGCTGTCGGCCACGGGGCGACCAGCCCCGGACAGCACGGCTTCGATGTCGGAAAGCAGCGCGCTGGCGCCGATGCGAAAACGCGCCGGCGTGATCGCCGCGGCGCCCAGCAACTCGGCCGTCAGCTGGATGTACAGCGCCGCGTCGGCCACGGTGCGGATGCCGCCTGCGGGCTTGAAGCCGACGCGGCCGCTGGCCCGCGGGTCGGTGGCGATGGCCGCCAGCAACAGCCGCGCCGCGGCCGGCGTGGCCGCCACCGGGCGCTTGCCGGTGCTGGTCTTCAGGAAATCGGCACCGGCGTCGAGCGCGATGCGCGCGGCCTGCAGGATCTGCGCTTCGTCGCCGATCTCGCCGGTCTCCAGGATCACCTTCAAGGTCAGCCCGAGACATTCGCGGCGCACCGCGGCCAGCAGCGCCGGCGCGGCGGCCAGGTCGCGGTAGGGGATGACGACGTCGACCTCCTGCGCCCCGGCCACGGCGATCTGCGCCGTGTCGCGCAGCGCGCGCGCGGTGTCGCTGCTGCCGTC
>JAYUPN010000101.1:0-12225 GCA_043760065.1 Rubrivivax sp.
TTTGTACCGGCTTCAGCGCCGGTCCATGCGCCGGTTGCGGCACCGCTGGCAGCGCCCGTTGCAGCGCCGGCACCACGCGCCGCGCCGGTGCGCGTCGAACCCTACAGCCTGCCCACCGACAGCCTGGCCGCCCTGGCCGCGTCGGCCGGCCTGCAGTGGGTGCAGAGCGACGCCGACCGCATCCGTGCAGTGCAGGCCGCGATGGCTGCCGAGCCGGCGCCGGTGCGCACGCCGCGCGAGCCGCGCCGCCAGGTGGTGGTGGACGACGGCCCGCTGGTGCTGGTGGAGACGCGCAAGGACCTGTCGCAGCTGAAGCTGCCGTTCGAGCGCCAGGCTTCGGCCTGAGCGAAGTCGCCCCGCACCGAGCGGGTCGCGCGACACGAAGGGCCCGCTCATTCGGGCCCTTCTTTTCGTCGATGGGGATCAGGCGGCCAGCGCCAGTTCCCGTGCGCCGACCGCGCCGTCGCTGACGCGGAGGCTGCGCTTCATGTCCGTCAGGTCGACCCGCAATTCGGCCCACTGCGCGGCGTGCTGCCAGCGCAGGTGCAGCACGTGGGCTTCGCTGTCCAGCAGCGAGAACGCACCCTGGAATGCCGGATGCTCGTTGCGCAAGCGGATCAACTCGATCAGGGCCGCGACCACCGGCTTGCGCAGTGCGGCATGGATCTCGTCACGGCCGTAGTGGTGGCGGTTGATGTCCCGGCCCACGCCCGAACGCTGCAGCAGTTCGATGTCGTTCTCGCCGGCCAGCAGGCCGACGTAATACACCTGCGGCACGCCGGGCATGAAAAACTGGATCGCGCGCGCGGCGAGGTAGGCCGCATCGTCGCGGCCGAGCGCGTCGTAGAAAGTGCAGTTGACCTGGTACAGGTCGAGGTTGCTGGCCGCCGCCCCCGTGGCCAGGCGGCTGGCGCCGTGGCTGTTGGCGTGGATGCGCTCGACCAGCGCGTCGAGTTCCGCCGGCGGCACCAGGCCGGGCCGGCCCTGGCGGTCCTGCGCGTCGGCGCCGATGTCGATGATGCCGATGCCGTCGTGCGTGTCCAGCACCGTCAGCGCGTTGTGCGGTCGCACGCCGATCCAGCGCTTCAGCGGCTCTGCGGTGCCGTTGAACAAGGCGTGCAGCACCAGCGGCGGCAGCGCGAAGTCGTAGACCCAGTCGACCTGGCGAGCGATGTCGATCTGGCGCTGGTAGTGGCTGTGGATCTCGACCAGCACCTCGATGCCCAGCGCACGCGCCTGCGCCGCGAACTCGCCGATGAAGGCAAAGGTCTCGGGCATCATGAAGCTGCTGGCGCCGGGCTTCTTGATCGCGTAGCCGACGGCGTCCAGCCGCACCATGCGGATGCCGCTGGCGGCCAGCGTCTGCAGGATGCCGTGCAGGTAGGCGCGGCCTTTCGGATGCGCCACGTCGATGTCGACCTGCGACGGCGTGAAGGTCGTCCACAGCACCTTCTTCTGCCCGTTGGCCAGCGTCACGGCCGTGAACGGCAGGCCCGGGCGCGGGCGGTAGATGGCCAGCAGGTCGCGCTCGGTGGCGCCCTGCGGGAACACGGTGTCGAAGCTCAGGAACAGGCCGTCGTGGGGTGAATCCGCGCCGCGCGCCGAGTAGTCCAGGAACTGCGGCGACTCGATGGACATGTGGTTGACGATGACGTCGGCCATCACGGCCAGCTGCAGCGTCAGCGCCCGGAGGTCGGACCAGTCGCCCAGCCGGGCGTCGACCAGCGTGTGGTCGATGGGGTCGAAGCCGGCGTCGGCGCCGTCGATGCGGTGAAAGAACGGCAGCAGGTGCACGCCGCCGAAGACGCCTTTCAGCGCGCCGCCGAGCAGGGCCTGCAAGTCGCGCAGGCCACCGCCACCGAAGCGGTCGACGTAGCTGATGAGCTGGACCTGGTTCTTCATGCCGCGGCCCGGGTCGGGGTCCGGGTGTCGACGAACAGCACCGCCACCGCGGCGCAGGCCAGCAGCGTGCCGGCCAGGCGGATGACGTTGTCGGGCTGGCCGCCGAGCCAGCTTTGGTAGAACAGCGGCAGCGTCACCATCTGGATCAGCATCGGGATCACGATGAACATGTTGAAGATGCCCATGTAGACACCGGCGCGCTCGGGCGGGATGCTGCCGGCCAGCAGCACGTAGGGATTGCCCATGATGCTGGCCCAGGCCAGGCCGACGCCGAGCATCGGGATGAACAGCAGCGCCTTGTCCTGGATCGCCGGGATCGCCCACATGCCGGCGGCGGCGGCCAGCAGGCAGAACGCGTGCACGGCCTTCGGGCCCAGGCGGCGCACTACCGGCACCATCGCGAAGGCCGACAGGAAGGCGACGAAATTGTAGAAGCCGCCGATCTGGCCGTTGAGCAGGCTGGCGTCGCGAAAGCCCTCGGTCGTCGGGTCGGCGGTGTTGAACATCGTCTTCGCCAGCGAGGGCACGATGTAGATCCAGTAGCACATCATCCCGTACCACTGGAAGAGCTTCATCCACCACAGCCGGCGCATCACCGGCGGCATCTCCTTGAAGGCGATGACGATGTCGTTGAAGGTGGCGGCAACGCCGCTCGGGCGCGCGCGGATCTCGGCCTTCTCGGCGTCGGTGAGCGGCAGCTCGGGCACCTTCTTCACGCTCCACCAGACGGTGGTGAAGGACAGCACGGCGCCGATGACGAAGGCCGCCAGCGTGACCTGCGGGATGTGGTTGCCGCCCACCGCGTCCTTGTTCATGCCCAGCACGACCAGGATGCTGGGCGCCAGGTAGGCCAGCGTCTGCGCCAGCCCCGTGAAGGCGCTCTGGGTCAGGAAACCCAGCGAGTGTTGATCGCGGTCGAGCCGGTCGCTGACGTAGGCCCGGTAAGGCTCCATCGTCACGTTGTTGGCCGCGTCCAGGATCCACAGCAGCCCGGCCGCGAACCACAGCGTCGGGCTGTAGGGCATGAACAGCAGCCCCAGGCTGCACAGCACGGCGCCGATCAGGAAGTACGGCGTGCGCCGGCCCCAGCGCGACACCGTGCGATCGCTCATGGCGCCGATGATCGGCTGCACCAGCAGCCCCGTCATCGGCCCGGCCAGCCACAGCAGCGGCAGCTTGGATTCGTCCGCCCCCAGGTACTGGTAGATCGGACTCATGTTGGCCTGCTGCAGGCCGAAGCTGAACTGGATGCCGAAGAAGCCGACATTCATGTTCACGATCTGCCAGAACGACAGATGCGGTTTGGACAGGGCGGTCACGGGCATCCTTCTCGGGCGGCAGCGGCCGGCCGCGCGCACCGGCGGTGCGGCGCGACGCGGCGGCCTCTCATTCAGCGACGTGCGCGGTCAGAAGTTGTAGCGCAGGCTGGCCTTGGCGCTGCGGCCGTTGATGGCGCGCGCCACGTAGAGCGCGTTGTTGCTCAGGTTGCCCTGCCCTTCGGCTTCGGTGTAGCCCAGCGTGTTGAACAGGTTGTTCACGCCCAGCTGAAGCGTCAGGCCGCGTGTGATCTCGACCGACGCGAAGGCGTTGACCGCGGTGTAGCCCGGCAGCGTCACCGTGTTGTCGTTGTCGGCGTAGCTCTTGGTGGTGCCGATGATGCTGGCGCCGACCTCGAAGGCCCCGATGGTGTAGCTGGGCGCAAGCTGGAACACCACGTCGGCCTGGCGGCGCGGCTTCTTGCCGGTGGCGTCGATCTTGGCGTCGGTCAGCGTGGCGCCGCCGGCCAGTTGCAGCGCACCCAGGCGCCACGACACCTCGGCTTCGACGCCGCGTGCGGTGTAGGCGTCCTTCAGGTACTTGCGGGTCGTGACCTCGAAGCCGCCGTCCTCCTTCGTCTTGGCGTTGAAGAAGGTGATGAAGCTGCTGAGCGCGCCGGCGCGCAGCTTGAAGCCGGCTTCGATCTGCTCGGTCTCGTTGATCGGGTAGGGCTTGCTGCCGTTGGCGACCGCCGTGTCCCAGATGATGCGGTCCGGCGAGGCCCACGACGAACCGGCGCTGATGCGCGCGAAGGCCGCCAGGTCCTTGTTGAAGCGCCAGTTGCCGCCCAGCGAGTACGACGTGGCGTCGGTGCTGTAGCTGACGACATTGCGACGCGCGTCGTCCCAGGCGTTCAAGCCGCCGGTGCCGCCGAAGGTCTGCCAGCCGCTGGCACGCTGCTTGTCGCGGCGCAGGCTGCCGTCGATCGACAGCGGACCCATGTCGTAGCTGAGCGCAGCATAGGGTGCCGCCGCGGTGATGCTGACGTCGATGGCGCGGAAGCAGCAGCCGCCCCAGGTCGTGGTGGCGTTGCCCACCGGACGCGTGCTCGGGTTGCCGGCGTTGTCGTAGATGCCGGCGCCGTCGCCCGTCAGGCCCACGTTGTAGCGGTTCCAGTACCAGGTCTGTGCCACGCTCTGCACGCCGCTGAAGAGGCCGCCGGTCACGGTCAGGCTGCCGTCACCGAGCTTGAGCTTCTTGGCCAGGCGCAGGTCGTTGAAGGTGTTGCCCATGTCGTCGAGCGAGGTGTTGAACATGTGCGCGCTGAACACCGGCGTCGTGCCGGTGTAGCGGTTGCTGGCGTTGCTGGCATCGGTGGGTGCACTGCCGGCCGGGAACAGGCCCATGAAGCGGCCGCTGATGTCGGACTTGCGGAACCGGTTGGTGACGGTGATGTCGCCTGCCAGCCGGAACTGCGCCTCGACACCGACGCTCGTGACCTTGACGTTCAGGCCGTCACCTGGGTTGCTGACCGTGCGGTTGCCGTTGACGTCGACGGTCACGTCCTGCGGCAGGTTGCTGTTGATGAAGAACGCGGTGCGCGGGTCGATGCCCGGGATCTCGCTGATCTTGCCGTCCGTCTGGCGCACCGGCACCGGCAGGTAGGTCGGCGTGCTGTCCTTCAGGCTCTTGAGGCTGAAGCGCAGGTAGCCGTTGTCGAATTCCTTGGTCAGGCTGGCGCGCAGCTGGCCGCCGTTTTCGGTCGTGACGTCGGTGTTGCGGGTGCCTTCACCGATGCGGTGGAAGCCGCCGATCTGCGCGTACAGCTTGTCGCCGACCCTGCCGCCCCAGTCGAAGTCGAAGCGCTGCTGGCGGTGGTCCAGGCCGACGCCGTAGCCGACGCTGCCGCCGCCTTGTTTGCCGGTCTTGGAGATGAAGTTGACGATGCCGCCCGGGCTGTTGGTGGCCAGCGTGCTGGCCGAGCCACCGCGCAGCACGTCCAGCGTGTCCATGAAGCCGTCGGCGCGCAGGAACTGGTCGGCGGTGGCGAAGGACACGTCGCCGATCAGCAGCACCGGCAGGCCGTCTTCCTGCAGCTGCACGTAGCGCGAGCCGCCGGCGGAGATCGGCACGCCGCGCACCGTGATGTTGGCGTTGCCTTCACCGCCGCTGGCTTCGGCACGCACGCCCGGCACGTTGCGCAGCACTTCGGCGGCGCTGGCGGCGCCGGACTTCTGCAGCTGCTCGCTGTCGATCGAGCTGAGCGACACGCTCTGCTGCATCTTGGACAACGAGGTGACCGTGCCGGTGATGACCACGCGGTCGAGCTTGAGGCCGTCGCCGGCATCGGCCGCCGGCGCGGTCTGCGCGTGGGCGGCACCGATCTGCACCAGGGCAGCGGCCACCGCCAGCGCCAGCGGGCGCGCGGTGAAGGGGCGGGAGGGGGCGCGGTAGGTCATGAAAGTCTCCATCATCTTTTGTCAGGGGTCTGCGGGTCGATCGACGGCTTGCATTGGAATCTGAATGCAAACGATTGCAAACTGGGGTAAACGTGCACCATCCCGGCCTGTTGCAAAGTCACCACCGGTCCTTCGAGCGGCTGGTGATGCAGCTGGCCGGGCGTGCCGTGTTCGTGCCGCCGCGCTCAGGCCGTGACCGGAGCGCTGTCGCGCACCACCAGGTGCACGGGCAGCGTCCGCGGCGCCGCGCGTTCGCCGCGCAACAGCGCCAGCAGCGCATCGACCAGTTCGGCGCCGGCCAGGTTGACCGGCTGGTGCACGGTGGTCAGTGGCGGGTCGCTGTAGGTGGCCAGCGGCATGTCGTCGTAGCCGACGACCGCCACGTCGCGCGGCACGTCGCGGCCGGCCACGCGCACGGCCTGCACGGCCTGCAGCGCCAGCAGGTCGCTGCAGGCGACCACGCCGTCGAAGCGGACGCGGCTGGCACACAGCCGGTCCAGCGCCTCGCGCGCAGCGATGATCTCGAACGGCACCGGCAGCTCCAGCCGCGGGTCGACGGCCACGCCGGCCTCCTGCAACGCCTGCAGATAGCCCTGGCGGCGCAGTTGCACCTCGGGCAGCTGCGCGTCGCCCAGGAAGACGATGCGCTTGCGGCCCTGCTGCAGCAGGTGGCGCGTCGCCAGCAGGCCGCCGCCGACGTTGTCGCCGCCGACGCTGCAGTACAGCTGCTGCGGCAGCTGGCCGCCCCACACCACCAGCGGCACCTTGCGCGCCGCCATCTCGTTGAGCTGGTCATGGTGGCGCCACTGGCCGATGAGGACGATGCCGATGGCCTTGCCGCTGTCGTACAGCGTGGCGGCGCTGTCCAGCGCCTCGGCGTCGACGCGCGACAGCAGCATGTCGTAGCCGCGGTCGGTGAGTGCGTCGGCGAGGCTGCCGACGATGGACAGGAAAAACGGGTCACTGATGTGCTGCCGGCTCTGCGCGTCGTAGGGCACCACCACCGCAACGGTCTGGTTCTTCTGCAGGCGCAGGTTCTGCGCGCTCAGGTTGATGCTGTAGTTGAGCGAACGCGCCAGTTGCTCGATGCGTTCACGCGTCTCTTCGTTGATGAGCTTGCTGCCATTGAGCGCGCGCGACACGGTCGACACCGACACGCCGGCCAGGCGCGCGATGTCGGCCATCTGCAGCCGTTTGTGGGTGGTGGACGGCGCCATCAGGGCAGGCACTCGAGCGCGCGTTGGTACACCGGGTCGTGCATCAACTCATCCCAAGGCAGCGGTGGCGTCTGCGGCAGCAGCGCGTGGCGGCGCTGTTCGCTGTCGGGGTCGGCATGCCAGTGGCCGTCGGCGGCTGCCTGCAGCAAACCCGACAGCAGTTCGTCGACGGCCTGCCCGCCGTCGACGCTCTGGTTGCACAGCAGCACGAGGTCGCAGCCGGCGTTCAGCGCCAGGCTGGCGGCTTCGGCGTAGGTCAGCGTGCCGCCTTCGAGGTGGCGCGCGCCCTCCATCGACAGGTCGTCGCTGAAGATGGCGCCGGTGAACCCCATCTGGCCGCGCAGGATCTCCTTCAGCCAGCGCGGCGAAAAACCCGCCGGGTGGCTGTCGACCTTGGGGTAGATCACGTGCGCCGGCATCACCGCCGTCAGGCTCGTGCTGAGCCACTCGTAGGGCCGTGCGTCGTCGGCCAGGATGGCTTTCAGGCTGCGCTTGTCCACCGGCACCGCGACATGGCTGTCGGCCTTGACGAAGCCGTGGCCGGGGAAGTGTTTGCCGCAATTGCCCATGCCGGCGCGCAGCAGGCCGTGCATCAGGCTCTTGGCCAGCAGCGATGCCACCCGCGGGTCGCGGTGGAAGGCGCGGTCGCCGATGACGCTGCTGCCGCCATGGTCGAGGTCAAGCACCGGCGTGAAGCTCAGGTCGACGCCGCAGGCGCGCAGTTCGGCCGCCAGCACGTGGCCGGCGGCGGTGGCGGCGGCGGTGGCCGCCAGCGGATCCCGCATCCACAGCTCGCCCAGCACGCGCATCGCCGGCAGCGCGGTGAAGCCGTCGGTGCGGAAGCGCTGCACGCGGCCGCCTTCGTGGTCGACGCAGACCAGCAGGTCGGGCCGCAGCTGCTTGATCTCGGCCGTGAGCTCGGTGAGCTGGCACCGGTTCTCCCAGTTGCGCGCGAACAGGATCAGGCCGCCGGTCAGCGGGTGCTTCAGGCGCTGGCGGTCGGCCTTGTTGAGGGACGTGCCGGCGATGTCGAGCACGACGGGTGCGTGAGTGGTCATGGAAGTCTCAGGTGACGGCCGGCAGGGACTCGACGACGACGAAGGATGCCGCGTAATCGGTCTCGTCGGTGACGGTGACGTGGGCGACCCAGCCCCGGGCCTCGAACCAGGTCTTGAGCTCGCCCGACAGGTGGATGAAGGGCTTGCCGCTCGCCTCGTTGAGGATCTCGCAGCCGCGCCACGTCATCGGGCTGCGGATGCCCAGGCCGATGGCCTTGGAGAAAGCCTCCTTGGCCGAGAAGCGCGTGGCGACGAAGCGCAGCCCGCGCGCCGGCGTGCGCGCGCGGCGCGCCTGGTAGACCTGCAGTTCGGCCGGGCCCAGCACGCGCTCTGCGAAGCGTTCGCCGCGGCGCTCCATCGTGGCGGCGATGCGGCGGATGTCGCACACGTCGGTGCCGATGCCGACGATCATCGGCGGGCCGCCGCCGCAAGCCCCACCGGGACCAGGGCCTCGCGAATGCTGCGCAGGTAGGCGCGCACGGTCTCGGGCAGGCCCATCTCCAGCGCGTCGGCAATCAGCGCGTGGCCGATCGACACCTCCAGCACACCCGGTACGGCGCGCAGGAAGTCGGACAGGTTGTCGCGGTTCAGGTCGTGACCGGCGTTGACGCCCAGCCCTTGCGCCTGCGCGGCTGCTGCGGCGGCGGCGAAGGCCTGCAGCTGCGCGCCCTGCCCCGCCTGGCCGTGGGCCGCGGCATAGGGTTCGGTGTAGAGCTCGACACGGTCGGCGCCGACGGCGCGCGCCAGCACCATCGCCGCCGGCGCCGGGTCCATGAACAGGCTGACGCGCACGCCCAGCGTGTGGCACTCGTCGATCAGCGGCCGCAGGCGTTCGCTGTCCAGCGCCAGGTCCCAGCCGTGGTCCGAGGTGAACTGGCCCTCGCTGTCGGGCACGAAGGTGCACTGGTGCGGGCGCACGTCGCGCACGAAGGCCATCAGGTTGTGGAAGGGGTTGCCTTCGATGTTGTATTCGGCCTGCGGCCACTGCTGCATCAGGGCGGCCAGCTCGTGCACGTCGTGGGCGCGGATGTGGCGCTCGTCGGGCCGCGGGTGCACGGTGATGCCGTCGGCCCCCGCTTCCAGGCACAGCGTGGCCGCGCGCAGCACGCTGGGGATGCCCAGGTGGCGTGTGTTGCGCAGCAGCGCGACCTTGTTGACGTTGACCGACAAGGCCGTGCGGCTGCGCTTGGTTTCTGGGGCGATGAGGGGGTTCATTTTCGGCTGGCAGGATGCACGCGAGCGCTGGCCGCAAGCTTGCGCAGGCCTTGCCATACCTGGCGCGTGCGCAGCGGCGCGCTGCCCAGATGATAGTGAAGCATCTCGCGCAGCGGCACGCGCAATGCCGCCGCCGCGCCAGCGCAGGCGTGGCGGACTGCCTGGGCACTGCCGTGCGCGAGCGACGCTTCCAGCGTCACCCAATGCGCGCCGGTCACGCCTTGGGCGGCCGGCACCAGGCCGGCCTCGGGCTGCAGCGTGTAGCGCGCAGCGGCATCGAGCGCCTGCGCGCTGAGGGTGGCGCACGACAGGTCGGGCAGCACGCCCAGTTCGCGCAGCAGCAGCAGTTCGAAGGCGCGCAGCGTCGCACCTTCGTCGGCGCCCGCGGCCAGCGCGGACACCGTGTCGGCATAGGCGTCGAAGAGCGCCGCATGTGCATCCTGCCGGGCCAGCAGCTTGAGCAGCAGTTCGTTGAGGTAGTAGCCGCCCAGCAGCGCGGCGGCGGGCATCAAGGGCTGGCCGCCGGCCCACTCGGCGCTGCGCAGGGTGTGGACCTCGGCCTGCTCGTCGGCCGGCGCCTTGCCCAGCAGCACCTGCAGCGGCTGGAACGGCAGCAGCAGCGGGCGGAAGTTGGAGGTCGGCCGCTTGGCGCCCTTGGCGGCGACGACGATGCGGCCGCGCTCGCGCGTGAAGAGCTCGACGATCAGGCTCGTCTCGCTCCAGTCGTAGGCGTGCAGCACGTAGGCCAGCAGCGGTGCGTGCGGCCGCGCGCCGGTGCTGCTGCGGCGGGGTCGACGCGGGGCGGTTTCGTCCTCATTCGTAGCCATAGCTGCGCAGGTGGGCCTCGTCGTCGGCCCAGCCCGAGCGCACCTTGACCCACAGCTCGAGGAAGACCTTGGCCTGCCACAGGTGCTCGAGTTCCTGCCGCGCTTCGCTGCCGATGCGCTTGAGCCGCTCGCCGCCGTCGCCGATGACCATGCCCTTGTGCGCGTCGCGTTCGACGACGATGCTGGCGGCGATGCGGCGCAGTGGCCGCGCCCGGCCGCCCGAAGCGGCCACGCTCCCCTCGGGGGACGGGAGCAGCGCAGCGGCTCCCTGGGGGCCGTCAAACTCACCTTCCTCTTCGAACTTGTCGATGACCACGGTGCAGCTGTAGGGAAGCTCGTCACCGGTGAGGCGGAACAGCTTCTCGCGGATCATCTCGCCGGCCAGAAACCGTTCGCTGCGGTCGGTGAGCGCGTCTTCTTCGTACAGCCAGGGCTGTTCGGGCAGGTAGGGCTCGACGATGCCCAGCAGGCGCTGCACATCGGCGTCGCGCGTGGCCGACATCGGCACGAACTCGGCAAAGGCGTGGCGCTCTTGCATGGTCTTGAGCCAGGGCAGCACGTCCTGGCGGCGCGTCAGCGCGTCGAGCTTGTTGGCCACCAGCAGCGCCGGCTTGTCGGCGGGCAGCAGCGCCAGGACCTTGGCGTCGGGCAGGCCGAAGCGGCCGGCCTCGCAGACGAACAGCACCACGTCGACGTCCGACAGCGACGACAGCACGGTGCGGTTGAGCGTGCGGTTCAGCGCCGCACTGTGCTTGAGCTGGAAGCCCGGCGTGTCGACGAACACGAACTGCGACACGCCCTGCGTGCGGATGCCGGTGATGCGGTGGCGGGTCGTCTGCGCCTTGTTGCTGGTGATGCTGATCTTCTGGCCCACCAGCGCGTTGAGCAGCGTGCTTTTGCCGACGTTGGGACGGCCGACGATGGCCACCAGGCCACACCGCTGCGGCGCTGCTGGTGCTGGCGTGTTGCTCAAGGGGGTGCCTTCGGGGGACGTGCCGCCAGGAGGGTCGCTCGGACTACCGATTGCCATCATGATCTCAGCGGGCCGCCGGGCTGGTCGCTGGCCTTCAGCGCCGCCAGCATGCGGCGCGCGGCCTCCTGCTCGGCGCTGCGGCGCGAACGGCCCTCGCCGCGCTCGGTCAGGCCGAGCGCCGCGACGGCGCATTCGACCTCGAAGGTCTGCGCGTGCGCCTGGCCGTGGGTGGCCGAGATGCGGTACGCGGGCACGGCGATGCGGCGGGCCTGCAGCCATTCCTGCAGCTCGGTCTTGGCGTCCTTGCTCCAGTTCTCGGCTTCGGATGTCTGGATCACGTCGCCGAAGATGCCTTGCACGAGGCCCCTGGCGCTGGCGTAGCCACCGTCCAGGAAGACGGCACCGATCAGCGCTTCGACCGCGTCGGCCAGGATCGACGGCCGCTGCGCGCCGCCACCGCGGGCTTCGCCTTCGGACAGGCGCATCAGCTCCGGCAGTCCGAGGCCGAGTGCGGCGCGGTGCAGGCTGTCCTCGCGCACCAGGTGCGCCCGCACGCGCGTCAGGTCGCCTTCGTCGCTGCCGGAGAAACGCTCGTAGAGCAGCTCGGACACCGCCAGGCTGAGCACCGCGTCGCCCAGGAACTCCAGCCGTTCGTTGTGCTCGGCGCTGAAGCTGCGGTGCGTGAGCGCGCGCTGCAGCAAGGCGGCGTCGCCAAAGCGGTGCTTGAGTCCGCGTTCGAGCGCTTCGAGTCGGGCGTCCATCGGGCCTACTTGGAGCGCCCCTCGTACTTGATGAGCAGGAAAACAGCCCCGTAGATCGGCACTTCCTTGTTGTAGGCGAAGCCGATCACGACGCGGTCGTTTTCCTTCGTCACCGTCAGGTCCTTGCCGGTGATGGAGGTGATGGAGTACTCCAGGTCGCGCTGCTTGTCGAAGGCCTGCCGGGCCTCGGCGACGGTGGCCGGCTGCGCCGCGGCGATCTTCTCGACGGCGCGCTGGATGGTGGCGTACTCGTTGATGGTGGGCAGCACGCGCACCAGCAGGTAGGCCACGAAACCGACGGCCATGGCCCAGAACAGCAGACCGAAGAGCGTGAGGCCCCGCTGTTGCGCGCGGCGGTTGCCAAAGGGGCCAGAAGTCATGGAGCGCCTTTTACGGGTGGGCTGCGGAGGGCATCAGTGGAAAGAACCGATGCGACCGAGATTGCCGAAGTTCATCCAGACGAAGAATGCCTTGCCGACGATATTCTCATCCGGAACAAACCCCCAGTATCGGGAGTCTTGCGAGTTGTCGCGGTTGTCACCCATCATGAAGTAGT
>JAYUPN010000102.1:0-12167 GCA_043760065.1 Rubrivivax sp.
GCCTGCCCGGCCGCCCGAAAGGCTCATACACCGCAGTGCGAAGCACGGAGGTTGCCTGATGAGCCTGCCCGGCCGCCCGAAAGGCGAATACCGCAGTGCGAAGCACGGAGGTTGCCTGATGAGCGAGCTGAACCCCCAGCCCCACTTCCACCATCCCGGCGTGCGCTCGCTGCACGCCTACACGCCCGGCGATGACTTCTACGAACAGCTCATCGCCACCCACCGCGGCCTGAGCGATGACGCGAGCCGCCTCGTCAACGCGCGCCTGGTGCTGCTGCTGGCCAACCACATCGGCGACCTCGACGTGCTGCGCCAGGCGCTGACGGCTGCGCGCGCCGGCGTGGCATCGCCGGAGACCGCGCCGTGACGCTGCGCTACCAGAGCGGCTTCGGCAACCAGTTCGCCAGCGAGGCCGTGCCCGGCGCGCTGCCGCAGGGCCGCAACAGCCCGCAGCGCGTGGCCCATGGCCTCTACGCCGAGCTTGTCTCGGGCACCGCCTTCACCGCGCCGCGCGCCGACAACCGGCGCAGCTGGCTGTACCGGCGCCAGCCTTCGGTGGTCACCGGCGGCTACGAGCCGTACGAGCAGCCGCTGTGGACGACGGGCGCTGCCGGCGGCGTGGCGGTGCCGCCGGACCCGCTGCGCTGGCACCCCTTCCCGCTGGTGGACGTGGCGACCGACTTCGTCGACGGCCTGCGCACGGTTGCCGCCAACGGCGACGCGGATGCGCAGGTGGGGCTGGCGGTGCTGGTCTACACCGCCAACCGGTCGATGCAGCGCCGCGCGCTGGTCAACGCCGACGGCGAGATGCTGCTCGTGCCGCAGCAGGGCCGGCTGCTCATCACGACAGAACTCGGCGTGCTGGAGGTGCGGCCGGGCGAGATCGCCGTGCTGCCGCGTGGCGTCGCCTTCAAGGTGGCCTTGCCCGACGGCCCGTCGCGCGGCTACGTCGCCGAGAACTACGGCGCGCCGTTGCGCCTGCCCGAGCTGGGCCCCATCGGCAGCAACGGGCTGGCCAATGCACGCGACTTCCTGGCCCCGGCTGCGGCCTTCGAGGACACGCCGGGCGTCTACGAGCTGGTCAAGAAGTTCGGCGGCCGGCTGTGGCGCAACCAGCAGCCGGCGACGCCCTTCAACGTCGTCGCGTGGCACGGCAACCTGGCGCCGGTGAAGTACGACACGGCGCACTTCATGGCCATCGGCAGCATCAGCTTCGACCACCCCGACCCGAGCATCTTCACCGTGCTGACGAGCCCGAGCGACACGCCGGGCACGGCCAACTGCGACTTCGTGATCTTCCCGCCGCGCTGGATGGTGGCCGAGAACACCTTCCGTCCGCC
This sequence comes from Rubrivivax sp., assembly GCA_043760065.1. Lineage (GTDB taxonomy): Bacteria > Pseudomonadota > Gammaproteobacteria > Burkholderiales > Burkholderiaceae_C > Rubrivivax. The sequence continues at coordinate 1,341 of JAYUPN010000102.1, forward strand.
CTGGTACCACCGCAACCTGATGAGCGAGTTCATGGGCCTGGTGCACGGCCAGTACGACGCCAAGCCCGAAGGCTTCAGGCCCGGCGGCGCCAGCCTGCACAACGCCATGGTGCCGCACGGCCCCGACAGCGAAGCCTTCGCCAAGGCCAGCAGCGCGGCCTTGGCGCCGCACAAGCTGGACCACACGCTGGCCTTCATGTTCGAAAGCCGCTACCGCTTCGTGCCCACGGCCTGGGCGATGAACGGCGGGGCGCTGGATGCGGGTTATGCCTCATGCTGGGCCGGTCTGTCCGACGCCTTCGATCCTGCACCACGTCCATGAGCCCGCGCGACGGCACCCACGACGCCTCGCTCGTGAGCTGGGTGGAGTCGGCCAATCATCCGGACACCGACTTCCCGGTGCAGAACCTGCCCTACGGCCGCTTCCGCCGCAAGGGCAGCGACGAGCCGCTGCGCGTGGGCGTGGCCATCGGCGACCAGATCCTGGACCTGCGGCTGGCGGCCGAGCTGTGCCCCTGGGGCGACGAGGTGGGCCCGCTGCTGGGTCAGTTGGCCGGCGGCGATCTGGCCGCGTTCATGAAGCTCGGCCGGCCGGCCTGGCGCACCGTGCGCGCAGCGCTGAACCGCGCGCTCTGCGAAGGCAGTCTGCAGGGAGCGTTCCTCGACACCTGCCTGGTGCCGCAGGCCGACGTGCAGATGGCCATGCCTTGCGAGATCGGCGACTGCACCGATTTCTACACGAGCATCCACCACGCCAGGGCGGTGGGCAAGATGTTCAGGCCCGACCAGCCGTTGCTGCCCAACTACCAGTGGCTGCCCATCGGCTACCACGGCCGCAGCTCGTCGATCGGCATCAGCGGGCAGCACATCCGCAGGCCGCTGGGGCAGGTCAAGCTGGCCGACGCAGCCCAGCCCAGCCTGCGGCCGAGCCGGCGGCTGGACTTCGAGCTCGAACTCGGCGCCCTGGTGGCGCACGGCAATGCGCTGGGCAGCCGCATCGACATCGCGCAAGCCGAAGACCATCTCTTCGGCCTCGTGCTGTTCAACGACTGGAGTGCGCGCGACATCCAGCCCTGGGAGTACCAGCCGCTGGGGCCGTTCCTGAGCAAGAACTTCGGCAGCACGATCTCGCCCTGGGTCGTGACGATGGACGCGCTGACGCCTTTCCGCCAGCCCTTCACAAGGCTCGACGGCGACCCGCAGCCGCTGCCCTACCTGGACAGCGCGCACAACCGCGAAGCCGGCGCCATCAGCATCGAGCTGGAGGTCTGGCTGCAGACGCTGCAGATGCAGAAGGCCCGGCACCCGGGCGACCGGCTCACCGGCAGCAACTACGCCAGCGCCGCGTACTGGACGCTGGCGCAGCTGGTGGCGCACCACACCGTGAACGGCTGCAACCTGCGCACCGGCGACCTGCTGGGCACCGGCACGCTGTCCGGCCCCGAACCGGCGCAGGCCGGGTCGCTGCTGGAGCTCAGCCAGGGCGGCCGGCTGGCGATCACGCTCAGCAGCGGCGAGCAGCGCAGCTTCGTCGAAGACGGCGACACCGTCATCCTGCGTGGTGCCTGCCGGGCCCCGGGTGCCCGCCGCATCGGCTTCGGCGACTGCCGCGGCACGGTGCTGCCGCCGGTCTGAAGGGCGGCTGCCTCAGCGCGCGGGCGTGTCGGCCAGCAGCGCCGGCAGCACCGTGGCCGCGGTGCCGCGCAGCACGAGGTGGGCTTCGGCGTCGATGTCGCTCTCGTTCGGGTTGACGATCATCACTTGCGCGCCGCTGCGCCGCGCCCGGGCGGCCAGCCCCGCGGCCGGCCACACCGCGCCCGAGGTGCCCACCACCAGCATCGCCGTGCAGTTCGACGCGGCCTGCTCCGCGCCTTGCAGGGCGTGCGGCGGCAGTTCCTCGCCGAACCAGACCACGCCGGGGCGCAGCAGATTGCCGCATTCGGCGCAGCGCGGCGGGCGGCCGGCTTCGGCTGATTGCGGGCCGCAGGCATGGGCGCCGCGCACTTGGCGGTTGCAGCGGCCGAGCCAGCGGTCTGCGAGGATGTCGCCGTGCAGCCGGATGGCGTCGACGTTGCCGGCACGCTGGTGCAGGTCGTCGACGTTCTGCGTCACCAGCGTCAGCACGCCGGGCTGGCGGCGCGCAAAGTCCGCCAGCGCCAGATGACCGGCGTTGGGCAACGCTTGCTGCACGCCGATGCGGCGCTCGGCGTACCAGTCCCAGACGCGCTGCGGCGCGGCGCGAAAGCCGTCTTCGCTGGCCAGCTCCATCGGGTCGAACTGGCTCCAGTAGCCGGTCAGCGCATCGCGGAAGGTGGCGATGCCGCTCTCGGCGCTCATGCCGGCGCCGGTCAGCACGCACAGGCCGCCGCGCCGGCCCCGCGCGGGCGAGAGCAGCGCGCGGGCCCGCGCCAGATCAGTCGGCGAATCGGCCACCGCTGCCGGCCTGCTGCACGACCACCGCCGCCGGCTCGAAGCGAGGGCCGAACTTCGCCGCCAGCTCGCGCGAACGATCCACGAAAGCCGCTGCGCCCATCGCGTTGATGAACTGCAAAGCGCCGCCGTGAAAAGGCGCGAAACCCCAGCCGAAGATGCTGCCGATGTTGGCGTCGGCCACCGAGCGCAGCACACGCTCCTGGTAGCAGCGCGCGGCTTCGTTGGCCTGCGCGAACAGCAGCCGGTCCATCAGCTCCTGCTGCGGCGGCTGCGCAGCGGCGACGGGGAAGTGTTTCGTCAACTCCGGCCACAGCACCTTGCCGTCTTCTTTCCAGTCGTAGAAGCCCTGGCTCACCTTCTTGCCGACGCGGCCGATCTCGCACAGCTGGCGCACCACGGCCATGCCGGGGTGTTCGGCGTAGGGCTCGCCAACGGCTGCCAGGTCCTTCTTTGTCTGCTCGGCGACGTGCAGCCCCAGGCTCAGCGACACCTCGTCCTGCAGCGCCAGCGGCGGCATCGGCATGCCGGCCTGCAGACCGGCGACCTCGATGCTGCGCGGGTGCACGCCTTCCCTCAGCATCGCGATGCCTTCCATCACGTAGGTGCCGAAGACGCGGCTGGTGTAGAAGCCGCGGCTGTCGCCCGCGACGATCGGCGTCTTGCCGATCTGCAGCACGAAGTCGAAGCCACGCGCCAGCGTCTCGTCGCTGGTCATCGCGCCGACGATGATCTCCACCAGCGGCATCTTGTCCACCGGGCTGAAAAAGTGCAGGCCGATGAAGTTGGCCGGCCGCGCACTGGCCTGCGCGAGGCCCGTGATCGGCAGCGTGCTGGTGTTGGAGGCGAAGACAGCGCTGGCTGCCAGCTGCGCTTCGGCCTTCTTGGTCACCTCGGCCTTGATGGCGCGGTCCTCGAACACGGCTTCGATGACGAGGTCGCAACCCTGCAGCGCCTCGTAGTTCGTCGTGGTGCCGATGCGTGCCAGCAGCGCGTCGCGCTTGTCGGCCGTGCTGCGGCCCTTCTTCACCGCCTTGTCCAGCAGCCCTTGCGACCAGGCCTTGCCGCGGTCGGCGGCTTCCTGCGTGGTGTCCAGCAGCACGACCTCGATGCCGGCCTTGGCCGAGACGTAGGCGATGCCCGCGCCCATCATGCCGGCGCCCAGGATGCCGAGCTTCCTGACCTTCGACGGCGTCACGCCGGTGGGCCGCGACGCACCTTTCTTGATCGCATTCAGCTGGTACCACAGCGTGTTGATGATGTTCTTCGACTGCTGCGACATCACGCAGGCTGCGAAGTAGCGGCTCTCGACGACGCTGGCGGCTTCGAAGTCGAGCAGGCCGCCTTCGAAGACGCTGCTCATGATGTGCTGCACGGCCGGGTAGTTGCCGAAGCTCTTGGCCGCGGCCACCGAGGGCGCGACCGACCACAGCTGCGCCATCGCCGGGCTCTTGCTGTCGCCGCCGGGGAACTTGAACTTCGGTTGGTCCCAGGGCTGTCTGGCCTTGGGGTTGGCAACGATCCAGGCGCGCGAAAGCGCCATCAGCTCGTCGCGGTCCTTCGCCAGGCCGCTCAGCAGCCCCATGCCGTGGGCCTGGGACGGGTTGATGTCGGCGCCTTCGCCGCAGATCTGCAGCGCAGCCTGGATGCCCAGCAGCCGCGGCAGGCGCACCGTGCCGCCGCCGCCCGGCAGCAGGCCGAGCTTGACCTCGGGCTGGCCGATCTTCAGCCGCGCATCGTCGATGGCGATGCGGGCGTGGCAGGCCAGCGCCAGCTCCAGGCCGCCGCCGAGTGCGTGGCCGTTGATGGCGGCGACCACCGGCTTGCCTTGCAGTTCCAGCTGCCGCAGCACCCGCTTCATCGCCAGGCTGGCTTCGAAGGGCTCCTCGGGCTTCGTCCACTTCGACATGCGGTCGAGGTCGCCGCCGGCGCAGAAGTCGGCCTTGGCCGAGGTCAGGATCAGGCCCTTGACGGCGGGGTCGGCCAGGCGCGCGACGGCGGCTGCGATGCCTTCCATCAGCACGTCGCCGACGACGTTCATCGGCCGGCCCGGCAGGTCCATCGAGGCGACGAGGATGCCGTCGTCGCCCACGTTCAAGGTCACGGCGCTGGACATGGTCAGACCCTTTCGATGATGGTGGCAATGCCCATGCCACCGCCGACGCACAGCGTGGCGCAGCCGGTGCTCAGATTCCGTCGTTCGAGTTCATCGAGCAAGGTGCCCAGGATGATGCAGCCGGTGGCGCCCAGTGGATGGCCCATCGCGATGGCGCCGCCGTTGACGTTGACGCGGTCGAGGGCGATGCCCAGGTCGCGTGCCGTCTTCATCGGCACCACGGCGAAGGCTTCGTTGATCTCCCACAGGTCGATGTCGGCTGCCGCCATGCCGGCCTTGGCCAGTGCCTTGCGGCACGCGGGGGTCGGGCCGGTGAGCATGATCGTCGGCTCGCTGCCGATGACCGCCGCGGCGCGGATGCGCGCACGGGGCTTCAGGCCCGCCTTCTGGCCGCCCTCGGCGCTGCCCACCAGCATCAGCGCCGCACCGTCGACGATGCCCGAGGAGTTGCCGGCGTGGTGCACGTGCTCGATGCGCTCCACCGTCGTGTACTTGCGCAGCGCGGTGGCGTCGAAGCCCATCGCGCCCATCATCGCGAAGCTGGCTTCGAGCTTGGCCATCGCCTCGGCCGACGCGTTGTCGCGGATCGTCTCGTCGCGGTCCAGCATCAGGAGGCCGGCGATGTCGCGCACCGGGATCACGCTGCGTGCAAAGTGGCCGGCGGCGCGCGCTGCGGCGGCCTTGGCGTGCGAGTTCAGCGCGTAGGCATCGACATCGGTGCGGCTGAAGCCTTCGAGCGTGGCGATGAGGTCGGCGCCCACGCCCTGTGGCACGAAGCCCAGCTTCTGGTTGATGCGCGGGTCCATGAACCAGGCGCCGCCGTCGCTGCCCATCGGCCAGCGGCTCATGCTCTCGACACCGCCGCCGACGACCAGGTCTTCGTAGCCGCTGGCCACCTTGGCGGCGGCCAGATTGATGCTTTCCAGGCCGCTGGCGCAGAAGCGGCTCTGCGTCACGCCGGCCACGCTCTCGGCCCACTCGGCGTCGAGCACCGCGGTGCGCGCGATGTCGGCGCCCTGTTCGCCCACCGGCGTGACGCAGCCCAGCACCACGTCGTCGACGAGCGCGGTGTCCAGCGCATTGCGCTGCTGCAGCGCCTGCAGCAGCGTACGCAACAACCAGACCGGGCTGGCCTGGTGCAGGCTGCCGTCCTTCTTGCCCTTGCCGCGCGGCGTGCGCACGTGGTCGTAGATGTAGGCGTGGCTCATTTCAGCACCGCCCGGCCGTTCCGAAGGTGCTGAGCGCCCCCTTGGGGGGCAGCGAACGAAGTGAGCTTGGGGGTTTCATTTCAAGTCCTCTCAACGGGTCAGGAAACGCAGCATGCGGTCGGCGAACTTGCCGTAGGGCGGGGCCAGGAACTTCATGGCGGAAAAGGGCGCCTGCCTGAACACCGGGCGCAGCTTGGAGAAGGTCTCGAAGCCCTCGCGCCCATGGTAGTGGCCCATGCCCGATGCACCCACACCGCCGAAGGGAAGGTCGTGCTGCGCGACGTGCATCAGCGCGTCGTTGATGCTGACGCCGCCGCTCATCACGTGGTCGAGCAGGTGCTGCAGTCGCGCCTTGTCGTGGCTGAAGGGGTAGATCGCCAGCGGGCGCGGCCCGGCGTTGACGGCGGCCACCACCTCCGACAGCTCGCGGTACGGCAGCAGCGGCAGGATGGGGCCGAAGATCTCGCGCTCGGCCAGCGCGCTGCCCCTGGGCGGGTTGAGCACGATGTGCGGCGCGATCTTGCGTGTCGCGGCGTCAAAGGCCGGGCCGGGCAGCAGCGGGATCACGTTGGCGCCGCCGGCGCGCGCCTCGTCCAGCGCGTTCACGAGGCGCTGGAAGCTGCGCTCGTCGATGATCGAGGTGTAGTCGGTCGAATCGAGCTTCGGGTAGCGCTGCGGCACGATCTCGCGCGCCATCTGCACGAAGGCCTCGACCTGGCCCTGCGGCAGCCAGGCGTGGTCGACCGAGGTGCAGATCTGCCCGGCATTCAGGCACTTCACGAACAGGATGCGCTCGGCCGCCGTGCGCAGCGGGAAGTCGTCGCAGACGATGGCCGGCGCCTTGCCGCCGAGCTCCAGCGTGACAGGGCACAGATTGGCCGCCGCTGCCGCCATCACGGCCTTGCCGGTGGCGCCCGAGCCGGTGAAGAGCAGGTGGTCGAAAGGCAGCTTGGAGAACTCGATGCCGACGCCGCCGGTCTCGTCGAAGAACTGCAGCTTCTCGGGCGCGAAGTAGCGCGGTGACAGCTCGATCAGCAGCGCCGCCAGGTGGCGCGAGTTCTCGCTCATCTTCACCATCGCCCGGTTGCCGGCGGCGAAGATGTAGCTCAGCGGCACGAAGCTCAGGTTGAGGGGGAAGTTCCACGGCACGATCACGCCCACCACGCCCAGCGGCTGCGGGATGACGCGGTTGCTGGCGCCGAAGAAGCTCATGGGGTCGACGTGGCGGCGCTGCGGCGCCATCCAGCCGCGCAGCCGGCCCTGCACGTGGCGCAGGCCGTCGACCACCGGCGCGATCTCGGTCAGCACCGTCTCGTGGCGCGAGCGGTGGCCGTAGTCGGCGCTGACGGCGTCGCACAGGGGCTGCTGGTTGTCGCGCACCAGGGCGCGCAGCGCCAACAGGTCGGCCTGGCGCTCGGCACGCGTCGGCACCGGCTGCGCGTGGTAGGCGGCACGCTGGCGCGCCAGGTGCGCGGCCAGCGTGGTGCGCAGCAGTTCGGGGTTGGCGGCCATGTCCATGGAGCTTGCTCCTTGCCGGGGCGGACCCGGCTTTCAGCGGCGGTCGAGCTGGACGCGCACCGCGGCGTTGATGATGCGCAACTCGGCCAGCGTGGCGTCGATGTGGGCGCGTTTGGTTTCGAGTTCGACGATCGCCTGGTCGGTGCGGTCCAGCACGTACTTCATCTGCTGCACGCGGCCTTCGCCGTGCGCGCCGTACAAGTCCAGGTAGTGCTTGATTTCGGCCAGGCTGGCGCCGATGGCCTTGCTGCGCAGGATCAGCGCCAGCCGCGCCCGGTCGCGCCGCGTGTAGACGCGGGTGCCGTTGATGCGGCGCGGCTTGAGCAGCTCCTTGTCCTCGTAGAAGCGGATCGTGCGCAGCGTGATGCCGAACTCGCGGCACAGCTCGGTGATGCCGAAGAGTGCGCCGGTGTCCTCGTCGCGGTGCGAGTCCACCACTTCCTGCGCCGAGGCCGCCGCGCGCTTGCGCTGCGCCCCTGGGCGCGCGACCGGGCTCAGCACGGCGGGGGCATTCACGCGTTCAGACCACGCGCTGCAGCTTCATCGCCACGCTCATGTCGCCGCTGACCTTGAACTTTCCCATCATGAAGCCGGTGGCGGGTTCGAGCTCGCCGCTGACCAGCGCCGCCAGGTTGGCCAGCGTGATGGCCACCGTGCAGTCGGTCTCGCTGTCGGTGTTGCTGACGGTGTTGGGCACGCTCTTGCCGTCGATGACCACCACGCCGTCGGCGCCGCAGTCGAACTTGAGGGTGGCGTTGAGGCCGCTCGCGGCGCCGACTTTGGTGCGCAGGGCTTCGGTGCAGGCTTGCAGGTCCATGGTTGGGGTCTTTCGGAAAACGGTCGACAAGGGGATGCCCGGCATCGTAGCCGCGGTGGGTGCCGCGAGGATGCGGGTAATCACCCATATGTCATCCTGTTGACGTTAACGTCACCTGGTCGCCTAATGCGGGCCTCCGCAGCCCATGCCTGCGCTCGCCCGAGCGCGCACCCTTCGCGATGAGACACACCGCCCCGAGCCGTTATGCCAGCGTCTTCCGCCCCGGCCTCTTCGCCGGCCAGGTGCACTGGGTGACCGGCGGCGGCAGCGGCATCGGCCGCTGCGTGGCGCACGAACTGGCCAGCCTGGGTGCCACCGTCGTCATCAGCGGCCGCACACAGGCCAAGCTGGACACGGTGGCAGCCGAGATCACGGCCGACGGCGGCGTGTGCCACACGGTGGCCTTCGACATCCGCGACGACCTGGCGGTGAAGGCAGGCGTGGCGGCGGTGCTGGCGGCGCACGGGCCGGTGAGCGGCCTCGTCAACAACGCCGGCGGCCAGTTTCCGGCGCCGCTGATGGCGATCACCCGGAACGGCTTCGACGCCGTGGTGGCCAACAACCTCACCGGTGGTTTCCTGATGATGCGCGAGCTGTTCATCCAGTGCCTGCAGACGCAGGGCGGCGCCATCGTCAACATGACGGCCGACTTCCGCAATGGCATGCCCGGCATGGGCCACAGCGGCGCGGCACGCGCCGGCATGAGCAACCTGACGATGACCGCGGCTTTCGAGTGGGCGCACGCCGGCGTGCGCGTCAACGCGGTGGCGCCGGGATGGATCGCGTCCAGCGGCATGGACACCTACGGCGGCGCGATGAAGTCGATCATCCCGCGGCTGAAAGCACACGTGCCGCTGCGCCGCCTGGGCGTGGAGGCCGAGGTCAGCGCCGCGATCGTCTTCCTGCTGTCGCCGGCGGCCAGCTTCATCAGCGGCGTGACGCTGCAGATCGACGGCGCGGCTTCGTTGGGCAGCGACATCTTTCCGCTCGGCACCGAATCGACGTCGGTGCCCTTCGAAGGTTTTCACCGCGCGGTCACGCCCGAGGTGCTGAAGTAATGCCGGCGCTGTCGTCGCTGCTGGACCCGCGCTCGCCTGCTTTCGCTGCCAACACACAGCGCATGCAGGAGCGCCTGGCCGAAGTGCAGGCCCTGCAGGCCCAGGTGGTGCGGAGCAGCGAAAGCAAACGCGCCAGATTCGAGCAGCGAGGGCAACTGCTGCCACGCGAGCGCGTGGCGCGTTTGCTCGACCGCGGCAGCGAGTTTCTCGAGCTCAGCCCGCTGGCTGGTCTGGCCATGCACGATGACGACGGCAAGAAGATCGTGATGGGCGGCGGCAGCATCGTCGGCATCGGCGTCGTCGCGGGCAAACGCGTGCTGATCAGCGCCAGCGACAGCGCGGTCAAGGGCGGCACGGTGGCGCCGATGGGGCTGAAGAAGGCGCTGCGCGCGCAGGAGCTGGCGGCGCAGAACAAGCTGCCGCTGATCGCACTCGTGGAGTCCGGCGGCGCCAACCTGATGTACCAGGCCGAGATCTTCGTCGACGGTGGCCGCACCTTTGCCAACCAGGCGCGGCTGTCGGCCGCCGGCGTCCCGCAGATCGCCGTCGTGCACGGCTCGTCGACCGCTGGCGGCGCCTATCTGCCGGGCTTGAGCGACGTCGTCGTGCTCGTCAAGGGCCGCAGCAGCATCTACCTGGCCGGCCCGCCGCTGGTGAAGGCCGCCATCGGCGAGGACGCCAGCGACGAAGAACTCGGCGGCGCGCAGATGCACGCCCAGGTCACCGGCCTGGGCGAGTACCTGGCCGACAACGACGCCCACGCCATCGCGCTGGCGCGCGAGTGGCTGGACAAGCTGCCGTGGGACACGGTGCCGCCCGCGACAGCCGCACCCGAGCCGCTGTTCGCCGCCGAAGAGCTGATGGGCGTCGTGCCCGCCGACGAGCGTGAGCCCTACGACGTGCGCGAGGTGATCGCGCGGTTGGTCGACGGATCCGACTTCCTGGAGTTCAAGGCCGCCTACGCCACCGACACGGTGTGCGGCCAGGCGCGGCTGCACGGCCATGCGGTGGGCCTCATCGGCAACAACGGCCCCATCCAGCCGGTGGGCAGCACCAAGGCGGCGCAGTTCATCCAGCTGTGCGACCAGTCGGGCACGCCGCTCGTCTTCCTGCAGAACACCACCGGCTACATGGTCGGCAAGGCGGCCGAGCAGGCCGGCGCCATCAAGCACGGAGCCAAGATGATCCAGGCCGTGGCCAACGCGCGCGTCGCCAAATTCACCATCGTGCTCGGCGGCAGTTTCGGTGCCGGCAACTACGGCATGTGCGGCCGCGGCTTCGACCCGCGCTTCATCTTCAGCTGGCCCAGCGCGCGCACGGCCGTGATGGGCGGCGCGCAGGCCGCGCAGGTGATGGACATCCTCAACCGCGCCAAGCTCGAGCGGCTGGGCCTGCCCGCCAACGACGAAGCGCTCGCCGCGATGAGCGACGCGCTCAAGCAGCGCCTGGACGCCGAGAGCCACGTCCTCTTCGGCACCGCTCGCCTGTGGGACGACGGCGTCGTCGACCCGCGCGACACGCGCCGCGTGCTGGGGCTGTGCCTGGCGCTGGCGCAAGAAGCCGAACGACGCACCTTGCGACCCAACACCTTTGGCGTCGCCCGTTTCTGACCACCAGGACCCGCCATGAAATTCACCCCCGAACACCGCCAGCTCGAAGACACCGTCGTCAAGTTCTGCG